>DEJH01000070.1 GCA_002353275.1 Caryophanales bacterium UBA2753 | reverse complement strand
TGTTCGCCAATTAAAGTGGTACGCGAGCTGGGTTCAAAACGTCGTGAGACAGTTTGGTCCCTATCTGTCGTGGGCGCAGGAAGTTTGAATGGATTTGTCCTTAGTACGAGAGGACCGGGATGAACATGGCAATGGTATATCGGTTGTCACGCCAGTGGCATGGCCGGGTAGCTACCCATGGAACGGATAAACGCTGAAAGCATCTAAGCGTGAAGCCAACCATAAGATGAGACTTCCCATTCGCAAGAAGTAAGTTCCCTCCAAAGTTAGGAGGTTGATAGGTTAGAAGTGTAAGTGCTGCGAGGCATTTAGCTGACTAATACTAATAGAACGAGGACTTAATTTCTAAGATTTTTATTAAGAGTCCATAAGTAAGATTTATGTTTAACTTTAACAAAAGAAAGAGTAATGTGATAATATCTAGTTTTCAGAGAACAAGATTCTCTAAATAGTCTGGTGGCGATAGCGCAGTGGACACACCTGTTCCCATACCGAACACAGAAGTTAAGCACTGTAGTGGCGAAGATAGTCCTTACGGGCAAAAATAGCGAGCCGCCGGGCTTTTTTTATTTATAATAAAAGGGTGATATACTATAATAAATAATATGAACATTAATTTAATTAGATTATCTAACTCATTAGATCCAAACGCTAATTTCAAAAAGGCAGATGACGACTTTATTAACGAGATTAATAATGAACTTTTTGAAGAAGATTTAGAACTTGTCGAAGGGGATAAAGACGCAAAAGCGACAGTCCTATTTATCGAAACTGGCGGCAGTGAACAATATTTCGCCAAGATCGAAAAAGAATTACCTCGACCAATCATTTTAATCTCAACTTGTAAAAATAACTCACTCCCTGCATGTTTTGAGATTAAATCTTTTTTATTAAAGCAAAATGAAGATTGCTTTTTACTCTTTGGAAGTGAAAAAGAAATCGCTTATGGAATTATTGATACGGTTAAATTATTTACCGCTCAAAGAGAAATTGATGGGGCTTCTTTAGGCGTAATTGGTAAACCAAGCGATTGGTTAATCGCCTCAACTGTTGATTATCAAAAGGTCAAAGAAAAATTTAATATCAATTTAGTGGATATTTCTACTAATGAACTTAAAGAAGAAATTAATAAAGGAATTTTAGATAATATTCCTAAACTTGCTAATGTTAAAAAACTTGGCAAAGATAACAAATATTTAGAAGGTGCTTTATTAATTTATTCTGGAATTAAAAGAATTGTTGAAAAATATAATTTAAAAGGATTTACAATTCGTTGCTTTGATTTAATTGAAGAATATAAAAACACTGCTTGTTTAGCTTTAGCGATGCTTAATGAAGAAGGTATTGTTGGTACTTGTGAAGGTGACATTCCTTCTATGCTTACAATGTTTATCATTAAAGCTGGTACAGGAAAATCATCTTTCCAAGCTAACCCAAGTAAAATTGATTTAAAGACTGAAAGCGCTTTATTTGCTCACTGTACCGTTCCATTAAATATGGTCAAAAACACCAAATTTATGACTCATTTTGAAAGTGGATTAGGAATTGGAATTAGAGGCGATTTAGATTTAGGAGAAGTGACAATCTGCAAGATCTTCCCTGATTTAAGAAAAATCTTATTTATTAAAGGCGAAATTGACAAAAATGAAACCTTTGCTGATTATTGTCGTACTCAAATCAATGTCAAAATTTCTGATCCAGAAGATTTATATCATCTCATCAGTGGTGGATATGGAAATCATGTGATTATTGTTTACGGAAATGTGATTCCAGAATTTTATAATTTGATGAAGTTTTACAATCAGACTAACGAAGAGGACAAATAGGTAAACTTGACAAAAGAGCACACTATAAGTAAAATCTTATGCATTGCATAAGAAAAAAACAAAAATGAAAACTATTGATTCTAAAATACTTAAAAGATTACTAGTCTCGGCTAGTAATAATCTATATAATCATTATCCAGAAGTCGACGCACTTAATGTTTTCCCTGTTCCTGATGGAGATACAGGTATTAACATGAACCTCACTTTAACTAGCGGTGCTAATGAAATTAATGAACTCAAAGATAGTGCGGATGTTTATACTGTCGCTAAAACTTTTGCGCATGGCTTATTAATGGGGGCTCGTGGTAATTCTGGAGTTATTACTTCTCAAATCTTTAGAGGCTTTGCTAGTGCTTTAGAAGGCATTGATGAAGTTGATTCTTTAACTCTTGCTACTGCTTTTAAAATGGGTAGTGAAACCGCTTATAAAGCAGTTATGAGACCAGTAGAAGGAACTATTCTTACAGTTATTAGAGAAAGTAGTGCTGCATTAAATAAAAAAGTCAAAGAAGGAATGTCGATTGAAAAAACATTAGAAATCCTTCTTAAGGAAGCTAATTTATCTTTAAATAGAACTCCTGAACTTCTCCCTGTATTAAAAGAAGTTGGTGTCGTTGATAGTGGTGGCACTGGTTTAGTGAGAATCATCGAAGGAATGTATTTAGCCAGTAAAGATGAATTCGTAACTCGTAATAGTGATGTTAGTAGCGCCCCATTAAGCGCTGCTGCGGCTTCAATTGCTGAAGAAGAATTTGGGTATTGTACTGAATTTATTATGTCTTTAGGACCAGATTCAGCGAAAAAGATCTTCAACCAAAAGAGGTTTACCGAATGGCTCAATAATCATGGTCAATCTTTAGTGGTTGTTAAAGATGAAGATATCGTTAAAGTCCACGTTCATACCTTAACTCCTGGTGAAATCCTGAATTACGCTCAACAATATGGCGAATTTATAAAATTAAAAATTGAAAATATGACTGAGCAACATCATAACCTTGAAAATGGTGCTCACGTTGAAGAACATGTTGATTTAGTTAATGAAGAAGTCTCTTTAGAAGAAGTTGATCCTGCTTTCGTTGATGAACATAATGCAATTATTGCAGTTAGTAGTGGAAGTGGCATCTCTCAATATTTTAAAGAAATTGGTGTTACTTTAATCGTTAGTGGTGGTCAAACTATGAATCCAAGTAGTGAAGATTTCCTCTCTGCGATTAATAAACTTAAAACTGATAATATCTTTATTCTTCCAAATAACTCTAATATCGTTATGGCTGCTAACCAAGCTGCTGATTTGGCTAGTGAAAGTGGAAGAAACGTCTTCGTTATTCCTTCGAAAACTATTCCTCAAGGAATTGTCGCGGCTTTAAATTTTGATCCTGAAAGTGATCCGGAAGAAAATCTTAAGAACATGAAATATTCTCTTAAGAGAATTAAAAGTGGTGAAGTTACTTTCTCAATTAGAGATTGCGAACTAAACGGAATCAAAATCGCTAAAGATGATTTCATTGGTATTTTTGAAAAAGATATCGTCACTGGTGATAAAGATAAATTTGATTGTCTTCTCAATTTAATTGATAAGATGATTGACGAAGATAGTGCTCTTCTTACTATTTTCTTAGGAGAAGATGTTTCTAGAGAAGATATCTTTGAAAGTAAAAAGAAGATTGAAAATAAATATCCAGATTTGAATATTGATATCAAAGAAGGACATCAAAATATCTATTCTTTCTTAATAGGTGTTGAATAACAATCGTAAGGTTGTTATTTTTATTTTATGGCGAAAGAAAAACTCACTCATTCTCCAAGATTAAATTCTCTTCTTTATCAGATGGGAATCTATTCTTTTTATGATGTTTTAAATCATCTTCCAAGAAGATACGATGATTATTCTTTAACTAATGAAAGAGGTTTAGAAGATAAAGAAAGAGTAACAATCTATGCGAAAGCGATAAATAATGTTTCTTTAGCTAAATCTTTTAAAAAGATCTCCATTTCTTCTTTTGATGTTTTAACTGATAAGGGAACATATTTTAAAGTTATAGCCTATAATCGTCCCTATTTAATAAAGATGATTAAGGTTGAAGAATATTACACGATCATCGGTGTTTTTGATAAAAAGAAAAATGTAATTAATTTAATAAATATAGTAAGCGGTAAAATCGCTAAAAATAAGGCTATTAGGCCTTTATACACATTACCGCGTGATTTTGCTAATAAAGATTATATAAACCTCGTAAATAAGTCTTTAAACGAATTAAAAGGAAAGATATATTCATTAGTCCCATATTCATTAATGAACAAATATCGTCTAATTAATAAAGAAGAAGCATTAAAATTTGCACATCAACCTCGAAGCTATAATGATATCCATCAAAGTTTACGTTATCTAAAATATGAAGAAGCCCTTTGTTTTTCTTTAAAAAATCAATTAATTAATGAAAGCAATAAGTCTCTTTCTAAAATTAAAAAAGAGCCAATCGGTTTAGAAAGTTGCACTCCTTTTATTTCTTCTCTTCCATACGAATTAACTGAGGATCAAATAGTGGCCTCTAAAGAAATTATCGAAGATATGAATCAATCTTCTTTAATGTATAGATTACTACAAGGAGATGTTGGTACTGGTAAGACTTTAGTTTCTTTTATTGCGTTATACGCCAATTACGTTAGAGGCGATCAAGGCGCTTTAATGGCACCAACAGAAGTACTAGCTAGACAACATTATGAAAACGCCAAAAAATTATTTAAAGATACGAAAATTAAAATTGCTTTATTAGTAGGTTCTACCCCTATTAGTGAAAAGAAAGAAATATATCGAGATATCGAAGAAGGATATTACGATATCATTATTGGGACTCATGCTTTATTTACAAAATCAGTAGTCTATTCTTCTTTAGGACTAGTGATCATTGATGAACAACATCGTTTTGGAGTTAACCAAAGAAAAGCGTTAATGAATAAAGGAGATCACGCTGATCTGTTAATGATGTCCGCAACTCCAATCCCTCGTTCTTTAGCTTTATCTATTTATGGGGATTTATCGATCTCAACATTATATAAATTCCCTAATGTAAAACGTGATGTAGTGACTAGAATTATTAATTCTGAAGATGAGAAGATAATGGAGATTGTAGGTAAATATATTGATAACGGTAGAAAAGCTTATGTTGTCGCTCCTTTGATCGAATTTAGTGAAGAAGGTAAATATTCGGCAGAAAAGCTTTATGCCCGATTTGTACTGAAATTTGGGGCAAAAGTCGGTCTTTTGCATGGAAAAATGAAACAAGAAGAGAAAGAAAAAGTTCTTAATGATTTTGTTTTTGGCGATATTGATATTCTAGTATCCACTCAGGTTATTGAAGTTGGAATTGATGTTAAAAATGCGAGTTGCATGGTAATTTATGATGCTAATTCTTTTGGTTTGGCCTCTCTTCACCAATTAAGAGGAAGAATCGGAAGAGATGGCTTTAAATCTGTTTGCTTATTAGCGATTTCTGATATGAGTGAAAAAGACAAGCTAGAAATCTTAGTAAGATCTAATGATGGCTTTGAAATCGCGGAAAAAGATTTATCAATACGTGGTCCAGGAGAATTAGTGGGCTTAAAACAATCTGGAATTCCTGATTTTCGATATTTGAATTTAATTGATGATATTAAAATCTTTATCGCTGCTAGAGACGATGCGAAAACGATTATCAAAAATCGTGATAACAAAGAATATTCTTATTTAATTAATTACATCTTAAAACAGATTGAAGAAGATGATTTTATAAAAGCTTAATAAGAGAGAAAACCTATTTGGTTTTAATTGATATTATTTTTTGCTATACTAACTAATATGATTAAAATTGCAGTTGATACTTTAGGCGGAGATAATGGAAGCGCTCCTGTGGTGGAAGGAATCTTAAATTTCCTTAAAGATCACCCTGATGTTTCTATTACCGCGGTTGGAAAAAAAGAAGAATTATCTAAATTAGAAGGAAAATGTGAAATTGTAGACGCTCCTGATATCGTCCCTATGGAAGCTGGACCTCTTGAAGTAATGAGGATGAAGAACTCCTCGATGTTTAAGACAGTTTCATTAGCAAAAGAAGGTAAGGTTGACGCGATTGTATCTAGTGGCTCTACTGGAGGATTCCTTTCTTCTTCCACTTTATTACTTAAAACTATTCCAGGAGTTAATAGAGCAGCTTTTATTGCTCCTTTCCCTACTAAAATTAAAGGACATTATGTTGTTATTTTAGATATTGGAGCAAGTAATGAAAACTCTCCTGAAGAATTAAAACAATTTGCCTTAATGGGAGCCTTATATTCCAAACATATCTTAGGAGTAGAAGAACCTAAAGTTTATTTATTATCTAATGGAACTGAACCAGGAAAAGGATCTCCAGTAGGTAAGCAAGCTTATAAATTACTTGCTGATAATCCTCTTTTCAAAGGAAATATTGAAGCAAGAAACGCTCTTAATGGTGAAGCTGATGTTATTGTTACTGATGGTTTTACCGGTAACGTCTTCCTTAAAAGTAGTGAAGGAATGGCTAAGATGATGGCGGGATTTATTAAAAATGCTTTCAAAAAGAATTTATGGACTATGTTAGGTTATCTCCACGTTCGTAAAGGAATTAAAGAGATGACTGAAACAATGGATTATAAATCTACAGGTGGAGCGATGCTTTTAGGAGTTAATGGTGTCGTAGTAAAAGTACATGGAAATGCGGATGCTTATTCAATGTATTGTGCGATAAATGTTGCTAAAAAATTAGTCGCAAGCGACTTAAGAAATAAGATTAAGGAGGGAATTTAATGGACTTCCTATCGATTTTCTCAAGATTTCATATAAAACCTAATAGTGAAGAATTATATCTTTTAGCGTTAACCCATCCTTCTGCAAATTCAGAACAAAACACTAAACATCAAGATTATGAAAGACTTGAATTTGTTGGTGATTCCGTAATTGGTTTTGTTACTGCTGATTTAATTTTTAATTTACATCCAGAGATGGATCAAGGTTTAATGAGCAAACTCCGGTCATATTTAGTGTGTTCTAAATCTCTTGCTAATTACTGTCGTAAATATCAAATTAATGAATATATCCGTATTGGCCATTCAATTAGTAAGGATCAATTATATAAAAGCGATAAGATTTTAGAAGATGTCTTTGAAGCCTTTATGGGCGCTCTTTATCTTGATAAAGGAATTGAAGAGACTTATAGAGTCGTCAAAGATATTTTCTACGAAGATATTTTAAATACTGGAATTGATGATATTGTGGACGCTAAAACACGTTTACAAGAAGAAATTCAATCTGAGTATCGAGAAGCTGTTAAATATGTCTTGATCGGTGAAAGCGGTCCTGCTCATGATCGTACTTTTGAAGTTGAAGTTTTATTTAATGGTTTAATTTTAGGAAGAGGAAGCGGCAAATCTAAAAAGGCTGCTGAAGAAGAGGCTGCTAAAGACGCCCTTAGTAAGAGGAGTGTCTAATGGGTCTATTATCATTTTTAAAAGAGAAGTTTTCAAAAAAGAAAACCGAAAATATTGAATCCTATTCCGAAGGTATGGCGAAATCTCGTCATAATTTTTCCACTAAATTAAATACTCTTTCAAAAAAATATAAGAAAGTTAACCAAGAATATTTTGAAGAACTTGAAGAAATATTAATTGAAAGTGATGTCGGAGTAAAATTCGCTCTTAAAGTGATTGATGAAGTTCTTGAAGAAAGTAAAGCGAAAAGAATTACTGATTCAGAAGAAATAAATGAAATCTTAATCGACCACATGTTTAACCAATATATGGAAAAGGGTGAACAAGTTGTCGATGTTCGTTTTGTTGAAAATGGTCCAACTGTTTTACTTGTTGTTGGTGTTAATGGAGTTGGTAAAACTACAACAATAGCGAAGCTTGCTAAAAGGTATTTAGACCGTAAGAAGTCCGTTCTTTTGGTTGCTGCAGATACTTTTAGAGCAGGCGCAACCGAACAACTTCAAATCTGGGCAGATCGTTTAAATATAGAGATTGTTAAAGGTGAATATAATTCAGATCCTAGCTCTGTTGCTTATGAAGGAATGAGTAAAGCAAAAAGAGATAATGTCGATTTAGTAATCGTCGATGTTGCAGGTCGACTACAATCAAAACAATATTTAATGGATGAACTCTCAAAAATGAAAAGAGTTATCTCTAAAGTTATTCCTAACGCCCCACATGAAACTTTCTTAATCATTGATGCTACTACTGGTCAAAATGGTGTTGTTCAGGCTAAAGCTTTTGCCGAAGTCACTGATTTAACAGGTGTAGTAATTACTAAGATGGATGGAACTAGTAAAGGTGGCATCATTTTAGCGATTAGAGATGAACTTGGAGTTCCGGTAAGATTTATTGGTCTAGGAGAAAAAATGGAAGACCTCAAAGAATTTGATCTAGAAAGCTATATATATGGCTTATGTGTTGAGAAATAGTATGGAAAAGATTGAATTTACGATTAGATATACAAAATTATTTAATATTTATGGGAATCTTTTGCCAGATTCACAAAGAAACATTTTAAATGATTATTTCTTTATGGATTTATCGATTACTGAAATTAGTGAAAATCGTAAGATATCTCGCGCTGCAGTGGAAGACGCTTTAAGAAAAGGGATTAAAAAGCTCGAATATTATGAAGGTCGTCTTAATATTTTAAAAAAGAAAGAAGCTGCGCTTAATGAAGCTAATCGACTTAATGAACTTATCCAATCACAAATTGATTTAGGAATTCTAATAAGTATCTTGGAGGATTTCTAATATGGCATTTGAAAATTTAACTGAAAAATTATCTCGAATTTTTAAAAAACTTAGAGGGCAAGCTCGATTAACTGAATCCAATATGGATGAAATGTTAAAAGAGATTAGAATCGCTCTTTTAGAAGCTGATGTTAACTATAAAGTAGTTAAAGAATTTATTGCTAGCGTTAAAGAAAAAGCGATTGGCCAAGATGTTTTAACTAAACTCAACCCTAGCCAAATGATTACAAAAATCGTCCATGACGAATTAGAAGATCTTTTAGGTGGTGGAGAAAACGAGATTAAATATCAGAATAATCGTCCAACTGTCATTCTTTTAGTTGGTTTACAAGGTAGTGGTAAAACTACTTCTGCTGGTAAGCTTGCTTATTTAATGAAGAATAAACTTCATAAGAAAGTCCTTTTAGCAGCCGCTGACGTATATCGTCCTGCTGCTATTGATCAATTGTCTCAAATTGCTAAATCCATTGATGTGCCTTTATTCTCTAAAGGAGTGAATGTTTCACCTGTTGAAATCGCAAAAGAAGCGAAAGAAAAGGCATTTAATGAACATTTTGATGTCTTAATTATTGATACTGCTGGTCGAATTGCAATTGATGAAGCATTGATGAATGAACTTGCTGAAATTAAAAAAGAAGTCTCTCCTGATGAGATTCTCTTGTTAGTTGATGCGATGAGTGGACAAGACGCAGTTAATGTTGCTAACGCTTTTAATGATTTATTATCTTTAACGGGCATTATTATGTCTAAACTTGATGGCGACGCTCGTGGTGGTTCTGCTTTAAGTATTAGACATATGACTGGAGTGCCAATTAAGTTCTCTGGTATTGGCGAAAAAGTTAGTGATTTAGATATTTTCCACGCTGATCGAATGGCGGATCGTATTTTAGGAATGGGAGATGTCATGACTCTTGTTGAGAAAGCTCAAGAAGAGATCGATGAAAAAGAAGCGAGAAGAGCTGCTAATAAGATGATGAGTGGAAAGTTTGATTTAGATGATATGCTTAATCAAATGAAACAAGTGCAAAAGATGGGCTCTCTTGGTGGATTAATCAAATTAATTCCAGGGATGCCAAAGATCACTCCTGAACAACAAGCAGCCGCGGAAAAAGAAATGAAAAACTTCGAAGTCATTATCAATTCGATGACTTTTGAAGAAAGACATAATCCTGAAATATTACAATATTCAAGAAAGATTAGAATCGCTAATGGTAGTGGTAAACAAGTTAGTGACGTTAATCGCGTAATTAAGAAATATGAGTCTTCTAAAGAAATGATGAAGAAGATGGAACAATATAGAAAAAGCGGCAAATTGCCGCCTGGAATGGGTGGTTTTGGAGGTTTTGGTAGATAATTATTTTATAAATTTTCTACCTTTCTCAATTGCAGCGAGCTCCCAACTCGCTTTTTCTTTTTCTCCTTCATCAAGGAGTTTCTTTTCTTTCTTTGTTAATTGATGTTTTTCAAATAAGTCTGGTCTTAATTCTTTAGTGAGATAAAGAGACTTCTTTTTTCTCCATTTATTAATTGCCTCATGATTTCCAGAATATAAGATGTCAGGGATTTTATCACCATTATAATCATATGGTTCCGTATATTGAGGATATTCTAATAAATCATCATCAAATGATTCTTCATCTATACTTTCTTTAGTAATTGCTCCATCAAGAAGTCTAATAATTGAATCGGCGATTACCATCGAACCAATTTCTCCACCGGTTAAAATGTAGTCACCGATAGAAATTTGTTCATCAACGTATTTGTTGACCCTTTCATCTATACCCTCATAATGTCCACATAGTAGGATAATATCTTTATCGTGTGATAACTCCTTAGCTTTGGCTTGATTATAAGTTTTTCCTCTTGGAGAAAGCATGATTATTTTAGAAAGATCGCTCTTATTGGAGTTAATCGAATCGATGATTGGCTGACATTTCATAATTAAGCCAGCCCCTCCTCCTACTGGAGCTGAATCAACTCGATTATATTTATCTTTAGTGTAATCTCTAATATCTACAATCTTTATTTCAACCACACCTTTAGAGATCGCTCTTTTGATAATTGAGTTAGTTAAAAATCCATCAAACATTTCTGGGAATAAAGTCAAGATCGTGATTCTCATAACAAACCCTCTATCACAAAAATAGTGATTTTCTTATGTGATATATCAACTGTTTTGATGAATTCTTTTATAAACGGAACAAAGAAATCTGGTTTATTATTTCTGCTGACTCTTAAAGTGATTTGAGCAGGAAATTCTTCAACTTCTTTAACAACACCAAGTTCTTCATCTTTTTCGTTAATAACTTTACAACCCCTTAAATCAGAATAGAAATAACTATCTTTATCTAAATCTTTATTATCTTTATAGACTTCGATAAAACACCCTTTTAATTCTTTAACTTCTTCAGGAGTGGTTATTTCAATAAATTTCACATAATCAAAAGGAGAATTATGACGATATTTCACAACCGTTAATTCTTTTCTTTCTTGATTTTGTGGGTTATATAAAAAGACTTTGGAACCTTCTTTATATCTTTTATTTCCCATTGAGGTGGTGGAAAAGATTTTGATCGTTCCATCAATCCCAAATGAATCGCTAATTTTTCCTAGACTTAAATATTCCATAAACAAAAAACGGAGGATTAGGCCCCCATTTTTTCCTCTTCAAAGGATTCGAATTTAAGATGAACGTGTTTATTTTCGCTTTTACCAGCAATACCAACGACTTCTCTAAGAGCGTTAGCGATTAATCCTTTGTGACCAATTAATCTAGCGGTATCGTTTTTTTCAGCGGCGATAATAATGAGAACATCTTTTGAAGTTGTACCTTCAGACACTCTAATGAGAACTGATTTTGGATCTTCGACTATGCTATCAATTAAGCGATGAATGATATTCTCGTAGTCCATGATTATTTTCCTTTTTTAGCTTCGACTGCTTTGGCGTTGATTCCTTTACGGTTGAACATAGCTTTAACAGTTTCAGATGGTGTAGCACCTAAGGCTAACCATTTGAGGGCTAATTCTTCATCGATAACGGCGTTTTCAATACCTTTTTCTGGATCGAAATATCCAATTTGTTCAATATAACGACCATCTCTTGCATATCTGCTATCAGCGGCAACGATACGGAAGAATGGATCCTTATGTCTACCAATTCTTGTTAATCTAATTTTAACTGCCATTTTTAGTTTCCTCCTAAATTTGCCTTACTATAGTAATGTATATATTTTATTGCTGTCAAGCATTTTTGCTTTACACTTATATAATATTTTCTTTTTTATTAATAAATATTTGTTGCACATCTATTATTTCATGGTATTATTACTAGGCGTGTTTTAAGACACGATACGGGTGCTCCGCTGTCAAATGAGAATGAACACCAAGAGAACAATTATCTATAGGAGGCGTAACAATGAACAACAGATTAGTTGAAGAAATTACAGCATCCCAACTCAGAAGCGATCTTCCTGAATTCAAATCAGGTGACGAAGTCAAAGTCGCTGTTCGCATTATCGAAGGTAACAAACACAGAATTCAAATTTTCCAAGGTGTTGTTATCCAAAGAAGAGGTGGCGGTGTTAATGCTACGTTTACCGTTCGTAAGGTGTCAAGTGGCATCGGTGTGGAAAGAACCTTCCCATTACATTCCCCAAGTATTGCATCTATTGAAGTTGTAAGAAAAGGTAAAGTGAGAAGAAACAAAATCACTTATATCCGCAAACGTTCAGGTAAAGCCGCTCGTATTAAAGAAGTCTTATAATTCGAGCTACTTCAAAATAGGAACCAATTGGTTCCTTTTTTTGTATTTTTCTTGTCTGCATCAAAAATAAATCCTATATGCGTAAGATATAGTATAATGATTCTGTTACAGAATTGAGGACATATATCTATGAAAAAAATTCCGATTTTAATGACGTTTAGTGCGCTAATGCTTTTCTCATTAGCAGGATGTAGTAAAAATACTGGCCCTACTTATTACACTGTTACATTTAGAAATTATGATGAATCGATTCTTAGCCAATCCTCAGTTGAAGCTGGTAAAACAGCAATCTATGAAGGTGTTAGTCCAACTAGAGCAAATACCGACGAATTTATTTATTCTTTTAGTGGATGGGATAAGTCTTTAGATAATATCCAAGGAGATACAGTTCGTTACGCTCAATATACAGAAACCGCTATTCCAAAAACTACTTATTACACTGTTTCATTTAAAAACTATGATGGGAATCTCTTGTATGAAACGTATGTTGAAGAAGGTAGTGATGCTTCTTATTTAGGAGATACCCCAACTAGAGAAGAAACAAGCGAATATGTATATACTTTCTCAGGTTGGAACCAATCCTTAGAAGACATTAGTAGCGATTTAGTGTGCATCGCTCAATATACTGAAACTAAAAAAGAAGTTAAAACTTATTACACTGTTACATTTAGAAATTATGATAATTCTTTATTAAGCCAATCCACGGTTGAAAAAGGTAAAGACGCTGTTTATGAAGGAGCAATTCCTTCTAGAATAGGAACTATAAAAGATGATTATGTCTTTATTGGTTGGGATCATTCTTTAGAAAACGTTAATAGTGACTTAGTTTGTGTCGCCCAATATAACATTGTTCACACAAAATGGACTGTTTCATTTAAAAATTATGATGGTTCTTTGTTATATGAGACATATGTTGCTAATGGAGAAAGCGTTACTTATAAAGGAGCAACTCCAAATAAACCAGAAACTTCTGAATATACTTATTCATTTACTGGTTGGAATCAATCTTTATCAAATATCACTGAAGATTTAGTTTGTGTCGCTCAATTTAGTGAAACTAAAAAACATGTTGATACATATTACTCAGTAACTTTCAAAAACTATGATAACTCAATCTTATATGAGACCACCGTTATTGAAGGAGGCACAGCTATCTATAAAGGAGTGACCCCAACTAGAGCGGATTCCCATGAAATCGCCTATACTTTTGTTGGCTGGGATCGTTCTTTAGCAGACATCACAAGCGATTCAATTTTTGTTGCTCAATTTACTGAATCTTTTAGAGAATATACAGTCAAATTCTACAGCTATAATGATATTCTTCTTTATACTGNNCTGATTCCGTCCATTATCAAGAAAGCGCTTCTTATGTTGGAACTACCCCAACTAAACCATCTACTTCTTCTCATTATTATGTTTTTGAAGGATGGGATAAAGATTTAACTTCAATTACTCAATCTATTTCCACTAGACCAATTTTCTCGGAACACTTAATTGAAAATACTGTTTTAGTAAAAGCAAATAATGGTGAACCTGATCAAGAAATTACCTTCACCTATGGTGATAATTATGATTTTGGGGAACCAACTTTCTCAGGATATGACTTTTTAGGTTGGTATATAGATGAAACCACTGTTATTCCTAATTCTGGTATTTGGACATATACGAACACAAATGTAGTTAACGCTAAATGGGGAATTGATAATTTTGTATTTTCTCTTAATGAAGATGATACATATCAAGTTTCTTTAACTCCAAAAGGAAAATTAGCTACTGAAATCATAATTCCATCTGTTTTTGAAGATAAGCAAGTAACAACACTTGGAGCGGATTTCGCTAGAGAGGACACTAACATTACTAGTGTCACTATTCCTAGTACAATCAAAACAATTCCTCAATATAGTTTTTATAATTGCTCTAATTTAAAAGAAGTAAATCTAAGCGATGGATTAGTCAAAATTGAAAAATACGCTTTCGATTCTTGTAACCTTAAGAAATTATATATTCCAACGACATGCTTAACCATAGAGATGTGTGCCTTTGAAAGTAATAAATCCTTATATCAAGTTTATATTCCTATTTCGGTTACTAAGGTTGAACAATACGCTTTTTACACAATTAATTCATATGCGTATATTTGTATTGAACATGATTCTGAACCTTCTTGGGGTACTAATTGGCGTGGTAGCACTCCTTGTTATACTTGCTGCACTAAACTTGTGGAAGCTGATGAATTTACTTATGTAACTAGACGTGTCAGTGGAAATGATAATGTCATTATCATGAAATTAAGTGACGCTACTTCTCAATTAGAAAGCTACACAGTTCCTAGTGTTATTGAAGGAATTAATGATGTTAGAATTCGTGAGAACCTATTTAGAGAAAATGTAAATATTAGAAATGTCGATATTAGTGGCATTACTCGTATCGGAGATTACGCTTTTTATAAGTGCCCTAATTTAAATAGTGTCACTTTCTCTAATTCCTTAACTCTTATTGGATCTCATGCATTTGAAGATTGCGATTCTTTAACAAAGATCGAAATCCCTAATAGTGTAACTAATATTTATGGTAGTGCTTTTGATGGGTGTGACAACCTTTCATATGTTTTTATCCCTAGTACAACAACAACTATTAATAGTTATGCGTTTTATACTTGTCCAAAGTTAACAATCTACACAAGCGCTCATAGTGCTTCTTCTGGTTGGAATAGTTATTGGAAAAATACACAACCTATCTATTATGATTTTGTTTCTTTAGAAGGAACTGATGATTTTAATTATGTCGTTCAATCCTACATGGGAAATAATTACGTTACTATAACTGGATTAAAGGAAAGTGCAAAATCAAAACCAAATATTGTGATTCCAAATGAGTTTGATGGAATTAGTGATATCCGTTTGACATCTTATTTATTTAGTGGTTTACCTGGACTTAAATCAATTGATTTAGGTAGTGGAGTTAAATCCATTTCTTCATATTGTTTCTATAATTGTTCTTCTTTAGAAACAGTCATACTTCATGATGGAGTTACTACCATTGGTTCTCATGGATTTGATGGATGTAGTTCTCTTAAATCGATTAATATGCCATCAAGTTTAACTACCATTTCAACCTTTGGATTTAATGGATGTAGTTCATTAAGAGAAATCGTCATTCCAATTGGCGTTACTTCAATTGGTGCATACGCATTTGACTGTGGCGGACGTGTATCTTTATTAATTGAATCTAGCGTTAATCAAAGTGGATGGGTGAGTTATTGGTCTGGCTCTTCTAGTAACAATAAACAATTTATCTATGATTATGTTTCTAGCGGAGTAAGTGGTGAATTTAGATACGCTAAAGCGTCTAATGGAGTGACTGACACCATCTATATCCTTGGTTTAGTTGATGGCTCATTAGCGACTAACCTTGTTGTTCCTGATGAAATCGAAGAAATTTCTAATATTAAAATCGCTAATTATGCTTTCTCTGGGAATGGTATCTTAAAAACTATCGATCTAGGTAATTCGGTTACATATATTGGTACTTATGCCTTTAGAGATAATATTTCATTAGCTTCGGTTATTATTCCTTTATCTTGTTCAAAAATTATGAACTACGCTTTTTCTGGTTGTAAGACAACCTGTGTCTTAAATTGTGAAGCCTCTTCTTTACCATCTACTTGGGAAAGTAACTGGAATTATTCATCTTGCCAAGTAGAGTGGGATTATCATAGATAAAAAAGAAAGACCCTTTAGGGTCTAGTCTTTATAGAATTTCATTTCTTCGAAGTATTTTTGAATCACTTCATTGAATCTTTGATATAAATCATCTTCTTTTTCTTTTCCGGCAAATCCGATTGATTTATATTCGCTTCTTAATCCTTTAACTTTTTCGATTTCTTCTTTGGAAAATTCGGAATTAGCAAGTAGGATCTTCGCTCTTTTGATTAATTCTTCTTTTTTATTTGCTCTTTCTTCAAAGAGTTTAACCATCTCGTGACGGTGTTCTTTTTTCTTCGCTTGGAAATCATCCATTACCTTAGCAAATTCATTCCATAAACGTTCATCGCCTCTTCCAGAATAGCCGACTTCTTTCCATTCTTTTCTTAATTCATCCATCTTAGAAGTTGCTTCTTTGATGTTCTTTTCATTTTCAACGAGGGCTTTTGCTCTTTCAATAATGTCTTCTTTCTTTGCTCTTTTTTCAGCGTTTAAATTATTTAATTCTTCATAGAACGCTCGACGTTTCGAATAGAATTCATCTTTAATTTGTCTAAATTCATTCCAGAGCTCATCATCTAATTCTTTAGAAGAGGTTCTTCCAGTTTTTCTAAACTCTTCACTTAACACTTCTAATTCTTTACTAGCAGCGTTAATTTCGCGTTTATCTAATAACTTTTTTGCTTTTTCAATGATTGTTCTTTTTTCATCAGCGGCAGAAATTAATAATTTTGGTTCTTTTTTAACAAGTTCGTTATATACAGCAATTACTTTGTTAGTCTCTTCTTGATCATGATAAGTTTCAGCATCTCGACTAGTGATATACTTATATTCCCTTTTTAAACGTTTTAAATCTTCGTCTCGATTTTCTAAGTTCTCGGCTTCGAGTAACTCGTTTGCTAAATTGATAAATTGTTGTTTTGTCATATTGTTCTCCAATTCATACACTTATATATTTTAAAGCTCTATTTTTTTAAATCAAATTTATTTGATGTTTTCAATTTCGTTTCCCTTACCTATAATAGGAAGTATGAAATTTAACAAAGAGAAATTCGCAAAGATATTTTATCCGACTTTCTACTTCTTATTCGCTATCGGAGTAGCGATATCAGGATCTTTTATTTTTCAAAAATTTTATTACACAAATATTTATATAAGTGGAGTGTCTATGAATCCTACTTTATTAGGAGAAAAAGAGAGATGCCATTATGGCATTGCTGATACTTCTCAAGCTGCAATCAATTCTTTAAATAGATTTGATGTCATTATTACTTATTATTCATGGAATGGAGAAGACTCTACTTTAAAAGTTAAAAGAGTATGGGGTTTTCCGGGAGAAACTCTTTCTTTAAAACGTGTCGTTTTTGAAAAAGACACCGAAAATGAATATTACGGAATGCAATTAAAAGTTAATGGTGAAGTGGTGATTAATTCAACTAAGAACCATCCATATCAAATGACATGTGATTATCCTGCTAGCTTTAATCCTAATTTCAATGTTTATACATTTAACGCTCCAAATAAAACATTCTCAGTTAATGTTGACTACCCTAACAATAGTAGAGAATTTGATTTTACATTAGGTAGTGATGAATATTTTGTGATGGGTGATAACTGGTGGCATTCTTCTGATTGCTACGGAAATGGATCGAGTAAGAATTTACATGGATTAAAAAGAAAAGATATCCAAGGAAAAGTCATTCGTATTGAAGGAACAGCCAAATATTCTTCTGAGGTTGATGGGCTTATTGATAAGTTGGTATATAAAGATCCAATTTATAACTTTTAGAGGGTAAAAATATGAGTCAGATACATTGGTTTCCTGGACATATGAAAAAAGCCATTAATGAGATCGAAGAAAAGATCAAATTAGTGGATGTTGTGATTGAAATTATTGACGCAAGAGCTCCGCTTAGTTCTATTAACCCTGAATTTGAAAAGCGAATCAATAATAAGAAAAAACTTTTAGTGATTTCTAAAAGTGATTTAGCAGATCCGAAAGAAACCGAAAAATGGGCAATTTACTTTAAAAATAAGGTCAATTCCTTATTAATTTTGAATTTAAATGACCCAAAAAGTGAAAAGAGAATTAGTGAAGAAGTCTCAAAATTAGGAGAAGAAAAACATAAAAAAGAAATCGCTAAAGGGATGAAACCTCAGCCAATTAAAGCGATGATTATTGGAGTTCCTAATGTCGGTAAATCTTCTTTGATTAATCGCATCGCAAAAAGAAATGCTGCCGGAGTTCAAAATAAGCCTGGATTTACTCGAGGAGAGCAATATATTAAGGTTAATAAAGATTTCATTCTTTTAGACACTCCTGGAGTGCTCCCAATGAATTATGAAGACAAGAATCATGCGATTAATTTAGCCTTATTAGGTTCAATAAGAGATGAGATTCTTCCTACTGATGAATTAGTGAGTTACTTAATTAAATATTTAAATAAGAATTACCCTGATGCTTTAAAGACTCGATTTGGAATAGAAAATCTAACCAATCCAATTGAAGTCAGTAAACAAGTCGCGATTAAACGTGGACTTATCACTGGTGGAGAATATGATATCTCTAGAGCAGAATTTCTTATTCTCAAAGAATTTAAAGACGGCAAGCTTGGACGTATTTCTTTAGAAAAAGCTATATGAGTTTAGATTACGAACAACAATATTATAGTAAAGATATTGAATATATCGTTGGTTGTGATGAGGCTGGAAGAGGCTGTTTATTAGGACCAGTAGTTGCTGGAGCAGTCATTCTTCCTAAAGATTTTAAGTGTGAATTAATTAATGACTCTAAGCAATTAAGCGAAAAGCAAAGAGAAGAAGCTTATCAAATCATTAAAGAAAATGCGATTGCTTGGGCGGTCGCTGAAGTTTCTCCTCAAGAAATAGATAAGGTCAATATTTTAAATGCCTCAAGAAAAGCAATGATTATGGCGATGGAAAAACTTAATCACCGATATGACATGATCCTAACTGATGCAGTAAAAATGCAAGTCGATAAACCCTTTGAAGCCATAATTCATGGGGACGCAAAAGCGATGTGCATTGCCGCTGCTTCAATCATGGCGAAAGTCACTCGTGATCATATTTGTTATGAACTTGATAAGAAATATCCAGAATATCAAATTGCTAAGCATAAGGGGTATGGCACAAAATTACACCTTGAAATGTTAGAAAAATATGGGCCTAATCAAGATATTTATCGGTTTAGCTATGGACCAGTAAAAAAGTTTTTTATCGAAAAAGTTAAATTATTTTAAAAAAATTAAAAATCTCCCCTATTTATAAAGTGAGGAGGTTTTTTATGAGTCAAAGAAAAATATTAGTCGCTCTTGCTATTCATTATGGTGGTGAGTGGGACAAAATTTATAAGGCATTAATTGAAAAAAAGTATCTACCAGACGATGTCGCGGATGCTTATATATCAAGCTTAAAATGTAACTTTATTACAATTCTTGATATTGATTATCCAGAATATTTAAAAGAACAAAGATGCCCACCTTTTGTCTTGTTTTATTATGGAGACATCTCTTTAATTAATGATCCTAAAAAATGCTTAGGTGTTATCGGTACTAGAGAGCCAACAGAAATAGGGATAAATCAAACAAGTAAAATCGTCTCTCAACTTAATAAAGACATTATCGTGGTCTCTGGTTTAGCTAAGGGGATAGATGCGATAGCCCACTTAACTTCGTTTAAGACCAATCGAAGAACAATCGCAGTTTTAGGGTGTGGAATTGAAAATACTTATCCGGTTGATAATGAAGAACTTTATTCTAAATTTCGAAAGAGTAAATTTAATTTAATTATTTCTGAGTATCCCGGTATGGCTAATCCAGAAATGTTCCATTTTCCTGCAAGAAACCGCTTAATTGCCGCTTTTTCTTCTTCGATATTAGTCACAGAAGCAAAGCTTCAAAGTGGGACATTGATTACTGCAAGTTTTGCGGTTCATTATGACCGAAAAGTGCTCTGTCTTCCTTCTAATGATTATGGTAATTCAGGTTGTAACGCCTTAATTAGAGAAGGAGCGATACTAGTGGAAAACGCCGAACAAGTTAACGAATTCTATGAGTAAAATTTTCTTATTATAGGAAGTTAAATAACTAATATTTAAGGAAACATATAAAGGTTTTTGTGATTGACTTAGTTAAGAGCAATATCCATAATTTTAATCACGAAAAAGTATGAAACTCGTCATTGTTGAATCCCCAACCAAATGTGAAACGATCAAAAGATACCTCGGAGACGACTATGTTGTTAAAGCTTCTTACGGACATATCCGTGACTTATCAACAAAAGGCAAAGGCGGCTTAGGTATTGACATCGATAACGGGTTTACGCCCGCGTATAATATTAATAAAGATAAGAAAAAGGTAGTCTGGGACTTACAAAAATTAGCAAAAGAGGCTGATGAAGTAATTCTTGCTACCGACCCTGATAGAGAAGGAGAAGCGATTGCCTGGCACTTAGCAAAAGTGCTCGATTTAGATATTGCTAAAAACAAGAGACTTGAGTTCCATGAAATTACAAGAGACTCGATTAATGAAGCGATGGAGCATCCACGCACCATTGATTTAAATTTAGTGGCCTCTCAAGAAACACGTCGTATCCTTGATAGGATAATCGGTTTTAAATTGTCTGCCTTAATCAATAAGAAAATCCACTCTAAAAGTGCGGGAAGAGTGCAATCCGCAACTTTAAAACTCGCCTATGATCAAGAATTGAAAATTGATGCATTTGTTCCTGAAGAATATTACAAAATCAATTGTTTTATTCTTTTGAATAATAAGGAATATGAATTAACTTTTGTTAGTGATAATAACGATAACAAAGAAGTTAAAACCAAAATTGAAGCAGAGAAGATACTAGCTCTACTTAATGGTGAAGCAAAAGTTATCAACGTTAAAAAAGATATTAAGACTATTGATAGTAAAGTTCCTTTTACAACTTCCACTCTTCAACAAGAGGCTTTCTCTCGTTTAAAATTCAAAACTGACAAAACTCAAAGAATTGCCCAATCATTATATGAAGGTATTGAAGTTAATGGAGAACACGTTGGTTTAATCACCTATATGAGAACTGACTCCACTCGACTTGCTCCTATATTTGTTCAAAGAGCAACTTCTTATATCTTAGAAAGATTTGGAAAAGATTATTTAGGCAAACCAAAAGCCTTTAAAGCTAGCGAACTTACTCAAGATGCTCATGAAGCGATTAGACCAACAAGTAATCACCGCACACCAGAAACAGTTAGAGAATATTTAACTGCTGATCAATATAACCTTTATAAATTAATTTATAATCGTACCTTAGCTTCTTTACTTAAACCAAAGAAAGAAGAAGTTTTAGTGGTTACTTTTGATGTTAATGGAGTGAAATTTAAAACTGAATTCACTCACACTCTCTTCCCAGGATTTGAAATCCTTTATAAAGAAGAAGATGATGTTAAAAGATATGATTCATTGCCAAATATTGAAATTGGTGATTCCTTTAAAGTCTCTAATAGTGGCATCGAACAAAAATTCACCAATCCACCTTCACGATATTCAGAAGCTAAGATTGTTAAATTAATGGAAGAAGTCGGTATTGGTCGACCTTCAACATATGCTTCAACTATCTCAACCTTAAAGAAGAGAAAATATGTTGTTGAAGAAAAAGGCATTTTAACTGTAACTGATCAAGGTAGGAAAACCGCGCATGTGTTAGAGAAATATTTTCCTGATATTGTTGACGCGAAATATACCGCGGATATGGAGATGAAATTAGACACTATTTCCGAAGGAAATGAGTCTTCGTTAGAAATCTTAACTAATTTCTATGGTCCATTCATTAAAGAAATCGAAAACGCCTATAAAATCATGTACGTAGATGAAGCGGTGGAAACTGGTGAAAAATGCCCTGTTTGTGGTGCTCCTTTAATTTATAAAGAAGGAAAAAACGGTCAATTTATCGGTTGCTCTAATTATCCAAAATGTAATTACGTGAAAAAGGAAAAGAAAGAAGTTGTCTATACTGGTGAGCTTTGTCCTGAATGCGGTAAACCATTAGTAGAAAGAAAAGACGCTAAAGGGAATACATTTATTGCTTGTTCTGGTTATCCAAAATGTAACTACACTATAAAAAATAAAACCGTTAATCAAACAAATGAACCAATTAAGATCTGCCCAGAATGTGGTGGAGAATTAATCAAGAAACGTGGTAAATATGGATATTTCCTCGGATGTGTGAATTATCCAAAATGCAATCATATGGAAAAGATTAGCAAAAGAAGGCACAATTAATGCCTTTTTTTGTTATCATTAAAGGGTGAATAAATTAACTAGTGAATTCCTTTACTATCTAAAAAACGAAAGAAATTATTCTCCTTTAACGATTAAGTCATATGAGGAAGATATTGATTTATTTATCCGTTTTGTCCTCAAAGAAAACGGAGAGATTGATAACATCGATCAAATCATTATCCGTAACTTTTTAACCGAAGAACTTAATCGTGGAGTGAGTAAACGTACTTTAAGAAGAAGACTATCTTCTTTAAATCATTTTTATCGTTATCTTCTCAAGGAAGGATATGTGAAAGAAAATCCATTCATCTTCATTAATTCCCCTAAAACTGAGAAGAGATATCCTCGTGTTTTATATAAAGAACAAGTGAGAGAAATCTTAACTCAGAATAAAAAAAGAGATGATGAATTAATGATTCGTGATCAAGCAATTCTAGATATTCTTTATTACTGTGGGTTACGTGCTAGTGAAGTAGTAAACCTCACCCTTCAACAAGTGAATTTATCTCAAAGATATCTTCGCGTAATCGGAAAAGGTAACAAAGAAAGAATTGTTCCAATGACTGAAGAATGTAAAAAAGACATCGATACCTACATAAAAACAGTGAGAAACGAGCTCAAAAGCCATAATAAACATTTCGATGATATTCATTTTGATAAGAATGGAAATCCAATTATTAATAAAGGCAGTCCATTATTCTTAAATAGTCGAGGTGAACCTCTTACCACTAGAGGGTTAGAGTACATTCTCGATTCAATTGAAGAAAAGACCGGAACCTTTGTTGGGCTTCATCCTCATGTGTTAAGACATTCATTTGCCACCCACTTACTTGAAAATGGAGCGGATCTCCGCGTTATTCAAGAACTTCTCGGCCACACAAGTTTAAATGCTACTCAGGTATATACTCACGTAACTGAAGAAGCGATGCAAAAGACATATAACGCTTATTTCCCAAGAGCAAAAAAGAAATAAAAAATAAATATTTTTATCTTTTTCTTGTTAGATAGATATCTCTTTTGGTATGATTATCACGCTGTATATTAATACAGACTACACACACCGTGAATTCAACTCCATTGTCTCATTATAAATGAGGGTAGTTGTTCGAAGCGGTGGAGGCAAAACATAAGGAGGCTCAAATGAGCGAAGAAAAGAAAGTTGTTAACGAAGAAGTTAACGAAGAAGTAGCTGCTAACCCAATGGAAGCAGTTATGCATGATCCTGATGCACCAATTATCACCATGAAAAAGCTTTTAGAAGCTGGTGCACACTTTGGTCATCAAACCAGACGTTGGAACCCAAAGATGAAGAAATACATCTATGGTGCTCGTAACGGTGTCTACATTATCGATTTACAAAAAACTGTAGACTTAATCATCACTGCTTATAAAGCAATGAAAGAAATCGTCGATAACGGAGGAAAAGTCCTCTTTGTCGGTACAAAGAAACAATGTAAAGAAGCTGTTGAAGCCGAAGCATTACGTTCCGGAAGCTTCTACATCACCAACCGTTGGTTAGGTGGAACCTTAACAAACTTCAAAACTATTCAAGGAAGAATCAGATTCTTAAAAGAACTTGAAAGAAGAGAAGAAGAAGGCGAACTCGACTTATTACCAAAAGTTGAAGCCGCTCAATTAAGAAAAGAAAAAGAAAAACTTTCTAAAAACTTAGAAGGTATTAAGGAAATGAGAAAGGTGCCAAACGCTCTCTTTGTCATTGATCCAAACATTGAATATAACGCTGTTATGGAAGCAAGAAAACTCGGAGTCCCAATCTTCGGTATTATTGACACCAATAGTAACCCAGATTTAGTCGACTACGTCATTCCTGCTAATGATGATGCGATTAGAAGTGTGAGCTTAATCCTTGCGGTTATTGCTGATGCGATCGTTGAATCTAAAGGTGGTATCCCAGTGGTGGCCTACACCAAAGATGAAGGTGAAGACATCACCATGAAAGAAGTCATCAAACAAACAGATAAAGAAAATGCTGAAAAATTAGCAAAAATCCGTGCTGAAAGAGCTGCTAGACAAGAAGCTTATGAAAGAGAACAAGCTCTTAGACAAGCAAGTCACGATAAAGCTCCAGCCGTTATGAAAGAAGAAGCTGAATTAAAGAAAGAAGAAAAACCAGCTCAAAAGAAACCAGCAGCCAAAAAACCAGCTGCTAAAAAAGAAGTCAAAGCTGAGGAAGCAAAATAATTATGGCCGAAAGTTTAATTGATTTAATCAAAGTTCTCCGTGACCGTACAGGAGCGGGCTTAATGGATTGCAAAGGCGCTCTTCTTGCCAATAATTGCGATTTAGATAAAGCCACCGACTGGTTAAGAGAAAAAGGCTTAGCAAAAGCTGCTAAAAAAGCTGACCGTATTGCCGCTGAAGGTTTAGCGCTCACCGTTAAATGTGAAGGCTGTGGTAAGGTTGTCATTTTAGAAGTTAACTGTGAAACCGACTTCGTTGCTAAAGGTGATGCCTTCCGTGAATTCGTCACCAGCATTGCCAAAGTCATTCTTAAGAATGAAACAAAAGATGTTGAAGAAGCAAAATCCTTAACAAGTGAATTATTTGCTGACGCTACTGTGAAGATGGGAGAAAAATTCGATTTAAGAAGATTTGCCATCGTTCATAAAGAAGATAACGTTATTGGCTCTTACATCCACATGGGTGGAAAGATTGCGGTTGTTGTCTCCCTCAGTGGTGGAGATGACGAAGTTGCAAAGCAAGTCGCTATGCACATCGCTGCTAATAACCCACAATATTTAACCGTTAATGATGTCCCAGCGGATGTCAGAGAACACGAGATGAATGTTCAAAAAGAAGCTGCTAAAAACGATGAAAAACTCGCTAATAAACCAGCTCAAGTTCTTGAAAAGATTCTCGAAGGTAAAATTAACAAATACTTTGCTGAGATGACTCTTGAAGCTCAACCATTCTTAATGGATGATAGTAAAACTGTTGGCCAATTCCTTTCAGAAAAAGGCATTAAGGTTTTAGGTTTTGTCCGTTACCAAGTTGGTGAAGGTCTTGAAAAGAGAAAAGATGACTTTGCTAGCGAAGTCATGAGCCAAGCAAAATAAATTAAAAGGAAACACTTTTGTGTTTCTTTTTTTAACAAGGAGGATGATCCATGTATAAACGTGTCTTACTAAAGTTAAGCGGAGAAGCTCTTGGAATCAAAAGTAGTGACAACATTATTGATGTCGAATCTTTAAATTCCATCTGTGAAAAAATTAAAATTCTTCACGATGATGGCTTAGAAGTTGCGATCGTTATCGGCGCTGGAAATATCTGGAGAGGTAAAGTCGCTGAGAAGATCGGAATTGAACGAGTTCCTGCTGATTATATGGGAATGCTCGGCACTGTGATTAACGCAGTGGCAATGAGTAGCGCTCTTAAGAAAATGGGAGTGGAATCAATCGTCTATTCTGCAATCCCAGAAATTAAAGGAGTGACTTTTGCTTACGATGCTGATAAAGTAAAGAAAGATTTATCTCAAGGAAAAATATGTTTCCTTGCTGGTGGAACCGGAAAACCATTCTTTACCACCGATACCGCTGCAACATTACGCGCTATTGAAACTAATTGCGACGCAATTTTAATGGCCAAAAATGGTGTTAAAGGGGTATATGATAAAGATCCAACTGTTCATAAAGATGCGAAATTCTATCCAGTCATCACCTTTAAAGAGATGAGAGATATGAACATTCAAATCATGGATCAAAGTGCGATTGAATTAATCGAAAAATCTGACATTGAAATCTTAGTGTTCTCAATGCAAAATGTAGAAAATTTCCAACTAGCCGCGAAAGGAAAAAATGTTGGAACTATCTGTAAAAAGGAGAGATAAATATGGACGCTTATGCTGTTGAAGCCAAAGAAAAAATGGGCAAATGTATTGAAAGCTACAAAAATTCACTTTCAACTTTAAGAACTGGTAGAGCTAGCCCTGCTATGCTTAATGGAATTGAAGTTGATTATTATGGTAGTCCAACTCCAATTAATCAAATTTCTTCAATCACTGTTCCTGAACCTAGACAACTATTAATCAAACCATATGACCGTAACGATGTAAAAAATATCGTTGCCGCCATCAGTGCTTCTGATTTAGGTCTTAATCCTATTAATGAAGGTTTAATGGTGAGACTTATTATTCCTGCTTTAACCGAAGAGAGAAGAAAAGATATTGTCAAACAAGCTCATAAATACGCTGAAGAGGCTAAAGTAGCGGTGAGAAACGTAAGAAGAGATTATATGGATGTGATTAAAATTGATGATTCTTATTCTGAAGATCTCCTTAAAAGAGGACAAGATGATATCCAAAAAGTCACTGATGAATCCGTGAAAGAAATTGATGTCATCCTCGCCGAAAAAGAAAAAGAAATCATGGCGATTTAATTTCCATATTTCTTAAAAGAAAATTTTAACATTAATAAGTGCGCTCGGGCGCACTTTTGTTATATACTTAAACTGAGAAAATTTTTATGAGTAAAGAAAATTACAAACTTAGACACGTTGCCTTCATAATGGATGGTAACGGAAGATGGGCAAAAAGAAGAGGACTTCCTCGTCATCTTGGACATAAAGCAGGATGCGATAGGATTATTGATATCTACGAAGAATGTTTAGCGCAAGATATCAAAGTGATGTCCTTATATGCCTTTTCTACTGAGAACTGGAATCGTCCTAAAGATGAAATTAAGCATCTTTTCAATTATTTAGATATCTTCTTTAAGAAAGAAATCAATCGAATCATTAAAGATGGTTCTCGAGTGATCGTTAGTGGTGACATTTCTCGCTTACCTAAAAAAACTCAAAACACGATTAATGATGCGATAGAAAAAACTAAGAATTGTAAAAACTTTACTTTTAATATTTGCCTAAATTATGGTGGTAAGGCTGAAATTGTAAGAGCCGCTGCATTATTTGCAAAAGATGTAAAAGAAAATAAATATCAACCAGAAGAGTTAACTGAAGAATTATTTGAATCATATCTATATACTGCTGGTCTTCCTTCTGTTGATTTATTAATCAGAACTAGTGGAGAACTTAGAACCAGTAATTATCTCCCATGGCAATTAGCGTATGCGGAATTCATCTTCCCAATTACTCCATGGCCAGATTTTACCAAAGAAGAATTTAGAAAATGCATCAATGAATACTATTCAAGGAATAGGAGGTTTGGAACCATCAATGATCAAGAAAAATAATAACGTTCCCGTTAATCATGAACGGCATGGACTTCAGGCTAATGAATTAAATGATAAAACTAAGAAGTCGATGTTAACACGAATTATCTCTGCGATTGTTTTAGTGGCGATTGTCGTCCCTTCAATGATTTTAGGAGATTATATCTATTTCGCTTTAATGACGATTGCTATTGGCTTTGCAAGTTATGAAATTTTAGGATGTGCAGGAAAAAGAACATTCTTCATTTATATAGTTTACGTGATATTTGTCGCTTTAATTGCTTATTGGCCGCTATTTAAAGGATTAATTGTTGATATTGGATCTTTCTCTAAAATCGATCCATATTTCCGTTCGATTTATCTTCCTATCACGATTGTTATTGCAGGATTCTTCCTTCTTTTCTGGCTCACAGTTATCTATAAAGACTTCTCCGTAGTTGACGCTTCTTTCTTAGTCGCTATGGGTATATTAATCGGCTTAGGATTCCAATGTCTTTTCTATTTAAGATATATGCCTATGACTTATTTAACTGGTGATGCTCCAAAAGAAGCGATGCACTTCACCGTTGATAACACAATTTATCCATCTTTATTACTTTTATTCGTGATTGTTTCCGCAATTATGACTGATACTGGTGCTTATTTCGTCGGTGTTTTCTTTGGAAAACATAAGATGAATGAAAGAATTTCTCCAAATAAAACTTGGGAAGGATTCTGGGGAGGAATTGTTGTCTCCTTTGTCATTACTAGTGTCATCGGTTTAACTTTTGCTTTCTGTAATGCGCCTATTTTAGTCGTTTTAGATAAAAATCATTGGTATAACATCCTTGTCTTATCTTTCTTAACTCCATTTTTTGCGACATTAGGTGATTTCGTCTTCTCCTCAATTAAGAGATATTGGGGAATTAAAGATTATGGAAAATTAATCCCAGGTCATGGAGGAGTACTTGACCGTCTTGATTCCATCTTCTTTGCAGCGATTGTTTCTTCAATCTTTATCTTTATTGTTACGACTGGTATTACTCCTACTGGTGAACTCTCCTGGAAAGATATTTTAGTGTAATATGAAAATTCTTCTTCTTGGTGCTTCTGGCTCGATTGGTCAACAAACTCTTGACGTGATGAAAAAGAATCCAAGTGATTTTATTCTCACCGGTTTTTCGGTTGGCTATCGCACTAGATGTATCGGAAGTATACTAAGAAAGTTTCCTACAGTTACTCATGTTTATCTTAGAGATGAACACAAAGTGAAATATTTTCAAAAGAAACACCCAAGTGTCACTTTCTATTCTGAAAAATTTTTCCATCTCGAAGATTTAATTAACGCGGTTGATTGCGATATGGTGGTTAACGCTTTAGTTGGTTTTAGTGGTTTACTTCCTTCTATTCGCGCTTTAGATTTAGATAAAAAACTCGCTCTTGCTAATAAAGAATCATTAGTAGCAGGAGGAGAGATAATAAATAAAATCCTCGATAGTGGTAAAGGAAAGCTTTATCCGATCGATAGTGAACATTCCGCTTTATGGAAATGTCTAAAAGTTGATGATAAAAATGTTTCAAAAATGGTGTTAACTGCCTCAGGTGGCTCATTTAGAAAATTAAATCGTGATGAGCTTAAAAATGTGACCGTAAAAGATGCTTTAAATCATCCTACTTGGTCAATGGGTAAAAAGATTACGATTGATTCAGCAACAATGATTAATAAATGTTTTGAAATCATTGAAGCTGGATATTTATATCGATATCCTTCTAGCAAGATTGACGTCAAACTTCATGATGAATCATATTTACATTCTTATCTCATCTATAAAAACGGATTATGTCGAGGTGAAATCAATAAACCTGATATGCGTAATCCAATTAAATTCGCTTTATATGAAGGAAAGATTCCTTTTGAGACGAAATCGTTCTCTTCTTTAGAAGATTTAAAAGGATTACATTTCCATGATTTTGATTTAGCCAGATATCCTTTGGTAGGTTTAGCGAAACTCGTCCTTGATAAAAAAGGGACTTATGGAGTCGCGCTTAATAGGGCTAACGAAGTAGCAGTACAGGCTTTCTTAAATGAAGAGATTTCGTTTTTAGATATTGAATATATCGTTTTTAAAATCATGAAAGAACATAAATCAATTAAAGATCCGATCGTTCCTGATATCCTTCGTGTTGATCATGAAGTAGAAATTAAAGCGAGAAAAATTGTTGAAAAGATTAAGAAAGGAGAAAGAGAATGATTGTTCTATATATCCTATTATTCATCCTTTGCCTTTCTATTTTAATCATGGTTCATGAAGCAGGACATTTAGCGACTGCGAAAATTTTTAAAGTATATTGTTTTGAATATGCGATTGGTTTTGGCCCAAAAATCTTCTCCAAGAAGAGAAAGAACGGAGAAACCTATTTCTCAATTAGAGCGATTCCTTTCGGGGGATTTGTCTCAATGTATGGAGAAAGTGAAACCGTTCCTGAAGGATTAACGATTGATCCATCTAGAAGTTTACTTGCACTCAAGAAATGGAAACGCGCGATTATTATGGCGGCAGGAGTAATTATGAATTTCCTCCTCGCGATATTAATTTTTTTCGTTTATGAAGTTGCTTTCCCAACTTACACCGCTAGATACGCTCACGTTGTTGTTAATTCAAATTCTATTGCCGAGAAAGCCGGAATTAATAACGGAGATACTATTTATTCTCCAATCTTATCTACTAGTGATAACACTTTAGTGTTCTATGATGATAATAGTAGTATTACTTATTCTGATTCTTCTATTACTCAAGCTTATATCGGCTATGATTTTGCCTCTTTAACGCTTAAAGATACTTCTTTATTTAATCACTCTCACGCTTATGTAAGAAAAGATTATGGTTCAATGGATATAAGCGCTACTACTATTCCACTTTCTTCTTTAGAAGAACATGTTGGAGAAGAAATTGCGGTTAAAGGACTATTTAGACAAGTTATCTCTTCTTCATTAAATGAAGAGGTCTATACGATTGATCTCGCTATTAGTGATGATTATCAATTAAGTGAACATATTTTAAGAGTCTCATTTAATGTTCCGCAAAATGATTATGCGAAATTCGCTTCAGTTCCACTAGATAGTGAAGTTTATTTCTTTGGTCGATTAATTGATAAAGGCAATTTAACTGCAACTCAGTTCCATTTATATTATCCAGATATTTCTTATGATTTATTTTCTGGTCCATATAAAGGAGAAAGCCCAACTAAAGTTAATATGTCAATATATGTCCACAATACTAAAGGAACATATAAGGGTGAAGCTATATCTCTTAATGATATCCAAATCGTTAATGATAATGGTCGATATAAACTCAACAATATCGGTCTACATATGCAGTTAGATCAAAGATATCACAAATTTGGTGAAGCTATTGGTAATACCTTTGTCGATTTTGGAGATGCTTCTACTGCGATTTTTAGAGGTTTAGGTGCTTTAGTCTCCACTAAAGATGGATGGAGAGAAGTAGGAGGAATCATTTCTATTGGAGTGGTCTCTACTCAAGTATTAACTCAAAACGGATTTGGAACTTATCTCCGTTTATGGGGATTAATTTCTGTTAACCTAGGAATTGTTAATCTTCTTCCTTTCCCAGGCTTAGATGGATGGCATCTTCTCGTTTTAGCGGTCGAAGGAATATTTAAAAAAGAAATCCCTGCAAAAGTTAAAAATATCGTTGCTTTTGTCGGTATCGCGATTTTATTCACCTTAATGTTATTAATTATTGTTAAAGATATCGTTGGATTATTTTAGAAAGGAGAAAAGTAATGAAAGACAAGATGCGTAGTTTTCTTAATCATATTCATATCGAGAATATCGATGATTTTGATCTTGATTTTGAGATGGTCGGTCGAAATCGATTTAACTATCAACAAATCGATATGATCATTTTAAAATCCACTCCATGGAAATATGAATTATTACGTGAGTTCATGGACGCATTAGGATCAATTGATTATCCATATACATTACATTTCTCTTATTTGAAAAAACCAACTAGTGGTGATGCGATTTCTTTATTTAGTGATTGGTATCGATATTTATATCGAGCGACAAGTGATATCGAATTAATTGAAGTCAATAATGACACGATTAAAATCGAATATTTAGATGAATCATTTAAACAAAGAAACGAATCAATTGTGAAAGAATTCAAATCCTTCCTCTCTTTCATTTCATATGACTTTATTGATTTTGTTGAAGAAATTAAACCAGTTAAAGAAGAAGTGATAGAAGTCAGCGAAAAAGAAAAAAATAAAGCGAATAAAGCCGCTGAAAAAATCGCTGAAGTTGATATTAAGGAAAGCGAAGACGAAGAAGAGATTTTAGACCGTAACGATATTAGCGAAATGGTTGCTAAAGAACAAAGCGAGAAAAATCAACAAGTCGAAGATGCGCTTCTTAAACAGATGAAGAAAAATAGAGAAGCAATGCTCAAAGAACGCGAAAGAAACCGCCTAAATATGCGTGGTAAATATAATTTCGTTGAAAGAATTGATGATATTACAATCGACACCGATCACGTTGATTTCACTGGTAAAGTATATCAATTAGAAGTCAATGAAAGAGGAGATAGAAAACGCCTTGTTTTTGGTGTTAATGACTCTTTCGGTGGAGCGATCAGCTGTAACATGTATCAAAATTTACAAGTTAATGATGACCTTGTTAAAGAGATGCTTCACGCTAATGTGCGTATTCGTGGAGTGGTCTATGTTGATGAATACGATAAGAATTTAAAGATTAAATGTCACTATATTGATTTATTACCTCCTGATGAAGTTTTACCTGATGCGACTAGTAAAAAAAGAGTGGAGCTTCACCTTCATTCAAATATGTCAACGCAAGACGGCATCTCTACAATGGATGAATATTGTAAATACGCTAAAAAACTTGGTCATACCGCTATGGCGATAACAGACCATGGCTGTGTACAAGGATTCCCTGATGCTCAAAAAGCTGGCAAAGATAGTGGAATTAAAATGCTTTATGGCTGCGAATTCTATATGGTTGAAGACAAACTCAAATATGTCGATAACCCAACTGATATTGAATTAAATAAAGCAAGTTATGTTGTATTTGACTTTGAAACCACTGGTCTTTCTGCTCGATATAACAAAATCATCGAATTTGGTGCGGTGAAAATTGAACATGGTTCGATTACTTCAAGAATGGATTTGTTAATTAATCCAGGCATTCATATCCCAGACAATATTTCTAAAATCACTAATATCACCGATTCGATGGTCAAAGATTCTCCAAAAATTGATGTAGCGATTAAACAAATCATGGAATATATTGGAGATTCTCTTTTAGTTACCCATAACGCATCATTTGATATTGCATTCTTAAACGAAGCCTTAATTGATTTAGGATATGAACCAATTAAAAACGGAGTAGTGGATACATTAACTCTTTCTCAATACATTTTCCCTGAAAGCAGAAACCATAGATTAGGTTCCTTATGTCGAAATATGGAAGTTGAATATGATGAGAAGAGCGCTCACCGAGCGGATTATGACGCCTTTGTTTTAGCAGAAGTCTGGCTCGCTTTATTAGCGAAATTAACCAAAGACAATCTTCACTTAAAACATAAGGACCTTGCTTTACTTGAACCTAAAAAAGAACTTATCACTCATTTACGTCCTAAACATGTGATCGCTTTAGCAAAAAATATCGATGGATTAAAAGATTTATATCGCTTAGTTTCAATTTCTAATATTGATTATTTAGCTAAATATCCGCTTTTACCTCGTTCAATTTTAAATCAATATCGTTCCAATTTATTAATTGGTTCAGCTTGTTTTAATGGTGAAGTATTTGATACTGCTAGATACTATAATGCCTATAAACTTAAGAAGACTTTAGCATTCTATGATTATATTGAAGTTCAACCACCAGAAAACTATTCATTCTTAGTGAATACTGGTAACTTAACTAATGAAGATGTAAAGCAATATATCAAAGATATTATTGATGCATCTAATGAGATTAATAAACCAGTAGTTGCTACTGGAGACGTACATTATTGCCTAAAAGAAGAGAAGATCTTTAGAGATGTCTATATCTCCGCTCCACAGGTCGGAAAACAAAATCACCCACTTAATCCATATAATAGGGGAGACTTCCCTCCTTTTGAAAATCCAGATCAACATTATCGTTCAACCGAAGAAATGCTTGAATGTTTCTCATTCTTAGATAAAGAAGTTGCAGAAAAGATTGTTATCGATAACACCAATATGATTGCCGATCAAATCGAACCTCTTTTGCCAGTTCCTAATGATCACTTATACACTCCAACAATTGAAAACTGTGAAGAAAATCTCAAAAAGATGTGCTTTGACAAAGCCCATGAATTATATGGGGATCCACTTCCAGAATTCATTCAAAATCGTTTAGACACTGAACTCAATGGTATTATCACTAACGGATTCTCAGTTATTTATTACATTGCTCATAAACTTGTTAAGAAATCTAATGAAGATGGATATATTGTTGGATCTCGTGGTTCTGTTGGTTCATCTTTTGTTGCCACAATGAGTGGAATCACCGAAGTTAATCCACTTCCTCCACATTATCGCTGCCCTAAATGTAAACATCTTGAATGGGGCAAAGAACAATATCCAAATATCCGTTCTGGATTTGATTTACCACTAAAGAAGTGCCCTATTTGTGGTGAAGTGATGATAAGTGATGGACAAGACATTCCTTTTGAAACATTCCTAGGTTTCCACGCTGAAAAGGTTCCTGATATCGACTTAAACTTCCCTGGAGATTATCAAGCTCAAGCTCACGAATATACGAAAGTTCTTTTAGGAAAAGATAACGTTTTTAGAGCAGGAACAATTGAAACCGTTGCCGCGAAAACCGCTTTTGGTTTTGCTCGAGGATATATCGAAAGAAAAGGATTAGATCCAAATACATATCCAAAAGCAAAACTTGATTATCTCGCTAGTGGATGTGTTGGAGTAAAAAGAACAACCGGACAGCATCCTGGTGGAATCGTTGTTATTCCTAATGATCACACTGTATATGATTTCACTCCAATTCAATGGCCGGCAGATGAAGTTGGTAGTGCGTGGAAAACCACTCACTTCGACTTCCATTCCATTCACGATACGATTTTAAAGCTTGATATGCTTGGTCACGTTGACCCTGTCGCTTTAAAGATGATGTGTGATTTAACACATATTGATATTCATGATATTCCAATGAATGATCCTGAAGTTTTAGCGTTATTCTCTAAAGTTGATCCTTTAAAGATGAAACACAATTATCTTAATCAAACGACAGGTGCTTTAGCGATTCCTGAATTCGGTACTGATTTCGTTAGAGGAATATTAGAGAAAACTAGACCTACTACATTCTCTGATTTAGTGATTATTTCTGGTCTATCTCATGGTACTAATGTGTGGAATGGTAACGCGGAAGAAATTATTAATAGTAAAACCGCTACTTTACAAGAAGTTATCGGTTGTCGTGATGATATTATGACTTATCTTCAAGGCAAAGGACTTAATTCATCTGTTGCTTTCGCAATTATGGAAGATGTCCGTAAAGGAAGAGGACTTAAACCTGAATATGAAGAAGCAATGATTGCTCATAACGTTCCTTCTTATTACATTGATTCATGTAAGAAAATTAAATATATGTTCCCTAAAGGACACGCGGTGGCTTATGTTACTATGGCAATAAGAGTGGGATATTTTAAAGTCCATCATCCTTTAGAGTTTTACGCAACATTCTTCTCTGTAAGAAGTAAACAATATGACATTATTCCAATGATTAAAGGAGAAGAAGCAATTATTGCTCGACTCGAACAATTAAAAGTTAAAGAAAAGACTACCGGAGAAAAACTATCTCCTAAAGAAGAAGAACAAATTAAAACCTTACAAATCGCGATTGAAATGACTCAAAGAGGATATAAATTCGCTAAGATTGATTTATATCGAAGTGATGCGACTAAATTCGTTGTCGATCACGAACATCAATGTTTAATCCCTCCTTTTGTGACCATTGATGGTTTAGGTGAAAATAACGCGATCACTGTTATCGAAGAAAGAAAGAAAAGAGAATTCACTTCTAAAGAAGATCTTTTAAGAAGAACTAAATTAACTAGCACTAATGTTAATGATTTAGCAAGTATGGGAGTTTTAGATGATCTTCCAGAAAGTGATCAACTTTCATTATTTGATTTTGGAGGATTTTAGTTCGGGAAGTAGCGCAACTTGGTAGCGCGCCTATTTCGGGTGTAGGAGGTTATGGGTTCAAATCCCACCTTCCCGACCATCTTATTTATGAACTTATTTAGGATTGATAAAGAGGCTTTTGATAAGAGAATTCATGAGATTGATTTATTTCGTGGATTTTTAATTATCCTCGTCATCTTTGATCACTTAATGTGGTTCATTAATTTTTATCTAAGTCACAACTCTTCTCAATTTTTAAATTGGTATTGGACAAGTGAACTTCGATTAGTGGTTAGACAAATTGTTTTATATGCATTTTTATTCACTTGTGGAATTAGTTGCCATTTATCACGAAATAATAAAAGAAGGGGTTTCTTACTATTTATTTTGTGTCTTTTAATAACTGTTGCCACTCATATCATTCAATTAATGCCTATATTTAATAATCGAGTAATCGCGATTGATATTAATGTTCTTGGAGTGGTGGCTTTATCAATTTTACTTTACTGTATCTTTGAAAAATTAGATTCAAAAAACCTTTTGTTAGTTACTGGAATATTAATGGTCTTTTATTTCTTTATTTTGTTAGCTAGTAGGACTTCTCCTGATACAGAATATAACGCTTTTAGGAGTATTCTTTATTGCTCGTTTAATCCGATTAAAGAAGGATATGTTGGAGATTATTTACCTCTTTTCCCTTATGTTATCGCTTTATTTTTTGGAGTGATCTTTGCCCGCAAATTTTATCCAGCTAAGAAAAGTATTATTTCCAAAAAAGGAAATTGTGAACGTTCGATTTGCTTTTTAGGAAGACACACTTTGTTTATATATATTATTCACGAAGTTTTATTTACTATAATCTTCGTGATTCTTGATATGATAATAAAGTAAGCTATGGAAAAGAATTTAACTCTTTATCAATCTATAAAAAACATTAGTAGTGAGATTCCTAACGAAACCGCTATTTATTATTTCAATACGAAAATCAGCTTTTCGAAGTTATTAAGTGATATCGATGAATTAGCATCAATTCTACAGAACTTATACCGTATTGAAAAAGGTGATGTTGTATTAGTTTCTTTACCAAATATCCCGGAGACGATTATTCTTTTTTATGCTTTAAATAAAATCGGGGCGATTAGTAACATGGTTCATCCAAACTCACCATGTGAATTAATGCAAAAATATTACGATGATGCGAACTGTAAAATGGCTTTCTTATATGAAAACCGTGTTTATAAAGAAATTAAGAGTTATTTAAATTTCAAAGGCACAATTGTGTTATGTTCTCCTGGACATTATCTCCATAAAAAAGAGAAAGGATATTATTATTTTTCTAACCGAAAAATTGTTAAAGAACTTAAAGAAACTCATAAATTCCAATTCTTCCACCGTTTAAAATCTAATGGATTAATTTCTGAAGAAGTAGTGCTTGAAGATAATGAAACTGCAGTCTTATTACATTCTGCTAGTACGACTGGAATTAGTAAAACTATCTGTTTAGGTAGTAGAAGCTTTAATTTCACCGCTAGTAAAGTGAGTGAAATTATGTGTATGAAAAAGGAAGAATTAATTGGCAAATCTCTTATAAGTGTTCTTCCTAGTTTCCACGGGTTTGGTTTATGTATGACAATGCACGCTCCATTATATAATGGATTTGGAGTAGTGCTTATTCCTCGTTTTTCTGCTAAAGAAATCGCTAAAGCGATGAAGAAACATAAAAACGTTATTTGTATTTGTGGAGTTCCTTCAGTTTTCAAAGCCTTAACATTAGAGCCATCTTTTATCAATTCAAGATATATTAAGACATTAAGAAGTTGCTTCTCTGGAGGAGATTCTCTTCCAGCGATTATCAAAGAAAATTTTGATACGATTATGATTCGTAAGAATAGTCAATGTCGATTATATGAAGGATATGGATTAACCGAAGCTCTTTCAGTGTGCTCAGTTAACACCTTAAGAAAACATAAATATGGTTCAATTGGCTACCCTATTAGTGGAGTGGAATTTAAGATCCTAGATGATAAAAATAGCGAACTTCCTACTTATAAAGTTGGAGAAATCGCGATTAAAAGTGAAAATAATATGCTCGGATATTTTAATGATCCTGCCGCTAGCAAAAAGACATATTTTGGAGAATATTTAAAAACTGGAGATCTCGGTTATATCGATGAAGATGGATTTATTTATTTCTCTAGTAGAAGAAAAAGAGTGATTAAAGTTAATGGAGTCGCCGTTTTTCCTCATGAAATTGAAGAAACAATTCTTACCTTAAGTGGAATAAATAGTGTTTGTGTTGTTCAAATTCCTGACCCTAATACTGTTCACGCTGCTAAAGCATTTGTTGTTAGTAGAAATAAAGACAAAGAAAGAATCATTAACATTTGTAAAAAGAAATTAATCACTTGGTCAATTCCTAGGGAAATTGAATTCGTGAAATCTTTACCAATGACTAGATATAACAAAGTTGACTATATGAAAGTCCAAGAAATGGAAGATAATAAAAGAAAAGAAATAGTTTAATTTGTGACTATGGCGGAATTGGTAGACGCGCTAGTTTCAGACGCTAGTGGGGTAACCCGTGGAAGTTCAAGTCTTCTTAGTCACACCAAATATAAAAAAAGAAAGGAATAACATGAAAATTAAAGCATTATTACTAGCTCCGATAGCAGCTTTAGCACTTACTAGTTGCTCTTCTATCGGTGTTCATCACGACATCAGTGAATATGTTGTTTATGGATATAATCGTTACGATCCTAAAAGTATTCAATATGTTAACGACTTTAAAATCCTACAGTTAACTGATATTCATCTTAGTGACAAAGATAATCAAGATATCCATTTTAATTTTATGAGAAAAGTGGTTAATGAGGCTAACCCAAATATGATCGTGGTGACTGGAGATCTATTTACATTCGCTTCAAAAGGCACCGCAAAAAGATTTTTCTCATTCCTTGATAGTTTCTCTCTTCCTTGGACAGTAGCCTTTGGCAACCATGATGAACAATGTTTCTTCTCGGTTGATTGGATGACTGAAACGCTTAATAATTGGGGAAGTAATTGCTACTTTAAAGATATTCAAGATGATGATATTCCAGGAAACTGCAATTTTGCGATTAATATTTATAAAGGCACCCAAATTTTTAAACAAGTTATTATCATGGACACCAATAGATATAACTTTAATGGATATTGGGGTTATGACTACATCAAGCAAAGTCAAATTGACTGGTACAAATCTTTAGTGGATAAAACTACCGAAGAAGCTGGTGAAGTTGTTAAATCATTAATGTTCTATCATATTCCTCTTCCTGAAATAGATGAAGCGTACGCTGCTTATGAAAAAGGTGAAACAACTCTCTTATTTGGAAGCAAAGAAGAAAAGACATGCCCACCTGAAATGAATTCAGGGTTATTCGATGTTATTTTAGAAAAAGGTAGCACTCAAGGAATGTACTTCGGACATGATCATGTCAATGACTTTGGTATCAAATATAAAGGCGTAGATTTTGTATACGGTATTAAATCAACAGACCGTTTATATCATAATCAAGAAAAATTAGGTGGTCGTAACATTGTTCTTCATACTGACGGAACAATTGGATACGAATCCATCTTCTTAAATTATTAAGGAGGTAACTGACAATGAAATTATCTAAGAAATTAACGGTTATCATCTTAATCGTCTTAACACTAATTGGATCAATATTGACCGCTTATGCATCAAATAATTTATTCTCCGACATCGCTAATCTTGGAAATGCATCTCATAATCCATTTATCGTTTCTTTCCCTACAGTTACATTAGCAGCGATGGTCTTAGTCTATTTCTTCTATATCTTAAGAAGCTATAAATATCCTCAATATAAAAGAAGCATGACTAAATTATATTTAATCATTCTTACTTCATTAAACGGAGTTGGAGTATTAACCACAATCCTTTCAGCTGTCTTAATATATGGCTCATTTACTAGTCCATATCCTTTCCCAGGATTTGCGATCATTTTCTTAATCCTTCACATCTTATTCTTACTTTGCGATGTATATGGATTAGTTTTCTGTTTAAAGAAAGTTCCAGAAGATAGTGAAAAGAGAAAGATGAATGCTAAATATGTATTCTCCACAATTGGATGGGTCTTATTTACTGGATTAGTATTTAATCGATTAGGTACTTTATTAGTTTCCCCAATGTATGTTCACTGGAGAACCTTATATATGACTTTCCCAGCCTATATCTTCTTAGTGGTGGGATTATGTGTTGGAGTGGTTAAACTTTTACGTGATTTAGAGATATTAACATGTAAGAAAGCCCTTATAATTACAATTTCCGCTATATTAGGAGTTAATGTTGCTTTATTTGTTATTACTCTCGTTCTAGGTTTAACTGACACGACATTTATTTCTGCTTTAAGCGTCGTTTATCCTCTTGAAAGACTTGCCTCTAAACCAGTTGAATTACCAATTCATTTTGCTTCTTATACCGCAGTGCTAATCATTCTTTTAGTGCAAACACTTAAAAAGAAAGAAGCATAGTCTTAATTAAGAAAGGCTCTGTAACATTTGATGGGGT
>DEJH01000058.1:2228-4248 GCA_002353275.1 Caryophanales bacterium UBA2753 | reverse complement strand
GATAAGAAAGTTTCGTGGGTTAATGAATCTCTGAATTCTTTCGCGTTTCCTTCAATTGTTTTTTCTCTTTTAATTTCAATAGAAAGAATCTCCCTATCTTTAACAATAGGAGTTAAGACTTTTCTCACTGTTTCTACTTCTGGTAATTCAGGCATATTTATTTACAGTCGTACCAACTTTTTCCAAATCCCCCATCAACTTGTAGTGGGACAGATAAATTCAAAGCGTGAATCATCTTTTCGTGGATTAAGTTATAGACTTTCTCCTTTTCTTCTTTAGGAACCTTGAAGATTAGTTCGTCATGAATTTGAAGAACCATCTTGGTTTTAAATCCATTTTCTTTTAAGGCGTGATCAACATCAATCATCGCCACTTTAATTAAATCAGCAGCGCTTCCTTGAATTGGAGCATTCATCGCTGCGCGTTTAGCGAATTCTCTAACTTGATAATTACTATCATGGAGTTCTCTTAGATATCTTCTTCTCCCCATCATAGTGGAAACATAGCCGTCTTTAAGCGCTTTATCGACAATATTTTTAAAGAAAGAATCAACTTCAGGAAAACTTTCATAGAAAGAATTAATGATTTGTTTACTCTCTTTAACAGGGATTTCAAGTTGATCCGCTAAACCCCAATCAGAGATGCCGTATATAATTCCAAAATTGACAGCTTTCGCCTTTCTTCTTTGTAAAGGGGTTGGCTCTCCCTCTAATTTGAAAACTTTTTTGGCGGTTGCAGCATGGATGTCGCTATTTGGGTCATTAAAAATTTCTTTTAAGTTTTTACAGTCAGATAGATGAGCAAGAATTCTTAATTCAATTTGTGAATAATCTAAAGAAAGAATCTCGACATCTTCTTCGTTATAATAGAAGGCTTTTCTAATCATCTTGCCTTCTTCATCTCTTATAGAGATGTTTTGTAAATTTGGATTAGAAGAACTTAGTCTTCCTGTTTGGGTTAAAGCCTGGTTAAAGTTCGCATGAATTTTGTGATCTTTATAGATATGACTCTTAAGACCTTCAACATAAGTAGAGATTAATTTTGAATATTTTCTGTATTCGATAATCTTATTAATGATTGGGTGAGCGTTAACTAATTCTTTTAAATTATCAAAAGAAGTGGAGCCTTTTTTATTCGCTGGTAAGTTGAGCTTGTTATATAAAATGTCTCCAAGCTGTTTTGGAGAGGAAATATTAAATTCTTCACCCGCTAAATCATAGATTTCTTTTTCAAGAGTCTTTAGATTATTTTTCCATTCTTTTCCCATCTCATCTAAAACATTAACATCAAGCGGGAATCCTTCGATTTCCATATCAGAAAGAACGCTAACTAAAGGTAGTTCTAAATTTTGATATAAATCTAAAGCGTTAATTTTCACTAATTCGGCTTTAATTTTTCCTTCTAAAAAGAGAGAACAATAAGCAATCTTACTCGTTAAAGATGGATTTTCGTTACTGAATAGAGAAACTTCTTCTTCCTTATTTGATTCAATATCAATTCCATAAACGCTGAAAATTGAATTTATTTTATTTTTAACTGTGGTATCGATTAAATAAGTAGCGATTAATACATCAAGTTCAAGACCATTAATATCAATATTATCTTTTGATAAATTGACTCTTATTGCCTTATAGTCATAACAACATTTTTTGATGTTAGGGTTAGCTAAAATATCTAAAAGATATTGGTCATTTTTCATATCTTCAAATGAGATATAATAGTGGTCTTTTTTAGTCGAAATAGATAGACCAAATATTTCGGAATTGAAATAATCTTCATAATTATCAAAATCTAAAGCGATTCCGATTTGATTAGGAATTTCTATATCTTTAAAAGAAGTAACTTTTTTCACTTCAATATCTAACGAATTTTCATCGCTAAGTTTCCATTTAGGAGAAACTTTTGAAATGAACTGCTTTAATCCATATTTTTGACAAAATTCATTAATGATTTTAAATGAGTAGCCGTGATAAATCGTATCTTCAATAGTGAATGGTAAATCAATGTTAGTTTTAATAAT
>DEJH01000058.1:0-2084 GCA_002353275.1 Caryophanales bacterium UBA2753 | reverse complement strand
AAATCCATATGTTTCTTTAACGACTTCAGGAGTCATTTTTACCACATCAGAAAGCCCCTTTTTAATAATTTGAACACTGATTTTATCACTCACTAATTGGAGGAAGTCTCGATCAGAAGTATAGATATTAACTTCATATCCTTTTTCTTCGGCTTTTTTCGCAATTGTTCCAGCGATATCGTCTCCTTCAAATCCCTCTTCTTCAAATTGGAAGATTCCAAAACTACGTAAAAAATCTCTTGCGATTGGGAATTGTTTTACTAAATCTTCAGGAGCAGGTTTTCTGTTCGCTTTATAAGTTTGCAAAGCATCATGACGGAAATTATGTTTAGCAGCGTCAAAAGCGACGATGATTCCTTCATCTTCTTTTAAGCCGCTGACAATTTTATTAATCATATTGCTAAAAGCAAAAATCGCGTTAGTTGGGATTCCTTCTTGATTACGCATGATTTCTACCCCTGGATAGGCGGTAGCAAAATAGGCTCTAAATAATAATGAATTTCCATCAATAATCGTTAATTTTGGCATATCTATTCCTCTAATATACTGACTTTATCAGCAATAAAACCTTCTCTATCTTTATTTAATTCATATCTTCCTTCAATTAAGACGATGTTATTCTTTTCTAAAAGAGTAAAACTCTCCTCAAAAGTTCTTGGGAAAATAGTAACTTCCATCTCATCGCTTTCATCAAAAATCTTGATAAAGGCCATCGTGGTGTTATTTTTCTTCACCTTGATGGTTTTAATTGAAGAAATAATTCCACAGACTGTGACTCTTTTCTTACTTTCTTTAGCTTCAATTAATGGAATAACGTGATGCATTTCTAATAAATCTTTCTTATAGCGGAGAGGATTATCAGAAAGCATGATTCCAAGTTCTTCATATTCTAAATTGAGATTCACGAGTGGGATATCTATATCGTTAAAAAATTGTTTTTGATTTTCGAGTGTCGCATCTAAAATAATTTGCCCATTTTTATCGTAAGAGAGTTCCGCTAATTGGTAGGCATATCTTAAAGTGGCTCTTAAAGTTGCTCTAGAAGGGTGTAAAACATCTAAAGCACCGGAATCAATTAACTTAGAGATTACATTATCTGAGATACCGATTTTATACATTCGACTGACGAAATCGAAATAGTCTTTATATTCTCCACCTTCAATTCTTTCGTTGATGATTTTATTAACCGCGATATCATTAACTCCTCGAATATTTGAAAGTGGGAAAAGAAGTCCGTTTTCATTAACGACAAAGTTTTTGTTACTCTTATTAATGTTAGGGAGATAAACTTTATAGTTTCTAGAAACTATTTCTCTAACATAATCCGAGAATTTGTGGTCAGTAGTGCCACTACTAATAGTGAGAATCGCGCTATAAAATTCAAGTGGATAGTAATATTTTAGATAAGCCATTCGACAAGCGATAATTGAGTAAACAACCGCGTGAGATTTATTAAATCCATAATCAGCGAATTTTAAAATCTGAGCAAACATTTCTTCGCTATCTTTTTTGGAGTATCCTTTTTTGATTGCTCCAGTAGTGAAATTTGTCTTACTAGAAGCTAAAATTTCTTTATCTTTTTTAGAAATCGCTCTTCTAAATAAATCAGCTTCAGTAGGGGAAAATCCTGCCATCACTTGAGCGATTTTATTAATTTGCTCTTGATAGATAATTACTCCATAGGTTGGAGATAGTATTTCTTCTAATTCTTTAGAAAGATAACTAACTTTAATCTTTCCATTTTTACGGTTAACATAGTCTTTAATATTGTCCATTGGACCAGGACGGAAAATTGCTAAAAGGGTAACGATATCTTCAAATTCTTTTGGTTGAAGAATCTTAATCGCATTTCTCATTCCTGAACTTTCAATTTGGAATAAACCAATTGTTTGTCCGCTTCTAATGAGATCAAAAATTTCTTTTTCTTCATATGGAATATCATAGAATGATATTTCTTTGCCTTTATTTTTCTTTATAAGAGAAAGACAATAATCAATCGTGGTTAAGTTTCTTAACGATAAGAAGTCCATCTTCAAGAAGCCTTGAGCTTCTAAATAATCCTTTTCATATTGAGAAGTGTAATG
>DEJH01000035.1 GCA_002353275.1 Caryophanales bacterium UBA2753 | reverse complement strand
GTCATATTTATTAGCAAGATATCGACTAGTTTTATGTAGGTAGTCTTTTCTTTGATTAGCAATTCGCTCATGAAGATTACTAATTCTAAGAAGCTGCTCTTTATAGTTATTACTACCTTTTACCATATGAGACAGCTTTCTTTGCTCTTTTGCTAATTTGAGTAAAGACGATTCATAATACTTAGGCATATTAGACTTAGTTTTAGAATCACTAACAAATAGATTTGCTAAAGAAAAGTCTAATCCGATGGAATTGGCTAAATCTAGATTATCTTTACTATGTTCTTGATAATCTTGATATTCTTCTTCAACAAGAAGAGAAACATAATAATATTTCCCAATTCTAGAAACGCTTACCATCGAGTAGACAAAAGATTCTGGTAACTGACGATGATAAACAAATTTCACTCGGCCAATTTTAGGAATTTGGATCTCATTACCTATAATGCGGATAGAGTTATTGACATTCATCGTAATATAACCATAATCATTCTTTTTCTTTTTGAATACTGGGAAGCCACTATTATGTTGGAAGAAGTTTCTATAAGCTTCAAATAAGTGAATGACACTTTGCTGTAAGGCAATAGAATCAACTTCCTTTAAATAGGGATATTTCTTTTTATACTCAGGAAGAAATTTAATAAGTTCATATTTATTAATCTTATAATTATGATCTTTTTCATATTCCTTTTTACAGATAGAAAGAAATTCATTATAGACCCATCTAGAACAACCTAAAGTTTTCTCAATCATATCTTTTTGAGCATCACTAGGATATAGACGAAAACGATAGGTTCTTTTTATAAGCTTCATATGCATTAAATATCGAAGTTAGATATCAATTAATTGATATCTTTCTTACATATTAATTATATCAAAATCTCACCTGTATTAATAGCAATATCTATAGTTTTTTTGTGTTATTATTTGTCAAATTCATCCCCCACCTATAGAGGTATCCATCAATTTTAAAATCGATGTGGGGTCTTCTATGACATTATGATAAATATTAAGATAACCCCTATAGCTTGAATTATCGTTCCGATTAACACAAAGATGTGAAATATCGAGTGGAACGATAATTTTTTATGTCCAATCCCATAAGTGATGGAACCAACTGTGTAACTTAATCCTCCGATGAGGATGAGAATAAATGGAATTGTTGGTAAATATATAAACATTCCGGTAAAAAGAAGTAACCACCCCATTACTAAATAAAGAATCATTGAAATAATCTTTACCCACTTATTAGTGAGATTAATTGCATTAATTAATATTCCGATTAGTGCAAAAGACCACTCTAAGATAAGAGTGATTAATCCTAGTATTGTTTTATCAAATAAATATATACATATAGGGGTATATGTTCCTGCAATTAAAACATAGATTGTGCAGTGATCAATTATTCTTAATAATTTCTTAGCGGTTTCCATTTCTGGATTAGTTAAGTGATATAAGCCGCTTATCAAATAAAGAATAATAGTGGTTAACCCAAATATGATTAAGCCAATAAAAAAAGGGGAAGAAAGTTTACGAAACGCGAATAAACATGATGAAGCTATAATTGTGGCGATTCCAATAGGAATGCCAGCTAAGTGAGAAATCGAGTTAAATTTCTCTTGTTTGAATGAATATGAGGGTATGTCTATATGACAAAGTTTACTCATGTGGTCCATAAGACCTTCTTCCTGCTAAATAATATAAAATAAATCACATAAAAAAAATAATAAAATGTTGCAAAAAATACTCTCTTATTTTGAATTATATGTCTCTTAACAAGAGAATTTGGTGTGTTTTTGCTTGATATGTATGGAACTAAGCATTAATATAGCGATATGAAAGAAGAAGAGCTAAAAGATAATTTTGCGCGTAATTTATATTCGCTTAGAAAGGCCAAAAAATTGTCTCAAGCCCAATTAGCGGCTGATTTAAATTACACTCACAAGGCAATTAGTAAGTGGGAGAATAAAGAAACTCTTCCAGATATCACAACTTTTAAAAATATTGCCGAATATTTTGATATCACTCTTGATCAATTAATCGGAAAAGATAAGGTGGTTTCTCCTATTGGTGAGAATAAAAGACGTGTTCGCATCACTCTTTCAGCGTGTGGAATATGTTTTGTGATTGTTGCTTTGATTTATTTAGTATTAGAAATTAGTAAAATTAACAAATCTTATGTCGCTATTCCATTTGCCTTTTTTGCTAGTGGGATTATTTATTTAATATTCTCCTGTTTATGGTTTAAAAAATATAACGTCTTTATTGCGGTATCTATTATTATTTGGACAATCGCTTTAATAACGTTATTATTTTTAGATTTTCAATATTTATGGATTATTTTGGCGGTATCTTTAATTATCGATGTCGCTTTTATCCCGTTCTTAAAATTAATTTTTGATAGTAAGAATTAAGCTCTTTCCCAACTTTTAAGATTGACGTAATCAATACCAAAGTTATAATTTTGGCTTCCTTTATATGTAAGATTAATTAATCTGAATTCAAAATATGCAATATTTGGAGTGTAACTTTCAGTTTTATATATCTTTAAATAGTTACCAGCGGTTTGAACAGTAATATTTCCTGTTCCGTAATTATCTTGTCCAAGAAGAGTGCCTTTATTATCAAAATAATAAATACGGTACACGTCTTGTCCTGTTGCTGCAGTTCCACTCGCGTTATTTACTTGAGATATTCCAATTCTGATTTCTAATTTTGCTCCTGTATGAGTAAATTCCCCGGTTTGAAAGCCTTTATTTTTTTGATCCATCTTTAATCCACCAGGGTTAGATCCTGTAGATGAATAAAATGATGGAGATGATTTTTCTCCGCTTGGACCATCATCATAACTCTTTCCATAAATGAAGCGATATTCGTCATATGGGAATTCATCACTAGATTTTAAAGATGAATTATACCAAGAAGTATCATCTGCACTTAAAGTAGTTTTTAAATTAAATGGATTAGTATGATTTTTTGGAAGTGGCATTTGTAGATAACCGCAATCAAGTTGTTGTCTAACAAATTCTTCTTCTTTTTCACTCACGGTAATGGTGTATGATGTTGATTTGTCTTGATAAGTTGCTGTTACAGTATATGTATTAGAAACCGACATATCATAACCACTAAAAGTGGTTTTCTCAGTTACGACTTCAGTGTGGCTATCACTATAATAAGCGGTGACCGTTGGTTTAATAAAGCTATCACCAACCTTAAAGGTGGTAACTTTATTAGATAAAGAAATACTTTCTAAATGAGAATCAATGATATCGACTGTATATGTAGTGGTTTTATTTAAATATGTCACTGTGATGATTTGATCTTCTGCTTCTTTAGAAGAATCAAATCCATCAAAAGCACATAAAGAAGAAACATCTTCAGTTGTCTCATCATTATATGTAGCAATAACAATTGGTGAGATAAAAGCATCTCCGACATGATATTGTCTAATCACTCCTGAACCAAGAGCTATACTAATTACTTCCTTAGATGGCTCTGGATTACTTCCTGGAGTAGACGAATTACAACTACTGAGTAAAAGAATTGGTAAAACAGTAAATAATATTAATTTCTTCATGTTGTTCTCCAAAATAAAAGAGTCCTTATGGACTCTCAAATTATAAATTAGCAATAATGTTCGGCTGTAGCGATTGCAAGTTCAATCATTCTGCCTAAGCCAAAGGCTCTTTCATCACTTGTGAGTTTTTGATCGTGGTTAATAAAGCTATCAGTAACGGTTAATAAGCATAATGCTTTTTTACCGAGTCTAGCAGCGTTTACGTATAAGGCATAGGATTCCATTTCCACTCCCATAACCCCTAAAGAAGCCCATCTCTTCCAGGTTTCTGGATCTGTATCATAGAAGACATCAGCGGCAAAGATGTTTCCTCCATGATATGGAATTTTAGCTTTCTTAGCTTCTTCATACGCTGTAATCATTAAGTCAAAATCTGCTCCAGCAGAATAAGTGCCATTAAGTTTAAATTGGCTCATCCAATTACTATCAGTAGAAGCAGTTGCACAAATTAATACATCTTTTAAATTGATATATGGTTGATAAGTTCCACATGTTCCAACTCGAATAATGACTTCCACTCCATAGCTAGTAAATAATTCGTTGGAATAAATTCCAATTGATGGCATTCCCATGCCACTAGCCATGACTGAAATCTTCTTACTGTTTTTGGTATATCCAGTAAAACCTAAGATTCCTCTAACATCTGTTACTTGTTTATAATCTTTTAAATAAGTTTCAGCGATCCATTTAGCTCTGATTGGATCTCCAGGCATTAAAACAACCTTAGCAAAATCACCATTGTTGGCGTTAATATGTGGTGTTCCCATTTTTATATCTCCTTTAAGCATACCTATTATATTACATATATTTTTACTAACCAAATCTTTTCATTATTGATATCAAGAAAAATAATCAGTAAACTGATTTTATGAAAAAAGCCGCTGTTAGCTATAAATTAAGTACCACCGACTTAAAAATCTTAGAAACAATCTCTTTTTTAAATGAAAGAAAGATCTATCCAGTTAATGAAGGAGTGTACAAGATTTTAAAAGGTGATGAGGATTTAGATTTAGAAAACGCAAAAGAAGTTCCAACATATAAAACATTAGTTTCCTTTTCTTCTAAAAAGATATCTAATCTCATCATGATGTTACTTAGACATAAATATCTAGAAAAAATATACGATCGTCAGAGTGATGAACTTTATCTTAAATTAAGTGATAAAGGGCAGATTTCTTTAATTGATTATCACAAAAAACACAAATACAAATTTAAAGAAAAGAAGGTTAATAAAAAACCTTTATTCCTCTTCTTAGATTAATGAAAATTAGAAGTGAGTCAAATTCACTTCTTTTTGTTTTAATTAACAAAAGAAGTAAATCCGAATATAATAGAAAAGATTGGAGAAAATAGAATATGGAAAAACCTGTAATTGAATTTGCTTGGGAGGTATTACCTTTAGCCTCTTTCATTATTTCTCTTATTTCTTTAATTGGCATTTTTGCTTTCTTGTTTTTCTTATATTCTAAAATCGTCAAAAGAACAGCAGGATATGTTTTTATCAGCGCTTCCTTTGTTCTTTGTTTAATCACATTTTTATTCAATTTAACGACAGTCTTTATCCTTTCTGCTGTTTTAACTTCTGTTGGAGTTACTATTTCTTTATTCGCTAATCTTGGTGATTTAAGAAGTTTCTTAGCTAACCCATTTAAAAGAAGCCAAGTTAAAAGCGGTAAATTTGAAGTAGAAAAGATCTACAATAGAGAACTCTTATATAAGACAATTGAAACTGCAGTTATTAATTTAAGTAAAACCAGAACTGGTGCGATTATGACTTTTGAGAAAAACACCTCATTAGCCGACATCATCAAAAATGGTGTCTCAATCAAAGCTCCAGTAAGCGCTGAATTATTGATGACAATTTTCTATCCTGGAACTCGTTTACATGATGGAGCAGTTGTGATTCACGGTAATGAAATCGTTGCTGCTAGTGTTTTCTATACCCCAACCACCAAACCATTTGCAGGAAAATATGGATCTCGTCATAGAGCGGCTTTAGGAATTTCTGAAATTTCTGACTCAGTGACCGTTGTTGTTTCTGAAGAAACCGGAAGAATTTCTTTCGCGGTTAATGGACAACTTGATGCGGTCGATCAGGCGAACTTCTTACGTGTTTTTGAAAACTACATGGATGGAGTAAGTGAAGAATAATATAGGTTAATTATGGATAGTAAAAACATCTATGATTATATTTTAAAAATTCAATCAATCGCAAAAATTGGTCTCGTCTATTCTAAAGACCCTTACGCTTTAACTAATTATAAAGAAATAAATGATTTATCTACTCGCTTTCTAGAAGAGTTTTTAGAAGTAAATTTAGATCGTCCAAATTATTTTGAACGCGATATCTATCCTACCCCAAATGTCTCAGTTAGAACTTTAATTTTTAACGAAAATAAAACTAAGATTCTTTTAGTTAGAGAAGCTGCTTTACATGCTTATTCTCTTCCTGGAGGTTGGGCGGATTTATATGATTCCCCTTCTAAAACTGCGAAAAATGAATGTTTACAAGAAGCAGGCGCAGAAATAGAAATCGTAAGATTAGTAGGAATTACTGAAAGAACTCCATTTAAAAGCAAAGCTTCAATTCCTGAATATGTGATTATATTTGAAGCAAAAATTAAAGAAATTCATAAAGAACACGAATACGAAACTGATGATGTCCAATTCTTTGATATTGATAATCTTCCAGAGATATCTAAAAAAACGAGTAAAGAAGAATTGATGCGCTTCATCCTCGCGGGAAAAAATAACGAAACCATTTATGATTAAAATGACTTCAATATTGAGGTCATTTTTTGTATTATTTATACGCATGTTTTTATTATCGAATTCTCAAGCCATCTATATCTCACTATTAATTATTGGGGTTATTCTAGTAATCCTAATCTTTATATTTTTATTATATAAAAACATTCTCTCAAAAAAGAGAATTAAAAAGATTACGATGAATCGTTTATATCGTTTTGCGAATGTTAATGATTATCTTTTGCTAAATAACTATAAGATTCAAATCGATGATAAAAATGAAGGAGTGATTGATCATCTATTAATCACAGATAGATTTATCTTTGTGATTCATGACTTCAATCTATCAGGAGTAATTGAAGGAAGATATTTTGATGAACAACTTAACGCGGTGATTAATAAAGAAGAGAAATATATCGCTAACCCGATGAACTATAACCGCAATATGGCAAAACGATTAGCGTTATATCAAGGATTAGATAATTCCTACTTAAAAGGAATCGTGGTCATTAACAATGACACTATTGTAAATATTGATGAGATTCCTGAGCAATATGCGATAGTGAAAGCCAATAAATTAATCAAAACAATTAAGAAAATGGATGGAATTAAAATCAAGCCATTTAAAGAAGATACAATTGTTGAATTCATTAATTTATTAAATAAGGAGAATGAAAATAAAAAACAGTGACGAATCACTGTATTAATCTAACTGGAGCAGGCGACGGGAATCGAACCCGCATAACTACCTTGGCAAGGTAGTGTTCTACCACTGAACTACGCCTGCAACTTCGAAATTGCTAAATTATTATAACAAAATAGAGTGAAGATGCAATATAATTTGTAAGAATATTTGAGGAGGAAAAATATGGTCACAGATAAAGAGATTGCAGAGTTAATATTCCCTGAAGTAAAAGAAAGTATTGAAGATTTAGAAAAAAGATTTCCATTAAGGAATCTCCCTAATGGAGCGGAAGTCACAAGATTTGCTCCATCTCCAACTGGTTTTTTACATACTGGTTCTTTATTTACTTCAATGATTTGCCATAAAGTCGCTAAAGATAGCGGTGGAATTTTCTATGTTCGTTTAGAAGATACTGACACCAAAAGAGAAATCCAAGGTAGTGGAGAAACTCTCCTCAAACAACTCCACCTCTTTGGAATTGACCCAAGCGAAGGATATCTTGGGGATAAACAAATTGGTGAATATGGACCATATATTCAATCCGAACGCGCTGATATATATAAAGTAGTTATTAAATATTTATTAGAAAATGGCAAAGCTTATCCATGTTTCTGTTCTCAAGCAGAACTCGATGATATTAGAGCTAAACAAGAAAAAGCCAAAATCATCCCAGGATATTATGGACCATTTGCCAAATATCGTTATCTCACTAATGATGAGAGAAAAGAAAGAATCTTAAAAGGTGATCCATACGTTATCCGCTTTAAAAGTAGTGGTAATCACATCCATAAGATCAAAGTCACCGATTTAGTGCATGGTAATTTTGAAATCGCGGAAAACGATATGGATATCGTTATTTATAAAAGCGATGGACTTCCTACATATCACTTCGCTCACGTAGTAGATGATCACTTCATGAGAACAACCACTGTTATTCGTGGAGAAGAATGGATTGCCTCTTTACCAATCCACTTAGAATTATTTAAAACCTTAAATTGGGAAGCTCCAAAATACGCTCATCTTCCAGTTATTATGAAAATTGGAGAAAACGGTAATAAACGTAAACTCTCAAAACGTTTAGATAATGAAGCTGCAGTTTCATATTTCTTACAAGATGGATATCCAACTGAAGCTCTTGTCATGTATTTAATGACGATTGCTAATTCCAATTTTGAAGAATGGATTTTTGAACATCATTTCGAACATATGGAAGAATTTAAATTCTCATTTGATAAGATGTCATTAGAAGGTGCTTTATTTGATATGGGTAAAGTGAACTTCTTCTCAAAAGAAATCCTTTCGAAGAAAACCAAATATGAAATCCGTGATATGGCTTTAGCATTCTCTAAAGAATACGATGAAAAACTCTATAACCTCATCAAAAGAGATGAAGACTATTTCATGGAAATCATGAATATTGAAAGAGAAAAAGAGAATCCAAGAAAAGATTATGAAAAATTCGGTAATCTATATGAAGCAATATCTTTCTTCTATAAAGACTTATACGAACAAAGTGTGAAAGAAAACCCACTTGTCTTTAATGAGAAATTTGATAAAGAGACCATCAAGGAAGTTTTATCAAATATTAGAGATAACCTTAAATTAGATCAAGATGAACAATCTTGGTTCAATAACATGAAAGAAATCGGCTCTTCTTTAGGATTTGCCGCTGATAGAAAGGCTTTTAAAGCTAATCCAGAAGCATTTAAAGGAAGTGTCTCTGATGTTGCTGAAATGGTGAGAATTGCTCTTACTACAAAAAGAAATTCACCAAATTTATATTATGTAATGCAAACTCTTAAAAAAGAGGAATGTGACAGAAGATTTAATTCAGTGATTTCAAATCTCTAAAATGGTGGTATAATTCCACCAATTGGTCCAGTGGAGAAGTGGCTTAACTCATCGCCCTCTCAAGGCGACATTCACGGGTTCGAATCCCGTCTGGATCACCACAAGTTTAAAATTAAGGTCGATACCGCTGTGTATCGGCCTTTTTCTTTTTTAATAAAGAAATATTAGTAGTTTTCATTCTACATGTGGGCTATAAACACACCTTCTTGATACAATCCATTCTAAAAAACAGTCCAAGTAGGTACAATACAGACTTTTAAATTAATTACTTAGTAATTGCAGTTTTCTATAAAAAGTGCCCCTAGTTAACCCAGACATCTCAATAGCTTTTTTGCTAGTAATTATTCCTCTTTTGTATTGGTTTATTATCTCTATAAAATTGTTTGGGATAGCAACTGATGGCCTGCCAAATCTTACTCCTCTTGCTTTTGCCATTTTTATTCCTTCTGATTGCCTTTGCCTCATTGCTTCTCTTAGGACTGATATGGGTGGAAGAGGCAGTTTCGTTGATGTCAATAGTGGTAATTTCGCTTTTAGAGATGGCGGACAAACATATTTCTCGGTTGGGATGATTGATGATAATATTAAAGTGCTTGAACGTCCAAATAAATCTGTTAAGGCACCAGAAATGAGTCATACAGAAAACCGCATCTATGCTGTTTTGCAAAAAGGCAAATTGAAACACATCGCATTTTACGATGACAAGCACCAATTAGTTAAGTCAATTGATTTTCTACATTCCCATGATGGTAAACAACCTCATGTTCATTATGACGTTTATCATAAAGGAAATGTTACATCACCAACTAGCAGTGACAAAATTGTCATCAATAAAGTCAATAGCTGGTTAAAGAATCGTAAAAAATAAGGAGTTAAATATGGCAAATAAAGAATTTAAAAACATTGAAGAATTTATTGAAGGATTCACTAGAAATGGTCCTACTCCAGAAAATTATAATTATGATGGCGTTATATGGGGAATGGAATTCCGATATAAGAATAGAATTTTTAGAGTTACAAGAGATACTATTGGACACGAAAAAGAAATCCGTATTAAATTCAATAAATCTGACAAAGCACATATTCAACTATTCGAAATACCCGTTAACGAATATCCAAATGCCGAGGGAAAAGATTTGAACATGTATTTAGGCATTTTTGACGACGTGAACGACTTGCTTGATAATGGCAAGATAGATGGTGTTTCGCTTAGAAATATTATTGCAAGCGACCAAACTGAAATTCTTGCAATCGATTAATAAGAACTTAAATAATTGATAAACGCTCTGATTAGCATTCAGGGCGTTTTATTTTTGTCTCAAAAGGTATAGATTTTTAGTTGTTCCAAATAAATTGTTATTAAAAATAAAATAATGCTCTATACTATTTGAAGATATATGACTTGGGCAATTTTATTACAAATATTCCTTCTTGGCATTGGCTTATCCGCTGATGCTTTTTCAGTTGCCCTAGCAGATGGATTAACTTATTCAGATATCAATAAAAAGAAATCATTCTTTATTGCGTTTACTTTTGGTTTTATGCAAGCTCTTATGCCATTAATCGGATTTTGGCTAGTGGAACTTGTGGAATATCTTTCTGGTAGTAGTGATGCTTCTAGTTCCGCTGGTCGTATCGCTTCTTTAGTAGTGGTGTGGATCGCTTTTGCTCTTTTATTATTCATTGGAGCAAAGATGCTAATTGAATCAATTATCGAATTAAAGAAACCAAAAGAAGAAAAGAAGGAGAGAAAGTTCTCCGTCAAAGAAGTAATATTTTACGGCTTTGCTACTGCTATTGACGCTTTAGCGGCTGGAATCACCCTTCACGCTGGATTATCTAACGGAAGTACAGTGTGGTTACATGTCTCTATTATTTTGGTGTTAACTTTTTCTATCTCATTAATTGGCTTGTTCCTTGGAAAACAAATCATGAAGCTTCTTAAAGGCAAATATGAGATATCTGGAATTATTGGTGGTATTATCCTTATTCTATTAGCGGTTTGGGTTGTTATAAGCCATTATTTTGGAATTTGATATTGTTATTATTTATATAATTTGTAAAAATAAAGGTAGATATAATCTATCTAAATAGTGAAAGGAGTCGTTAAATGAAATCTCTCGGCAATGTTTTATGGCTTATCTTAGGAGGATTCTTTGCTTCAATCGGTTTTTTCCTAACAGGTGTTCTTTTATGTATTACCATCCTCTTTATTCCAGTTGGCTTACAATATTTTAAATTAGCAAGATTTGTATTATGGCCATTTGGTAAAAAAGTTACTGCAGTCAATCCTTCAGGATTTAAAAAGGTTATTAATGTTATTCACGCTATTTTTGGTGGCTGGGTTAACGCTTTAGTTTTACTCCTCGTTGGTGTTATCTTCTGCGTTACCATCATTGGTATCCCATTTGGAAAACAATATTTCAAGATGGCACACTTCGTTTTATTACCACTAGGTAATGACTTCCAAGAATAATTAGTTAATTTATTTATAGTAGCGATGACTTCTTTTCATCGCTTTTTTTATGAAAATCATCTTTTTTATATAATAAAAATATAATAAATATGCTATAGTGTTCTCTTATGAAAAAATTATTACTTTTATTACCTATTTTATTCTTAGTTGGTTGCGCTAATAATGTCTCTCCTACTACTCCTAGTGGAACCCCTCCAGAAGAAGGAGAACCTACCGATCCAGGAGAAGTTGATCCTGGAGAAGGAGGAGAGGTTGATCCAGAAACAGATCCTAGAGAAGAAGAAACTTCTGTTACTGGAATTAAGTTAAACTTTACCGAATATGTTTTTGACACGAACGATTTAAATAAAAAGAAAAACATCTTCTATATTGATTATCTTCCTAATAATGATGTTTCTATTGATGAAAAAGAAGTAGTGTGGACTTCTACTAATACTTCAGTCTTTGAAATTCATTCCGTTACTGGAGGAATCACTCCAAAAGGTTATGGAAGTGCTTACGCAGTTGCAACCACTGTTTTAGGGGGGTATTCTGCGCGTTGCTATATTTCAGTAGTGGAAGATAAAACTAATGTCCAATATGAATATCAACTTGTCGAAGATATCTCTTCAATAAAAGACAAAGATACGATTGTTTTTGCCTCTCCTAATGCCGGTATGACCGCTAGTAATAATTCTCAAGGAAGTTATCTTCATGGGGTGAGTTCAACTTTTTCTAGTGATAAAAAGAAAATCACTTTTTTAGGCGAAGATACTGCTGAATTTTATGTTGGTGAAGAAGAAAACGGTTTTACTTTAGAAAATCAAAACGGAAAATATTTTGCTGGATTTAATCTCGCTCGTGTTGGTTTTGTTTCTAATAAAGGAAACATTGAATGGAGATTCACTATTGATGAAGGTGAATTATATATTGAAACATATAATGATGTTCGTGGATGGATCATGTTTAATAAAGACCTTAACGGTTTCACTTTATATGAAAGCACGCCAACGTTTGATTTATATATGCCTTCAATTTACCGCTTAACATTAGTTAAATAGAGGACTAATATGAAGATATGAAAAAGATTTTATATTTAACTTTAGAAGTTTCTAGTGACACAAAAAAAGTCTTAGAAGAAATAAAAAATGATGGATATAACGCGACTATGATTAGTAGTGGTTCTCTCCATCACGCTTTTGATGATTTACCAGAAGAGAGGCACTTCTTCTCTTTAAGACAAGTTGAAAAAGCCCAAAATAACGAAAGTGTTCTTGGCTTATTTGTTGTTAGTGAAGATAAATTAGAACACTTAAAAGAAGTAATTAGAAAAAACACCGATAACTTTAAGAAAATTAAAGGGTTTATGTTTTCTCGCGATATCGAAGATTACGAAGGATCGATTTAATTAGATATGGAACCTTTAATATTCGTATATATCGCTATTCTTTTGCTTGTCTCTTTATTAAGCACTCGCTTAATGAAGGTTTTAAAATTACCTAATGTCACTGGATATATCATCACTGGAATTATTATGGGTCCATTTGTTTTTGGACTATTCTTTAATAATTTCACTTATGACAATATTCAAGCTTCACCAATCTTTACTTTTGTCGATAAGATTAGCTGGGTATCTACGGTTGCATTAGGTTTCATTGCCTTTTCTATCGGTACTTCTTTTAAAAGAACGACATTAAAAACAGTTGGTAAAAGAGTTTTGGTAATTACGATATTAGAAGCGACAATGGCGTCAATCTTTGTTTTAATCGCTCTTCTTGTCGCTCATTTTGTTTCTCAAAACAATATCAGTTGGCCAGTTGTTTTGACTTTAGCAGCAATTGCTAGTGCAACTGCTCCTGCCGCTACTTTAATGGTTATTAAGCAATATAACGCAAAAGGACCAATGGTGAATACTCTTCTTCCAGTTGTTGCCTTAGATGATGCGGTGGCTTTAATTTTATTCTCTATTCTTTTCCAAATTGCGACTGGTTTATCTAGTGGCACCGTTTCTTTATATAAGATGATTGGAAAGCCTTTGATTGAGATTGCGATTTCTTTAGGAATTGGAGTGGTACTCGGCTTATTTATTTCTTTCTTAAACCGATTCTTCAAGTCGAGAAATAATAAGCTAGTTCTTTGTATATTTTCTGTCTTTGCCTCAGTTGGTTTATATGTCTTATTTAGACAAGAATACATGGGTTCTTTCGAGTTAAGCTCACTTTTGATGTGTATGGTTACTGGAGCCTTATTCACTAATATTTGTAAAGATAGTGATCGTACTTTAGATATATTAGATAGGTTTACTTCCCCAATTTATATGATGTTCTTTGTTTTAAGTGGAGCCTCATTAGATTTAAGCATATTCGCTAATAAGGATGCTGCTTTATTAGTGATTATTGTTGCTTCCATTTATATCGTCTTTAGAGTTGCCGGCAAATATTGTGGTGCTTCTATTGGTGCTAATATCACTCATTCAGAAGACACAGTTAAAAAATATCTAGGTTTAGCTCTTATCCCTCAAGCTGGTGTTGCAATTGGTTTAGCAACTACCGCCAATAAATTATTTAAAGAAGCAGGAGAATCTTCAACTGCTTCATTAGTGCTTGCAGTAATCTTAACTTCAACACTGATTTATGAATTAATCGGACCATTAACTAGTAAATTTGCCTTAACAAAAGCCGGAGAAATCCAAAATAATTAATTACTGACTAATATTATTTTTATGATATACTACTACCAATAGTGTTTCTCACTATTGGAGAAATTATATGAAAGTTGCATTATTTGGTGTCCCAGGGAATATGGGAAGTGAAGTTCTCAAAACTTTAGCAGAAGAAAATTATATCGAAGCTATTAATCTTTTAGTCCATGATAAAAAGGGTTTAAAACCTTTAGTCAAAGCATTAAAGAAAAATCATAAGAAATATCGTATTATCTTTGGCTCTGTTAACGATCTAAATATTGTTTTAGATGCAATAAAAGATACAGACTATGTGATTAATATGGCGGCAGTCATCCCTCCAAAAAGCGATAAAGAACCATTAAAAGCGATTGAGGCTAATGAAGTTGGTCCACAAATTATTTGCAAAGCGATTGAATCTTTAGGAGATAAACAACCTAAACTCATCCATATATCTACAATTGGAATATATGGAGATAGAAATTATAAACACCCCTATGCTGAAGTTGGTGATCCATTAATCATCTCTCCTTTTGATATTTATTCTTTAACTAAGATGAGAGGGGAATTTACGGTTTTAGAGAGTAATGTTAAACAGTGGACAGTAATTAGACAATTAGCAATGTTATATGACGCTTTACTCATGAAAAACGTTTCAGATGGATTAATGTTCCATACGTGTTTTAACACTCCTTTAGAATGGTCAACTGCTAAAGATAGCGCACTTCTTATACGAAATATCTTAAGAAGAGACCAAAAAGACGAACTCAATGAAACTAATTTCTGGAAACATTGTTTTAATTTAGGTGGTGGAGAAAAATCAAGAGTGACGGGTTATGACACTTTTAAACTTGGATTTAATATCATCGGTTTTGAAGTAGAAGATTTCTTTGACACTAATTATAATTCGCTGAGGAACTTTCATGGCGAATGGTATTCTGATGGATATAAGCTCAATGATTTATTTAATTACCAAAATGAAGATATATATGGTTTCTGGGATAATGTTTTAGAAACTCATAAATATTTTAAACTCGCTAAAATCATGCCTAAGAAGCTCATGAAAGCGATTGTAATTAAGCGACTTCTTAAAGATGCAAATGCTCCATATTATTGGAAGAAACATAACGATGAAGCAAGAATGCTTGCCTATTTTGGAGGAGTAAAGAAATTTAATTCCATCCCAAAAGAATGGAAAGATTTTCCACTTTTATGTAAAGGCAAACTTCCTACTGGAGAAGAGATTAATTACGAAGAATTTAAGAATAACGTTACACGCTTAGAACATTATTTTGATATCGATAAGAATCGTAACGAGATAACCATTGATGATTTAAGAAATGTCGCTAAAGCTAGAGGTGGAAAATTAATCACAAAAGAATTTAAAGATGGCGATATATTTACTAAAGTCGAATGGGAAAATAGTGATGGAGAACATTTCTTTGCTCGTCCTCACACTGTTTTATATTGCGGACATTGGCTTAATATCTCATATAAAGAATATGCATGGGATTTTGACCGCTTAGCAAAAAAAGATAAAATGATTGCTCAAGTTTGGTGTGATAGTCATGATATAGATGAAGACCGTTTTTATTGGTACGACAAGGATTATAATGCTCATTATAAGAGCTTAAGATAAATATGAGAGTTGCGTTATTTTATTTCTCTGGAACTGGAAATACTGAAAAAACAGTTCTTAAATGGAAAGAAGCTTCATTAAAAGAAGGGGTTTCTTTCGATATATTTAAGATTGAAAAGGATGAATTTGATTTCTCTAAGATTAATGAATATGACAAGATCGGTTTCGCTTATCCTATTCACGCTTTTAACGCTCCTGAAAATGTATGGAAATATGCAAAGAAGTTCCCTAAATTAGAAAAAAAGACCCCTTTATTTATCATCATGGTCAGTGGTGAATATTTAACTGTTAATCATTCAAGTGGTAAAAAACTTCTCAGTATTTTAAAGAAAAAGAATTGTTTCTTAGAGAGCGATTATCATTATTTAATGCCTTATAACATGATATTTAGACATACTGAAAAAAGAGCGGCACAAATGTATAATACGATGACTTCTTTAGTCCCAATTGATGTTAAAGAATATTTAATTGAAAATAAACCTCATCATCTGAAAAAACTTCATCTTGTTGGATGGTTTATCTTCTTATTAAGGATAGAGCAATGGTTTACTGGAATTAACGGAAAGGCATATAAAATCAATCAAAATAAATGCATTAAATGCATGAAATGTGTGAATTCATGTCCAGTTAATAATATCGTTTATGAAGACAATAAATTCAAATTCAAGAACAATTGTTTATGTTGCACTCGTTGTTCGTTTTATTGTCCTACTGACGCTTTTTCAATTGGATTACTTAATGGTTGGAGAGTGAATAAACCATATTCATTTAAAGAACCAAATAAAGAAGAAAAAGATAAACATCCTCATTATTGTAAGAGGAGTTATATCCGTTATTTTAAAGAAGCCGAAGAAAGAATTTCCTCATCTAGATAAGACAGGCAGAAATGCTTGTTTTTTTGTAAAATAGTCGGTTTTTGCTAGTAAATAAAAGATATTTGCCATACTTTTCGCTTGATTATGCGCGCGATTAATTATAAATTATCTCTACTGGAGGACTTCTCTAATGAAAAAAGAAACAGTTTTAAAACGAGCTTTATTTGTGTCTTTGATTTGTACTGCTATTTTTGCAGTTGCTTTTATTGCTCTTTTCTTATTACTTCCAACCACAAGTAACAATACATTTGGTGCCTCGGAACAAGATATTGGTAAATTATTCACTAATTTCTCACAAGCTTTTGTCTCTTTATTTGATTCACAAGCTCGAGCAACTTATCAAATGGAAGGACTTCTTTCTGAAAGTGGCCCATTAACCATCGCGGCTTTATTACTCGTATTAACTGCGGTTTTATTTACTTGGCTAGTGTTTATGATTATTTTCTTAATCAACAAGAAACACCCACGTTATATTCTTTTTGCTACTCCATATATTCTTGTTTCTTTCATTTCTTTATTAGTCGTTTCCACTGGTGGATATTTAAATGCCCAATATATTAAAAGAGCATCAGAACTCGTTCCTGTTGCTTCTGGTTTAATTGTTATGGTTTATTTCACAATCATCTGTGGCGCTCTTTCTTTTGTTGGATTAGTGGCATCTAATGTTTTTGCGGTCACTTATTTCTTAGAACAAGGAAAAGAAAGCGAAGTGGTCGAAGTTGAAGAGGCTGAACCAACCGTCGCTGAAGAAGCTGGTGATGTTGAAGCGGTTGAAGAAGCGGCAGAAATTCCTGCTCCTGAAGTCGCTAATATTGAAGAAAGTGAACCTGAACCAATTCCTGAAGCTGATGAAGTGTCGATGATTGAAGAAGCTGATGAACCAGAAATCGAAGAAGAACCTCTTCCAGAAGCAAAAGTTGAAGAAGAGCCAAAGGAAGAACAAGTCGATCTTCAAAATATGAATAAAGATTCTTTAGCCGCGTTATTAAAAGAAGTAGTTAGAGATATCGTTAGAGATGAAATGGCGAGAAATAATCCAGGTAATCAGGCCGTTACTGGCGCAACTTTCGGTGGCCCTCTTGTCGTTCAATATTTTAACGGAGGAATTAATACTGCTTCTCCAGAAGAAGGAGTGGTAGAGAAGAAAGTTGAAACTCCTAAAAAAGAAGAGGCAAAAGAAGAAGTTAAACCTGAAAAAGCTCCTCTATTTGTGAAAAAAGAAGTGGTTGAACCAGTTAATGAAGTTATTGAAGAAAAGAAATATGAAAGATTAACTTTTGCTGAGAGATTACTTCAATCTGATAAAGAAGTTCATGATTTATATAACGAAATCAAAAATGAAATCCTCTCTTATGGTGTTAAAAGTCGAATTTCTGCAGTCGGTGATACCTTCCGTTTACATAAAAAGATGTATGTGAGAATTACTGTTGCGGGAAAATCATTAAAATTATATTTCGCTCTTAATCCAAGAGATTATGCTAATAGCACTCTTCCAATTCAAGATGCATCTAATAAAGAGATGTATATCGATATTCCTCTTTGTTTCAAAGTTAGATCACCTTTATCAATCAGAAGATGTAAAGAGCTCATTCAAGATGTGATGGATAAAGACCGTCTTGAACAAGGTGAAATTGGTAAAGTAAATTGGGTAAAAGAACTTAAAAGTGAACTCGCTAGTGGGAAAAAGGAAGAGAAAGACGAAGATTAATAATTAAAGCTGATTCTTAACGAATCGGCTTTTTATATACATATGTATATATTAAATTACATCATAAATAATTATTCATTTATGATATAATTGTTTTTCGAAATCTAACGAAAGGAAGTGGTTAATTAATGAGTGACCCCAGTACTAGTATATTGTGGATCATAATTGTTATCTTACTTCTTTTGCATTTCTTCTTTGCTGGTGCGGAAACCGCATTTGCTTGCTGTAACAAATTTAAGATGCAAGTTAAAGCAGATGAAGGAAGTTTACTCGCTAAAACATTATTAAAAATATTAGATAAATATGACCGCGCTTTAACGGTGGTTCTTATCGGAAATAATATTGTTGCAATTGCGATAAGCTCAATTTCAACAATGATTTTTTTGTCTTATTTTAAGTCTACTGGACTCGCGGAATATACGATATCAATCATTTCATCTGTGATTATGACTTTTATCGTTTATTTGGTGGGGGACACTCTTCCTAAAACGATTGCTAGAGCCATTCCAGATACTTTATCTTTAATTTTCACTTTCCCAACATATGTTTTGATGATCATCTTTTTCCCAATCTCAATTTTGTTTGAAGGCGGAGTGAAATTATTTGAAAAAATCTTCCACGTTAAAGGAGAAGAAACCTTTACTGAAGATGATTTAGAAAATGAAATTGATAAAGCGGCAGAAAACGACACTCTTGATGAAGATCAAGCTGAAATCATTCAATCCACAATGGAATTTTTAGATACATCAGTAAAAGATGTTTTAACTCCAAGAGATAAGATTTTTGCTTTAAACATTAAAGATTTAAATCATCAGAAGCTCCAAGAACTCATCTTAACCACTAATTATTCACGTATTCCAATCTATGACAAAGTTTTTGACAACATGATTGGAGTTTTACTCATAAAAATTTATTTTGAAGAATATGAGAAAGATCCTCATTTAAATATTCGTTCGATCTTACAAAAACCATATTTCGTCACTAATCAAATTATGATTGATGATCTTTTCTATGGCTTTAGGAAACACCGCACCCACATAGCCTTAGTTAGAGATAATCATAAAAAAATCATTGGTATGGTGACCATGGAAGATATCTTAGAAGAAATCGTAAGTGATATCGCTGAACCAGTGAGTCACAGAAAGAAGAAAGCATAATGCCTTATTATTATTGGTTGATTATTGCGGTGTGTTCTCTTTTCTCAGCCTTCTTTAGTAGCGCTGACATGGTTTATAGTGTCGTTAATCGTGACAAATTATTAGATGAAGCGAATAAAGGCAATAAAACCGCTCTTAGAGCGTATAAATTCGCTAACGATTATGAATTTTCGATCTCATCAATTTTGTTTGGAAATAATCTCGTTAACATTTTTGCGGGTTCTATTGTCGCTTTAATTGGTATTTATTGGTCAAATTCCATTAATCAAGATTGGCCTAATATAGTTTCCACAATTATCTTTACTGTATTTATTATCATTTTTGCAGAATTTACCCCAAAAGCTTTCTCTAAACGATATTCATATTCATTATCTAAAATCTATGTCTATCCAATGACATTCTTTAAATATCTTTTCTTCATTTTTGTATGGCCGATTTCAAAACTCTTCATCTTAATTAGTAAACTCTTCAAAAAGAAAGCTATTGAAGAAGAAAAGATTGATGAAGATGTTCTTGATGAAATGGTGGATGAGCTTGAAGAAAATAAAGAATATGACGAAGATGAAGCGGAATTCATCCGTGGGGCGATTGATCTAAGCGACATTGAAGCCCATGAAATCATGACTCCGCGTGTCGATGTATTTGCAATCAATAAAGATGATGATATTTTTGAAATCATCAAAGAAGGAGAAATTTTTAAACATTCACGTATCCCAGTATATGAAGATACGATTGATAATATCGTTGGTATTCTTCCAATTAAAGAACTCGCTCGCGCGGTATTTAAAAAAGAAGAAAATATTAACATCCTCTCTTTATGTTATAAGCCACTTGTCATTCCAAGAAATAAGCAACTTCTTGATTTATTAGAAGAATTTAAATCAAGCAAAATCCATATCGCTGTTGTGATGGATGAATATGGTGGAGTTGAAGGAATTATCACCATGGAAGATATCTTAGAAGAAATCGTTGGTGATATCTTTGATGAAACTGATGAAGATGAACCAGAATATATCGATAACGGTAATGGCACATATATCATTGATGGAACGATGAATATCGAAGACTTCTTCGAATTGATTGAATATGAAGGCGAATTTGAAACCGATTACGAAACTGTTGCTGGGTTCTGCCAAGAAATCTTGAATCGCTTTGCGGTTATTGGTGATAAATTCACATTCGATAACGGTCGATATGAAATTGAAGTGCTGTCCGCTGATGAAACGGTAGTGGAAAAAATCAAAGTCGTAGACACCAAATATAACGGAACAGATGAATAAAAAAACCTGATGAATAAATAAATCCTGCTTAGCAGGATTTTTCTTTTATTGATTGATATATATAAAATATATATTACAATTATTTTATAAAAGGATATTTTTATGAGAGCAATCAGTATTTCGTGCCCTAACTGTGGCGCAACTTTAAGGTATTTAGGTGGTAAGACCGGTACTTGTGATTATTGTCACTATGAATTCCCAATTCGAGATGAAATTAATAGTCGTATTAAAAGAGCGTTTCAACTCATTGCGACAAGTAGTTATTCTCAAGCAATCGAGTTATTACAGGAAGCAGCTGAGATGGATTGCGAAAACGGACAAGTATTTTTTGCTATGCTTTTATGTGATTTATGTGTCAATAGTGCTTCTAAATTGGCAAAGGTTGGACGCGACTTTACAAGAATGCCTAACTATCAAAAAGCTATTCAATATTTAGACCCATCTTCCAAAGCTGAGTTAGAACAATTAGCACAAATGAATAAGGATTATACGGAAACACTTAAAGGCGGTGTTAGTAGATATCCAACTTCATTGATGAATCAATTTAATAAGGCAAATAATGTTGTTGTCAGTGGTAAGCAAATGTCAATTGTCACCATGCTTTCTTTATTAATGAAGAAAGACTTTGAGACAAAAATGAAATTTGTAACTGTGTATAGAGACCAAATTGAAAATGTGATTGTCTTATATAGACAATTATCACAAGATGAAATCAAAAATCTTTCTTTCTTTGATGCTAGCGCAGCAGAGGAAGCTTTTGATGCTTACAAAGCGTTTAAAGTTGAATTAGATGAATATAATGCTCAAGTCCAGGCTCAAAAAGCGGAAGAAGAAAGACGTCATCAAGAATATCTTGAAAGAGTTAGGCAAAAACAAGCAGAAGACCCAAATTATTTTGAGGATGAAGATAATTTTGATGAAGACGAAGATGACAATGACGAAGAATATGACGAAGATGATGACGACTATGAAGATGACGAAGATGATGAATATGAATCATCTGCCACTATTGATAGCGATACATTAAATCAGTATGGTCTTTCTCCAACTGAAATTCATATTGAAGTGTATGGATATTCTCAAGCACACATTGAAAACGTTCTTGCAAACATGAACTGCTGTAAAGGTAGAAACGAAATTGTTATTCAAGGTTGTTACAGTAATAATAAAGATAGTTTATATAACCAAGAATTATTCCCAATTCATTTCAAAGGAAATAATGGAAATTTATATATTACAAGCGAAAGCAAACAAGGTAAGTCCGTTTGTAACTTTGGCCTTAGTAATGGTAGTACTTTTGTTGGAAATAACACTTACTCAAATATTGGATCAGGCAATGTTTATAAAGGCAAAAATGTTAGTAATAACAATAACGGCCTAAGCGGAATCACGATTTGTGCTGTTAGTTCCTCTTTGGGAGGAAATCCGTCAGGTGAACCTAGGGTAATAATTAACGGAACAGAGTTCCGTGGTAATTTTACATATCAATCTAAACCAATCAAATAGGAGGGAAAACAATGGGATTATTTGATGAAGTTGGCCCAGTTCAAGAATCTGCAAGTCTTGACAGCATGCCATTAGTTGATTTATTTAAGGAAGGAGTCAAACTTTTAACTGTATTTGAAAGAAATCCAAATGCCGCTACATATGAAGAGATGGAAAAAGCTCTTAATATGATTGTTGACCGATTTGATGAAGTTCCTGCAAAAGCAAAGGGCATGATTAGTGGAGTTCCATCCACAATTACAATGACATTGCCTTCAATGAAACAATTGTTGGCGTTAGGACCTGCCGCTGCAAACGTGCTTCCTAATTTAACAGGAGCGCTTAAAACAAGTTTGAATTTTGGTATCTCCAATTTATAATTTGTGAAACAAAAAAAGATGTCTTCAGTGCATATGGAGACATCTTTTATTTTGTTCAATAACTAATTAGAATTTGCGATTAGCGAAAGCTCTAACACCTAAGAATTCAGCATCTTCACCGAGTTCTTCTTCAATTCTTAATAATTGATTGTATTTCGCCATTCTATCAGTTCTACTAGCAGAACCAGTTTTGATTTGTCCAGCGTTAACTGCAACCGCTAAATCAGCGATAGTGCTATCTTCGGTTTCACCAGATCTATGAGAGACCATGCAGGTATAACCATTAGATTGAGCAAGTCTAATTGCGTCAAGAGTTTCAGTTAAAGTACCGATTTGATTAACTTTGATGAGGACGCTATTGGCGACGTTATTAACGATACCTTTTCTAACGAATTCTGGGTTAGTAACGAATAAGTCATCACCAACGAGTTGGATCTTATCACCGAGTCTCTTAGTGAGCTTTGCCCAACCTTCCCAGTCACTTTCAGCAAGACCATCTTCGATGGTAACGATTGCTGGGTATTCCTTAACAAGTCTTTCTAAGTATTTGATCATTTGATCAGTGGTCTTCTTACCTTCTTTAGATTTAACTAAGTTATAGACGCCATTACCTTCATAGAATTCTGAAGAAGCAACATCCATTCCTAAGAAGATTTGTTCACCGAGTTTGTAACCAGCTCTTTCAACTGCTTCAGCAATTAAAGCGAGTGGTTCTTTATTTCCGTGTTTGCAGCTTGGTGCGAATCCACCTTCATCTCCAACACCAGTTTCATAACCGTGTTCTTTAACAACCTTTTGTAAGGTGTGGAAGATTTCGGTACCAGCTCTTAATGCTTCTCTAAAGCATGGGAAGCCAGCTGGAATGATGAAGAATTCTTGGAAGTCAACTGAGCTTTGTGCGTGAGCGCCACCATTAATAACGTTCATACATGGGGTTGGGATAACTTTTCCATTGGTTCCACCAATATAACGATATAAAGGCATATGTAAGCTTTCAGCAGCGGCTCTAGCAACAGCGAGGGAAACTCCAAGAACTGCATTAGCACCTAAGTTTTTCTTAAATGGAGTGCCATCTAATTTGAGCATTGTTCTATCAACAAGAAGTTGATCAGTAGCTTCAAGACCGATAACTGCTGGAGCAATTTTCTCGTTAACATTATTAACTGCTTTAAGAACTCCTTTTCCTAAATATCTTGATTTGTCACCATCTCTGAGTTCGAGGGCTTCATTTTCGCCAGTGGAGGCTCCAGAAGGAACGATCGCACGAGCTTTGACGCCATTTTCAAGAGTGACTTCGACTTCAACGGTTGGATTTCCTCTGCTATCGAGAACTTCACGACCATGAACTTTAACAATTTTAGCCATTATGTATTTTTCTCCTTTTAATGTCCGTTTTTAATTATATATATACTCTTAAGAAAAATAAAAAATTTTCTTAACTTTTTGATATTAAGAAAACTTAATAAAAAGAATATGACAAAGTCATATCTATTTTTTGTGATTTATGTAGTGGTTATAGATATCTTCCGCGACTTGGTCGATAGTTCTGTTATTTGATGAGTCAATCACATAATCAACCTTGACGAGATTTTCTTTCTTAAAGGCAATTCTATCGTTAACAATTCTTGATTCAATTTTCTCTGGAGAATCTCCACGTGACACCATGCGATTACGTCTAGTGATTTCATCTGCTTCCAAATAAAAGGTAACGATATCTTTATTTTTTAAATTGAGATAACTTCTTAATCCCGCTGGATCAATAACAACGCATTTATCGTTTGAGATTTGATCTTTAGTGGAGCCATATAGTTGTCCATTATACAAAGTATATTCGACAAACTTATCTTCAAGAATCATTCTTTCGAACTGATCTTTAGTAACGAAAAAATAATCAACACCGTTAACCTCTCCAGTTCTTTTTTCTCTGGTAGTCGTGGTGACGATTTTGGTGATGCCATATTTTTTAGCGAGAACCTTAGCAACTTCGGTCTTACCACTCGCACTAGCGCCAGCTAAAACAATCATATTGATAATATATATATTTCTTTTTTCTCTTTCAACCATAAACAAGGATATGAGCTAAATAGGGGTGTGGAAGCAAATAAAAAAGTATTAACTATGTTAATAAAGATTTTTAATTAGTATTTTTGGTGGATTTTTTTAATTTTTTTCACATTTTTTCAAAAAAATTTCAAAATCGCCCCTATATATAAAGTGAGGGGGGAATTCACGCTGTGGATAGTCTTATGGCTCCCTTGCTAAGAAGAAAGGAGGAGTACGAGAGTGGAGACACTCATCGTATTCGCGGTGATATTGTTCATTGTTCTAGTTGCGGTAAAACGTAACTAAACAAAAAGGAGCAGCCGAGCATGCTACATAGGCTGTTCCCAACGAACATTATCATTGTAGCATCAACCCTCAATCTTAGCAAGGGTCCCCCTAGAACTTTGTCTCCTCATAATAGTTGCTATAAATGCAACTAAACAAAAAAGGGACAGCCAAGCATGCTACCAGAGGCTGTTCCCTATGAGCAATATCGTTGTAGCACCAACCCTCAGTTTTAGCAAAGTCTCTACTTAAAAGTTGAGGGAAAACTCATAGGTCTATGAAAAAAGTCAAAAAAAGTTATTAACTATGTTAATAAAAGAATTTCCGAAAAAAATTTTTACGATTTTTTCAAAAAAATTTCAAAATCGCCACTATATATAAAGTGAGGGGGTAAAAATTTTGCCCCAGTAAAAAAACGAACAAGAAAGGAGAAGTTATGCCAAGAATTAATCAAGAAAAAAAGATTAAAGAAATCGCCTATAAATATTTTGCGGCGCTTAATTTTTTGTCTCTAACTCACCTCTCAAGTGGAGATAATGATCCTTCTTCTCCTTTTCAAAAATACTATGAAGATGTAGAGAAAGCATATTCTTACCTCTCTCCAACTCATAAAACATTAATCAATAAAGAGTTCTTTTATGAAGACTATCCAAACTGGTGGATATCTTTATATTCCTCTTATCAGTTTAAGAAATTAAAGAAAGAAGCAATGTGGACTTTCTTGAGGTATTTTTATGAAATTCATTAAATTATTATCTTTACCTGCTGTTTCTGTTCTATCTCTATCGATTCAAGGAGATAAGATTACTCATGACGCAAAATTTAATTTTAATGATGTTTTTTATGATTTGGCAGATATTGGAATATTGAATTTCAGTATACGTGATGTCGCTTCTACTGATCCTTATTTAATTACGCTCAAAGGATATTTGGCCACTAATAATCAATTGCTATTTGAGCAAAATCAAAGAATTACCGAAAAAAGAAGAGCGGCAGCTTTTTCTATAGATATGGCTAACTATCTCACTAGTTATGGCTTAAAAGTAGAATTCTCATTTATAAACCCAAATAAAGGAGAAGAGAAGAAAGATATTACTCTATATCCAGATTATGAGAGTCAAATAATTCACTCAAATTTATACAAAAACGAAATAGTAACAATAGATAACGTTTGCTTTGGAATGATTAGTAACAAACTTTTCAATAGCGAATCATATGACTTTACTAACTTAAATGAATATTTCACTAAAAATAATGGAGGTCAAATTGATTTAAGTGAAGTTCATTTTGAGTATAGTGTCAGTAACTTTTTTAGATATAGCGAAGCATATTTAGAAATTACTGACTATCAAAATTTATTCCCGCTAATTGGTGCCTCCTTGCTTAAAAAAGTCCCAGTTTTCATATCTCAATCATCCAAATCTATTTCATTTAGCACCAATAGCGGGATGTATGTTAATAATGTTACTCACGAAATGAGCGACACTCCTATAGAAAACTTTGTCGAAACGAATAATTTTTATATTCCAATCAATAAAGAAAAAGAATTCATGAAAAATGAGTTCAAACTCGTTATTAAAGACGCTGGATTTTCTCATAGTGAAATCTATATCCCACTCATCTTTTATAGCGATAGTAATTCTATCGGCTTTTGCTATGATTCTGACATTTGTATCTCGGGAGGAATAAGAGAGTGATTATCTTATTTTTAACTGCGATTATGATGATGTTCACAGCACAAATGGCGATGATTAGCTTTTCAATACAAGGGTTAAATCGTGCGATAGTGGCGACTCCAATTGAAGCGATGTATTCCTCAATTGTCATTAGTGATGATCATCAATATTTTGATAAAGATAAATTTGAAAAGACTCTCATTACTTATTATGACTATTCTTTATCTAGATATACAAATAATCACGAAGTAGATTTTTATTACTATAACAAAACTGATGGTTCGATGTGTCTTACAAATGAATGTGACGCAGTAGAAATATCTATAAAATGTAAGTTAATTTTTAATTATAACTATTCCCGTACAATGTATTACGAAATTGAAGGTAGAAATAATGGATAAAGAGAAACTGCTTTATTACTTTGAAAACTCATTTTTATCATCTCTTTTGTTAGACAAAGATGTGACTGATATTTCTTATAATGGTGAAGATTTTTATTACGTTTCTAATATCAGCGGTCGGCAAAAAAGCGATATCAAAGTTGATCCACAAATGGTCAAAGATTTTATTCGCCAAATCGCTAATTTAACTGAACAACAATTTAGTTATTCTTCCCCAATATTAGATTCTTCTTTTGGCAAATATCGAATTCATGCGACGCATCAATCGATTGGAAAGATTGATGATGAAGATGCGATTACTTTCTCAATTCGTATTGCTTCTATCACTCCAAAAATAACAGACGATAGTGATTTTTTCTCCCCATTAACCGTTGAGCTAATTACTTACATATTGAGCAATCGTCTATCTATTGTAATTGGAGGAATTACAGGAAGTGGGAAGACAGAATTTCAAAAATATTTGTTAAGAAAAATGCCAACAAATGAAAGAGTAATCGTGATTGATAATGTTATGGAGCTTGATCAAATAAGAAAAAACACTGATATTGATTTAACTTGTTGGAAAGCTGATGAAAGAAATAACAACACATCCGCTTCTTCTTTAATTAGAAATGCCTTAAGAAATAATCCAGATTGGCTCATTTTAGCGGAGGCTAGAGGAAAAGAAATGATTGATGTATTAAATTCAGCAATGACTGGTGCTCCTATTATTACAACCATCCACTCTTTAGATGCTCAAGCTTTGCCAAGTAGAATGGCTAGACTCATTCAAAGAAATGAACAAAAGATGGACTATGAGGAAATCCTTACTGACATCTATTATCATTTTCACTTCTATTTTTACTTAAAGAAAGCGTATAAAAATCATCAAATAAAAAGATATATCTCCGAAATAATTTATATCGATAGTGCGGGTAAATACACTTCGATATATCGAAAAACAAAAGACAAAACGAGTTATAAAAGATTACCAAAAGAAGCGGTTTCTTTACTTGAAATTGAAGAAAGTACTCTCGATTTTAATCGTGCATTTTTAGGAGGAAGAAAATATGAATAGCAAATTTGTATTATTTTTACTTCTCTCTTTAGTGTGTGGAGTAATAAGTTACATTTCTTTATCTAATATCTTTGTCTCTTTAGGGATTATTGCAGTTTATCTCATTGTCTCTATTGTTTTGATTAATCCATTAATTAAACAATATGAGATAAAGAGCAAAAGATATCATGAGAACTATCATTTCATTAACAATTTTATAATCGCTTTAAGTATCAAGAAATCGATTAAAGGAGCGTTAGAGAGCACTTTAGGAAGTATGCCTTCTGAATTTAATGAAATGATTGAAGGAATAGAAAATATGAACGATCACGAAAAGATTAATTATTTATCAACTTATTTCACTTTTTATAGCTATCGATTATTCCTTCAAATAATTGATTTTTGGGAAGAAGAAGGAGGAGACATTTTAGAGATGTCTAAATTCCTGCTCGATGATATTCGTCACGAAGAAGAGTACATTTCTAAGTCCTCAACTTTATTTACTCGAAAAGTTGGTGAATTAATTTCGATGTGGGGAATATGTCTATTAATCCTGGTGGTTCTTAGATTTTCTCTTAAAGAGTTCTATTTAAATATTCAAACTCAACCTTTATTTTTGATTGCGATTTGCGCTTTATTTGCTTTCTTACTATTCACAATTTATCTCTTAATTTATAAAGGAACATCACTAAAAATTAAAGGAGTAAGAAAAAATGAAAAAATCTCTTAAAACTCGTTTAACTTTATTAGGCCTCTCATATCAAAAAGAAGTAGCTATTTTATTAATAAATCCGATGATTTTCGCTATCGGTGGTTTCACCATATATTTCTTCTTTAAGGAAATTATAGCGGGAGTTGGTATTGCTATAGCAGGACTTGTACTTGACTATTTATATTTCTCCAGATATTCCAAATTAGAAAAAGAAATGGAAAGAGAACACATCAATGAATTCATTTCTTTAATGTCATATTTTGAAGCATTTATCTCTAACGGGAATAACGTATATAACTCTTTTAAGATGTTAATCCCATATTCTTCTCCATATATGGATGATGTGATTAATTCACTTCTTATTCAAATTGATATGGATAAATCAGTCGGTCCTTACATTACGTTTGCCTCTAAATTTAATAGCCATGTCATTGAATCATTAATGTTATCAATTTATCAGATGATTGATAGTGGTGAATCCACAAATCAGTTCACGGAATTTGAGTTCCTGTTTTCAAATATTAAAAATAGCTACTCTGAATCGCTAATTGAAGAAAAGAAAAAATCATTAGATTCACTAAATTCATTCCCCCTTATCGGAGCGGGTTTCCTCACTATTACATTATCAATTTGTATCGTTTCTTTAATTGGAGGATATATCAATGTCTTATAACTTATCTATGATCATATCGATGTTCTTTGTTGTTCCTTTTGTCTTACTAGGAGGAGATTTATATTCCTTGCAAGCGCAATATTCATCTATTGATAATATCGCGATTACTATTGGCTATTTGATCGCCAAAAATGAAAGAGTAGATAATGACTTCCTAACTTTGTTAGAAAATAAATATAACGTTTATTTTGATAGCATAACTCCTTCTTCTCCAAGTCCAGGAGAAGCGGTGGAGTTTACTATATATCGAATGTATAGTCCGTTAATAGTATCCACTAACCAAATCAAGATTGTGGCAAAACGTAACACGGTTATGGGTTATTACGGATAGAAAGGAGAAAAAAGATGTCTGAAATCAAAGGTCAATTACTCGGCATTATTCTTGTCTTAGTTATCTTTGGAGCAGTGGCAACAACCATGGGAATGGTGTTTACCAATAGCTTAAACAAAGTTAACAACAAATATAATGAAACAGTTCAAACTGCTGAAAGCCAAGTTTCTACTAGTGCCGGAGCTGCCGCTGCTGCACCAGCTGGTTTATATCATTATTAATTAAAAACACAAAATAAGATTTGCCACAAAAGTCCAAGAAGAAGAGAGGGTTTAAAAGACCCTCTTTTTCAATTAGAAAAATAGGATTATTATATTTAACGAGGTAATCAATCATGGATATTAAAAAAGTTGTCTCGGAAATTCTATCAAAAAGAGTGGATGTTTCTTCCTTAAAAGAAGAAGACAAACTCACTGCTCTCGGTTTAGATTCACTTGATTTAGTAGAAGTTATGTTAGAAATTGAGGACCAACTTCATATTGAATTTGACTCAAATGAAATCGGCGAAGTTTCTACTTTAGGGGATGTTTTAAAACTTATTGAAACAAAATTGAAATAAGGATTGATTTTATAAAATCCTCTATGGTATTATCATTCTTGCGTTTTTAACCAAACGCTTAGGTGCCTACCTAGCTCAGTCGGTAGAGCTATCGGCTGTTAACCGATCGGTCGTGGGTTCGAGTCCCTCGGTAGGCGCCAAATAACTGGCCTGTTGGAGAAGCGGCTTAACTCACCACCCTTTCACGGTGGCATTCATGGGTTCGAATCCCATACAGGTCACCAACTTAGTTAAATAGGATTGATACAATGTGTGAACTAGTCAAGCGAAAGTAGA
>DEJH01000064.1 GCA_002353275.1 Caryophanales bacterium UBA2753 | reverse complement strand
ATTGGAAGACCATGTGTGTCCCAGCCAAAAACAAAAGGAGTTTTAAATCCACACATATTTTTATAGCGTACAACAAAATCTTTTAAGATTCTGTTGAGCATATGTCCACAGTGCATGTCTCCGTTAGCGTAAGGAGGGCCATCATGAAGAACGAATTCTTTCGCATCTTTTCGATTTAAATTCATTTCCTCATATAATTTTTCGTTTTTCCATTTCTCGACTAAAAGAGGTTCTTTTTGATTGAGATTACCTCTCATTTCGAAATTGGTTTTATTCATCAGTAAAGTATCTTTATAATCCATAACTACTTTCCTTTCTATGTTGTTAATTAATCGACTACGTTATAGGCAATTCCTTTAACATAAATTGCCGCACTGACATTACTAAATTCAATTGAGATAATTCCTGAATACGAAACTTCAGCAAAAGAGATACCATATTCTTTATTGTCGGCTGAATCAGTGTCACCTTCTAAAATGGTTTCTGCTCCAACCTTTACCACAAAATGGTAACTCTTACTAGCAGCTGTTCCGATTTTAAAGAAGACACCGTTAACATTTTCAACAGCGGAAGTTGTGACATAACTTAATGTACCGACATTATCAGGACTTCCTTTTCCAATTTGACATCCTTTTGTAGAATTATTTTTTCTATAAGGATCAGCGATTCCGGAAGTAACAGTGAATGACTTGCCACCTTTAGTAATGGTACAAGTTTTCCCACCATTAAATGAGTAGTCACCACTGAGGATATCTCCGCTTTGATAAGAGCAAGTATCATAGGTAACATCTCCCGTTGGAGGAGTTTCACCAACAACTTCAACTTTAATATTTAATGTATTTTTGCTAGTTGTAACCTTAGCGGTATATCCACTAGCGACATCATCTTCAGTAAATGTATGAGGTTCAGCTGATAAATCAGTTGGGTCTAAAGTCATTTCGCTTAAATCATTTTTAATCGCCTTGATATTGAGTTTAGTAACATCAAGCTCATCTCCCACTTCAAAAGTAGGAGTTTCACCAGTAAATGCATAATGATGGAGTTTGTCTTTATTCATTTCTAACGCTAAATAACTTGGTGTGAGGTTCTTTAAAGAGCCTGGTTGATTCTGTAGAGATCCAAATACATATTCAGCAAGTTCTGGATAATCGACAAATGGGTTTCTATTTCCTTGAGCTTTTTGAACGGTGGATCCTTCTTCTTTAGCAGGCACTACAGTTTTATAAACAGATTCGTTATGTTGATATTCACCTAAGGTGACTGGGAATGTGTTCCATTTTAATAAATCACCTAAGTGTCCAGAAGAATATGGAGAATAATCTTCTAAATATTTGATATACGCTAACTCTTTTAATTCCTCATCGGTGGCTTCTGGATTATCTTCTCTAACTTCGTCAATGAGATAATTTGCATACATGATTGCTCCATCTCCACTAGGAGCATCAAAAGCGTCAAATTTATAACGGTTATACCCAACTGCATCATCGATAAGTTCAATTGGAGCTTGATTAACGGTGAAACTAATACTTTGGTCTTTACTATTCTTTTCAGTAAATGATAAAGGAGTAACTTCGTTATATCTCACTGCCATATACATAATTGCACGGGCAAGTTTTCCTTTATCTTCATCTTGATCAGGTTCAAAGACATCTCCTTGACGAGAGCAATCAGCTAATTCGAGTTCGCTATAATTTAAGGCGTTCTTATCGGTAAAACCAAAATCAGAATTGTTATGAGAAGAGTTGCCATTTTTATCAGCAGCGAATAAATTGTGGAAATCTGTTGCTCTACCAACATAGTTAGTCGCTCCTGTATTTAAAGCGGTTGCTTTAGTAGCAGGAATTGAGTGTTCTCTATTCCATTCAGAGTTATTTTCTGTTTTTAAAAAGTTTGCGCGACTATAAACAGCATCAACTTGAGAATAATTGTATAGGTCTTGATCACCTGCTCTATTACTCTCCCAGTTACCATCATATAAGAGAGTGGCGTTATCTTTGATAATGTTATAGAGCTTACTCTTTAAATCAGCGCCATTTTCCCAAGTTAAGTCTCCATAATAATTATCATAGAAAGTTTCACTTTGAGAAATGGATGGGTCAGTGACGACTACTCTTTGAGTAGTTTTCTTGCCATTACTTGTTTCATAAGTTAAATATGCACTGCCAGCTTTTTTAGCGGTCATACGTTTTGGATTAGAAGAAACAACTGATGGGTTACTAGAGCTAACACTAGTTAAAGAGTCGATTGTACCAGCTGGATATATCGTATAATCAAGGTCTCTCATTTCTCCAACCACTAAATTAATCACTGGTTTACTAACTTCTATGTGAGAGGCTCTTTTACCTAGTTCATCTACTTTATCAACGACTGTTACTTTACAAGTCGCACCTTGATAAGCACCATTATATAAAGAAACAGTAGCAGTACCTGGTTTAATTCCTCTTATTTTTTGGCTTACTGGACGATTACCAGTGTTATCGCAATAAACCTCGCACACTTCTGCGTTATCTGAATAACCACTTATATAATTAAAGGAGCCAGAGAGAATTGGGTGAAACTCAACAATTTCATCAACTTGAATAGTGATTTCTTGCTCTTCATTAGGAAGAGAGATGCTTTTAGATGTATCAGTATTTACAATTGTGTAAACGACGTGAGTTTTTGGTTCACCTTCATCATATTGATTGTTTTCATTATTATCGTTATAGGCAACTATAGTTGCAGTTCCTAAACCAACACCGGTAACTACTCCATTTTCATCAGGAGAAAGCACACTATTGTCGCTTGAAATGAATTTGACATTCTTTTTCGCATTGTTAGGGAAAAGAACTTGTTTGATAGTACGTGTTCCATTAAGGGCAAAAGTTGAAACATTACTAGTCGTATATATCTTAGTTGCATCCACTAAAGTGATTTCTGGATCAGGAGTTGGTGTTGGAGCTGGTGGATTACTTCCACCGGAATTACCACAGCCAAATAGCAAGAAGGATGTCGATAAGATTAATAGGACTTTTTTGTTCTTTAATTTCACTATATTGCCCTCCGAGTTCTATT
>DEJH01000054.1 GCA_002353275.1 Caryophanales bacterium UBA2753 | reverse complement strand
ATTTATTTCGTGCGTTTGCCCTAAAAGTATTAATTAAATAGAAATATTAATATAAATATGTGGGATACTTTTTGAAAAAAATTTGCAATTAAAAACGCCACTCATTTTTAGTGACGTTTCAATGGTTATCTTTTAATTAATTTCGCGTGGTTTTCCATAACTGAATCAGAGGTGATTATCTCTCCAACTGAATCATATGTTATCGTTCCACTTTTTGGATTCTTGATTGAATCAATGTGACCTTTTATATCCGCTTCAACTTCTGAATATTCAAATGACAAATCACAATCAATCATTTCACAGTTAATGAGTTTGAGTCCTTTGCAATAACATAGTGGTTGAGTGCCTATTATCTTGCAGTTGATTAATGTTAATCCTTCGGAGAACCATCCAAGATATTCTCCTTTAATTACTGAATTGATCACTGTGATATTTTTTGAATGCCAGAATGCATCTTTCGTATCTAGATATGAATTTGAGATATTTGCCTTCTCAACATATTGGAATGAATATTTTCCTTTAAAGTCAAGGTTATTGACTTCAATATCTTTACTGTCTAATAGGAAGTATTCAGATACAATCTTGCAGTTAGTTAGTTTGAGTAAACTAGATTTCCATCCAAATTCAGGAGAAGAGATAGTGGAACTTACTACTTCAATATTGCTACATTCCCTAACCGCTTTTACTGAATTAATCGTTGTCGAAGTAATCTTTCCGTTTTCTGAATACCAAATTGGGGCTCTACTATATTCATCAAAATTACATTTGTTAACTTCAAAGTTGTGGTTATGCCAAAGAGGATATCTTAAAGAAAAATCACATTTGTTTACTTTGATGTTTTTACTCTCTTTTAAGACTGATTCTCCATCGCTAGGACCTTTAAAGGAGCATGATTCAATTTCCAAATCACGAGAAGCGTATAACGCTCTTTCAGTATCATAAGTTTGATTAATTATCTTTTCCATTGCCCAATTATTATATAGGAAACCCTATAAAAGGGTAAGAAAAAAACACCGCCCAATTTGAGCGGTGTAGTATCTGTATATGTTACTTTTAGTCAGCAACTCCCCAATCTAGATTTGTGAAGTATAAGACCCCATCGACTAAGGTATATTCAATGATGGTAACTTTTTCTACACCATCGATTGTTACATTAAAGGAGATTTGTCCTTCTGATCCCTCTGATCTATACTTAGTCTCAGCGTCAATTGAATCAAAGACTTCTTGGATTGTATCGATAGTAGCGTTTTCAATGTATGCAACACGATAACGGATAGAAGTGATTTCACCTTCGTAAGTTATTGGTGCAACATAGTCATTGAAGTCACTATAATGCGTCATAAGAAGTAGAGCGTCAGATAACTTTGTATTTACATCCTTTTGATCTTCTTCGAAAGATAAGCTAAATTTTCCGCTATCGAGACGAGCACGCAATGTAAGGTTATTGTAATCATAGTTAGATGTGATTGGTGTTTTCAAAGCTTGATAACTTGGATCATCAGAGTAGTTTTCAAAACCAATATCAGTGAATAACTTAACGATTTGATTAAATTGTTCGTCAGTGATTGAGTCTGCTACGATGTTTCCAAAATCATTAAAATAGAATGTGCCACTTATAACATCAGTGAATTCTGGAAGTTTATATTCCCTATATTGAGCGTATTCATTAATTGGTAAATGATCATAAACTTTTTTTTCGGTAAGGGTAACACCTATTTGACTACCCATATCATATACTGAGAGGCTATATTGACCATCCTTGGTAGAAGCGTAGCTATATCCACCAGCGTTAACTGTGACATTATAGACATTTTTGTCAAGTTTATTGAAGTAAGCAACATATTTATCTACCATACTAGATTCTGAAGAAACTAAAATAGCTACATCAGTGCTCATTGGGTTTCCACCAGCGTTAACGACTTGATATGTAACACCATCTAATTGGAAATCTGGGAAGGCGGTTGATAAATTAGCGGAAACTTTTGCAATTTCTTCTTTTGGCCATGTTGTTGATGTTTGAGCCATATAAGGAAGTTTAGAAGAATAAAAATACATTACACTATTTAAATTTCCAGGCATTTGCTTTGCGCTAAATCCATAAGTATATGTTTCGGATTTATCTTCATTTTGCTTTTGCATATACAGGATTTGGCGGCCTTCTACTTCGGCATCCATTGTTTTAATGTATCCTTCTTGAAATACAAAAGAAGTAATATCCATTAATTTATCATTTGAAACGAGTGTTTGAACTATTGCTTCCATTTGTTCTGAGTTGCTGAGATAATAGCCGCTAACTCCAGGATAAGGGAAATTACTTGGTGCGCCATAAGAGGTTAATGTTGCAGCTTCTTCTTCACTCCATGTTGTCTTTGTTTTAACCTCAACGACTTCAGGCTCATCTTCACAAACAACGTTATAGTTAAGTTCAGTTAAAGTGTAAGCTTCTGAATTAGTGAATACTTCAACTAAGACATAACGATATTTGTTTAAGCCACTAAAACTTCTGTTTATTGTTTTCCCTGTTCCAGAAATGTAATCATCAATACGGAAGAATAAATCAGTGTGAACTCCGCTATTGATATCACTTATGGTTAATGGATTACTAGAAGCATAAACCGCAAAACTAAGAGAGTGTGTTGTGGTTTCGTCCTCTTTTTCAAATTCACAGTAGATATTTGAGATACCTCTCATAGGATTAGTGTTAGTGAAATAAGCGACACTATTTACTTGTGTAGTAATATCGTATTCATTAGCAAGATTAAATCCTGCGAATTGGGTTGTAACTAGGTTACCTTTTCCATCAGCACAGTTAGCAGTTAAATAATCATCTTCAGCTGCAACGCTTTCTTTCACTAATCCGAAATCTGTATTAGCTTTAGCCTTGTTCGCGTTAAAGTCGTTATTTGAAAGTAAGACAACTCCTCCAGCGACCGCTAAAGAAGTAATTGCACATGTAGAAAGTAGTAATACTTTTTTCTTCATATTTTTGTTCTCCTTTATTTCTTATTCAAAATAACATAAATTAGCATCTAAACAAAGTTTTTTGTTTGATGTGTACGCTGAATAATCTGTTTTTTACTATAAATCTTCTAAAAACAGAAAAATTTAGAAAAAAATTTACATTATATTAATTATATTATCTACCTCTTATATAAATATACATTCCACATAATATAATTAATATAATGTAACTTTGCTACCCCTATTGACGGTTATTTTTATTCATGAGATTGTTTATGTGATAATTCGGTTATGGAGGCTAATCTATGAAGACATATTTTGCTTGTTCAGATATACATGGATATTTTAAAGAATGGATGGCCTCTCTTAACGAAGCTGGATTCGATGTTAATAATAACGAACATATTTTAATTATTTTAGGAGATATATTTGATCGTGGTAAAAAACCATGGCAAATATACAAATTTATTACATCTCTTCCAAAAGAAAGAGTGGTCCTAATAAAAGGTAACCATGAATACCTCTTGTTAGAACTTGTAAGAAGGAAATGTCCATTTAGTTTTGATTACCATAATGGAACATATGACACTTTAGTGTCCTTACGAAAAGAAGATCCATATGAAACAAAAAGAAAATGGATTAATAAGTATAAAAATAAATATAAAGAAGTCGATTATTCTATCATTTTCTCTAGAGCGGACGAAATTTATAGAGACGCGAATGAGAAACTATATAACAATAACAAGCTAAACGAAATAATGGATTGGTTAAATTCATCTGATTGGAAGAATTATTATGAACTTGGTCAATATATATTTGTACATAGTTTCATTCCTCTTCTTGGTGTAGATGACATTTACAAAATTGATAGTCCAGGAACCTACTATCCAGATTGGAGAAATGAAAAGAATTCGGCATTATGGTTAATGTCTACTTGGGGATGCCCATATAAGAGATATTTAGATGGTTCATTTAAAGAAGAAGAAAAGAGAGGAAAGATTCTTGTTTGTGGGCATTGGCATACATCAGATTTTTATAACAAGTTGATACCCGGTTCGAATATGGATATTAAAAAAGAAAATCCAATATTCAAAAGCGAGCAGTATCCAGGACTAATTGGTCTTGATGCCTGTACCGCGTTAACCCACAAAGTAAATGTATTAGTAATAAAGGAGGATGAATTGATGTATTGAAGTGATTTTTTAAAGGAGAGACAGACGATAAATATACTAAATAATCAGCAGAACTTTACAAAATCGTAGAGTTATGCTTAAATTATGGTATGAAAATACTGCCAGAAATATTTACATATGAAGATGTGAAGGATCTATATCCTAATCCAAAGAATTTCTATGCTTATGTTAATCGCGCTTGTAAAAGAGGCGAACTTAAACAAATAAAAAAAGGATTATACGCGCTTATTGATCGTTCAACAGGTGGGATATATGCTTCTCGTTTCCAAATCGCGTCTCATTTGTTCAATGATTCTTATTTTTCTTATCATGAGGCTCTTGAATATTATGGGCTTGCAACACAAGTATTTGTTTCTCGTTTCACTTATCTTACTCATGTATATGTGCGTGATTTAGAATTCGAAGATGTTATTTATTCTTCTAAGAAAGAAAACTGTGATTTAGAAATACTTGATCGAATGAACCAAGACGGAACACGTGTTGTTTCGTTAGAACGCGCAATAGTGGATTCAATCAATAATCCATCTCTCGCAGGCGGTCTTGAAGAGATTGAAAACGCTTTAGCGGCATGCAGAGATTTATACATCGATAAAGTAATAAAAATGCTGGAGTATTATGATAAGGCATTCTTATATCAAAAAGTTGGATACTTATTTGAAAAATATTTTGGTAATAGAATACCTGATTCTTTCTATAAGTTATGTCTCTCTAAAATAGGTAACAAAACCCATTATTTTGAAGCTAAGGTTGGCTTTTCCAAATTAGTGAACAAATGGAAACTAATGGTGCCAACGGAAAGAGACATGCCAAATGATATATTCTAAAAAACAAATTGAACAATATTCTAAACAAACCGGTTTTATAAAAAATTACATTGAGAAAGTAGTTAGACTCTTAGATGTTTTACGCTTTGTGTTTTCTGAGTGTACTTTTAAAGACAAGCTTATTTTAAAAGGTGGAACTGCGATTAATCTGGTACATACAAATTTAAAAAGATTATCTGTCGATATTGATCTTGATTACTTTGGTTCATTAGATAAAGAAACTGCTTTTAAAGACCGAGAACTCTTAGAAAAAGAACTCGATAAATATATGTTGAGTGAAGAATACGAGATATCAAAACATTCTCGAAGTAGTTTTGCTTTATTCTCAAGGATATATCAATATAAGAATGCCTTTGGGAATAACGACACTATTAAAGTTGATATTAACTTCATGGATAGGGTACATCTATATCCAACTGTTAAATCAACAGTCTCATATTTTGATAAAGAGATAACGATTATCACTCCATCAAAAGAAGAACTTTTTGGAATGAAATTAAATGCTTTGATTGATAGAAGCAAGCCAAGAGATTTATATGATACCGTTTTTCTTGTTGATAACATTGATTCATTTAATAAAGACTTGTTAAGAAAAGCAGTAGTGTTCTATTTATCAATCAACAACAAATTTGAACTTAATGCTTCTTCCTTTAAAAAAATCAATTCTATTGATGAACGCAATATAAGAATAGAACTTCAACCTGTCCTTAAAACAAGTGAACAGTTTAATTTAGAAGTAGCAAAGAGAATAGTGATTAACGCACTAATAAAATTATTAATACTTCAAGAAAATGAAGAGCGATATCTATTTGAATTCTCAAAAGGTAATTATGTTCCATCCTTGTTATTTGATGAAGAAGTCGCTAATAGGGCTATAAACCACCCAATGGCAAAGTGGAGAATATTAAACATCAATAAATGATTTTCGAAATCCTAGGTGATTTAACGAAAAAGACCTAGATATTCATAAATATCGTATAAAATAGAATCAAGATATGGATATCAAAAGTAAGAATCAAGAATTCATTCAAAAAATAGAAAATAATAGGTTTCTTAAAGATAAAAGAGACTTTTTGGTCAATGGACAACACCCAGAAATCTTGGTGATTTGTTGTTCTGATTCACGTGTTATACCTGAAGAAATATTGTCTTCCTCTTTAGGAGAAATATTTGTGATAAGAACCGCTGGTAATGTGATTAACGAAGGAGAGCTAGCTACTATTTCATATGCGATTAATCATCTTCATATTAATCATATTTTGGTTATGGGCCACACTCACTGTGGAGCGATTCATTCAGTGATTCATAATGAATCTCTTCCTTATTTAGATCCAATTGCAAAGAGAATCAAACACAATATTGGTGATATCTCTAATGAAAGAGAAGCTAGTCAAATTAACGCCAAAAAAGAAGCTCAATACATCAAAGAAAAATTCCCTGAATATAAGGGAAAAATCGAATATCAAATCTACGATATTGAAACCTCTTTACTTACAAAATAATCTTAAAAAATTTTACTAGTGATAATGGCCACGTATTTAAAATACATACTTTTTCTTTTAGAAAAAAATAAGATGTGATGAAGTTTTTTTATTTTCCACTTTTAAATTTAAAGAACCGTATATAACCAACTTGAGTGGTTTTAATTATGGGGTGAGACAAAAATAGAAATAAAGGTGTAAAAACGTATTCCCTGAAGCAGTTCAGGTATACATCTATATCTTACCTATGTGGCACTTTTGTGGCACATACGCGTATAATATGAATGTATTAATACTATCACTAGTTTTCTATATCACTATTTTTGTGTGGAGGATTCTCTATGAAAAGATTTAAAAAGTTGTTTCTATTAACACCTTTACTAGCGATGATTATCACATCATGTAATTTTGATACTTCGCCTAAAGAGAAAGTTAACGAAGAAAACCCATATCAATTAAGCGATGATGAGATGTATTCAATCCTTAAAAGCTGGGATCCAGTCGTGACTGTCACTCATGATGAAACCTTTATGCCAGTCTTTGATGGAGAAATGGAAACGGTTCCAGTAGAAACTCAAGCGAGATTATCTTCATCTTTGTTAGACGCGCCTAGAGATTCAAAAGTTGGAGTGGTCCTTCAAGATGTAGAAAGTGATAAATACGCTTTAAATGGGGTGAGATATGAATATGAAAAAATTGTTCATAGCGATCATCCATCAAGCTATATAAGTGTCACCGATGTGAACAAAGGCGAACTTGATGTTGCTTTTTATGCGGAAAATAATCGTATCTCTCTTACATTAGATAGTTCATTTAGATATGGAGAAGTATATTTTGTTAACCTTAATGATGATTCTTTAATGTTTGAAAATAAAGATCCATCAATTAGAAGATTAACGATTGAAATTGAAGATGACCCTAATGATCCAGAAGGGACAATTGATGAATGTGAATATCAAGATAATATTCCTTTATTAAGCTTAGCGCACATCTCTAACGAAGATGTTGATGAACATGCGATTTTCTCTTTTGATTACGATGATTCTCTTCCTGATTTTAAAGCAGGAGATGTTTTCTTAGCAAAAGAAGACCAAGCTAATAGTGAAATCGGTTTAGTAGACTTCTATGGTGAAATCGTTAAAGTAGAAAATAACCCTGATGGAAGCAAAAAAGTATTTTACAAAGAACCTGATAGTGAAAAGATTTATAAGAAGCTTAGAAAGAAATCAGTAGAACCAGTTAACGAAAGTGATTTCCATATCTTAGTAACTGAAGATTCCTTAAGAGATCAATTAAGATATTCAGATACTTCTAGAGCGTTACTCTCATTCTTTGCTAAAGAGAGTCATACAAAAGATCCTTCTCAATTAAAAGGAATCTTGGAGTATTTAAAATTTGATTTCAAATTCAATTGGTACGATGGTAAATTCACTTTCTCTTTCTCGATATATGCCGGTAATATCAAAATCTGGAAAAGTGAAGATGGGACTAAAGCCTTATTTCTCACTTTAAAATATGAATATACCAGAATCAGTGAATATCATATTGATTTCGATGTTTCTTTAAAAAAGAAATGGCACGTCATTCCTGTCGGTATTTCTTATAAAGTGAAAATGGTGGAAGATATTGAAGAATCTCATACCTTCTACGTGATTGTTGATGGACAAAATGTCACTGATGAAAGTGAACAAAAAATAAAAAATAGCCTTATTGAAGAAGTTGGTAAAGCAAAAAACGGACAAGATAACTTCTATAAGAAAGTAAGTGAAGATCCGGAATCAAAGAAAAAGACTGAAGGTAATAAAACCACAATTAACTTATTTGAAATTGAAGTTCCAGTCTATGAACCACTAGTGTTTAAGTTCTCAATGGACTTAGTCATTGAAATCACTGTTGAAGCAATGTTCTTAGTGAAGAAACAATGGAAGAGCAATCGTGTTGTCTTTAATTTTTCGAATAAAGATGGTGGAGATAGTGATACCCATCAAGATGTTAGAGAAACTAGCGCTTGGGATTTTTACCTCATGGGTATGGCGGAAGTAAAAGTTGCTTTCCGTCTTTCCGGTGCCTTCTATATCAAAGGAACATATAAATTCATGCATGTTGAAATATATGCGGAATTCTATGTGAAGGTTGGTATTCAAGGAACGATCTCTATTACTTATATGAAAAAAGGAGCGGACGATAAAGTTGATGGTAATACCTCAATTGATTTATATGTCCTCATGGGAGCAAAAGTCGGACTTGATATCACTTTCGCGGTATTACATCTAGACTTTTCTTACGATTTATTTAAAACATATATACTACGAATATATTTCTCTAATGAACTTGAAACCTATACCTCTGGAGAAAAAGGTGCAGTTACTGAAATTAATTTAAATAGAACAGTCGCTTCTATTAATGATTTCAATATTTTGGAATTCTCCGTCTGGGATGGAGTAAGAATGTCAGTCGCACCAAAGAAATTTGATGCGGACGCGCGCTTTACTTATATAGAAGGTTGGTTAGGAGATATGTCATTTAAGATGTTCTCTTTTGAAAGTCATGATGATAGAGTGACGATCTCTGATGATGGAGAAATCAGAATCGCTGATGGAACCGCAGCAGAATTTGATGCAACATTTACTGTTAAAGTCTCCAAATTAGCGGGGTCAGTAGATGATCGAGATATCACGATTCATTTCTCAGCGCCTGACGCTCATCATATCTATTTAGATTATGAAGGAGACGGCACTAATATCATTGATTTAGGTAAATATCGTCCTGGCTATGAATATAAATTAATGCTTCCAGGAAGTCGTAGTGGATATACATTTGTATCATATACAGTTCATTTCCCATCTTTTGATCAAGAAATGCATCCAACTGATGTTATTACAATGCCTGAAGGACAAGATTTATATATCACCGCGAATTGGCATAAGATTCAATATTACACAGTCTATTTCTATGATGGACACAATAACTTAGTTCATGTTGATAATCATGTTGAAGAACATACCGCGGCAACTCCACCAACTGCAGAAATAAGAGACCAATATATGGATGGATATTTCTTCATCGGTTGGGATAAAGCTTTCACCACGGTCGAAAGTGATTTGATTGTGCGTGGCATTTATATAAAGGTAGGTGATTAAAATGAAAAAGTTAGTTACTACTTTATTCGCTTTATTATTAGGAAGTTCATTAATTGGATGTAATTCTAATGTCTCTACTCCTTCTACTTCAACCTTTACTTATAAAGCTGTAGAAGTAGAGATGATTAATGTTACTAAAGAAGGAGTGGAAATCGCTTCTATTGAAATGGAAAAACTTCCTTCAAAAGGAATTAAAATTGCTTCTTGGGATAGCTATAACATTCAAATGAAAGTAATGTATAGCGATTTAAGCACTCAATCTTTCTCCTTTAAAGAAAAACATATTCCATTAGAATATCGTCATTTTCTAGGAGAGGTAGGACATCATACCTTATCTTTAGCAATTAATGGAGTGGATCTCCACTTCGGTTTTGATATTATTCCTAATCCTGATTTTAAAGGATATAAATGTAAGTTTTATAACACTAGAGGACAAAGTGAAGCTTTAGTGGAAGAAGTAACAGTGGGATATTATCAAAACGCAGTCTATTCTGGTCCTGCTTTTGAAGATGTTGATATTAATATCGATACAGTTGAAAGATTTATTGGATGGGATTATTCATTAAACGCTATTCATCAAGACATGGAATTTAGAAATGTCTTTAGAAATGTTGAAAAGAGATTCTATGGAAGAAGTGTTACTGATAACTATAACGTTATTTCTACTAGTATTAACGAAGATAGTAGTCAAAGTGCACTTATCTATTTAGGAAGAGTCCAATCAGTGACCATTAACCATAACTCTCCGATTTATCACGAAAAAGGGAATATAGAAGAAACATTTGCCTTTGGTCAGTTTAATCCATATAACGAGATGTGGAATGAGATGAACGAATCAATTCATAAATACGCTTTTGAATATAATGTTGTTCCTAAATATAACACTGTCTTTTTTGGCACGAGTGGTGCTTTCTCTAATTCGACAACCTTCTTAGCGAATTTCGAATCTAAATATGGAGAAATCGCTTCTAGCGCTCTCTCTTTAGAAGATGGAGATAATATTAATACCTCTGTTCTTCCTAACTACAGTACGACATATGAAATCGCAAGTAACTTTGTTAGTGAAACTAGAACTCTCGACTCTAATAGTGAATCTGGATATTATCGCTTAGCGGTAACGATGAGTTATGACGTTTATGTTTCAGTATCATTATCTAAGGTGTCTAGTGGAAGATATCAATTACTTCCTCTTTCGAAATTTAATTTCGCTCCTGTTAGTGAAACTCAAAAAGTCTTAATCCAGTTTAGTGAAACTGAAGAATTCGATAATCCTTTAGGCGATAAATTATCTCTTTCTAATGAAGATCTATTTAATGTCGCTAATGGGTTATCTTGGTAAAGGAGGATAGTAAAGATGAATAAGAAAAAAATATTGTTAATTACTTCATTATCTTTATCAGCAGTCGTGATTTCTACTTTTACTGCAGTCTCTTTACCTAATATCATCTCCGCTAATTATGATGATTCAAGTTATTCGTTAACTATGGATAAAGATCATCATATCTATAATTACTCTGAAGAATATGATTCTGATTTAGAAATGGAAGTTGGTAAAGGATTTATCAAAACTGATAAAGGTGCTCCTATTTCAGTAAGAATGTCTAAAGGAGAAAGTTATTACACGAGTAATGATTATTTTATTGATTATGGAGATAAGACTGGCTTTATTGAAGTTACTGCCCCAATTCATGGGCTCACCAAAATGGAATATGAAGCCAATTGTTCTTTAATTATTAAAGCTGGATATTCATTAGGAAAATATGTTGGTCAACAAGAAATCACTATTTCAGAAATGACTAGTGGAGTGCTTGATTTTGACTCTCTTGTCAGTGATTATCATATTCCACCAAATTATTTAAGAATCGAACTTAATTCTGAAAGTGAGTCTCATATCATTAATAAAATCAAATTACATTATTCGTGTGTTGAAAGTGGAGATCCAACTGAACCAGTTGGTAATTTCACTACTGAATTTAATGATGACGGTTATGAGACATTAACGATTACTGGATTTAATATGGATGGATATTCTATTCCTGCTAATAAGACCTTAATCATCCCTAACAAGATTGGTAAAAGAGATGTTACAAGAGTCGCTTATGGTGTCTTTGATAATGTCCCTTGGGTGGAACATTTATATATTCCTTTCTGTGGAGGAACTAAATATTTAAATAGTCCATCTTTAGGATTTAATTTCGCTAATATCTTTGGTCATAATTCAATTCATGTTCAATATCAAGCCATTCAACAATATAGTAGTGGTTCAGGATATAACATCTTCTATATCCCTAAAGCTTTAAAACATATCACTGTTACTGGCTGTACTTATAACATGCCTAATCATGAAGATATTAAATGTATCCCTGCTTATGCTTTCTACGGCTGTAACAAAATGATTACTAAAATTGATTTCACTTGTGACTTTGTGACCGTAAAAGAAGGAGCGTTTGGTAATTGCTCTGCAATCAAAGAATTAATCTTACCAGAAAGCTGCGCGACTGCTGAAAAAGGAGCGTTCGCTGGTTGTTCTAATTTATTTATTAGATCAAGAAACTTCTCCTTCAAATTAGATGAAAAATCTAATCCTGATTATCGTGGATATTCCTTTGGATATGTTAAAAGTATCGTCCAAGATGGAGTGCATTACGACATCATCTCGAATACGGACGGCTGGAAAGGAGCGGTCATCACTGGAGGAGAAAAAGACTTAGTCTCATTTACCATCTATGACACGATTCAAGTTGAAGGATTTGGTAATGTTAAAGTGGATACGGTTGCCAATCGTGCTTTTGAAGGACATGACAAATTAAGATATGTCTATTTCAGATATATCGGTGGTGAGATGATGGGCTATTTCTCATTTAAAGATTGTTATTTAACAACCTTCATGCTTTGGGCTCCTTATGATCAAAACTGGCCAACTAACTGGAAAAGTGGAGCCGGAAGAGTTTATTACAATTACGATAATCAAGAAACTCCAAAGACCCTTGACGGATATCACTATATTCCAATGGATAAAGAATTCTTAAAGGGTGATCCACTTCATAAAGGATGTTTGTTTGATGAAGTCGATGAATCCGTTGGCACTGATTTAGATTTTGCCGCTATCTTAGCCAAAGCTAAAGAAGCTGATCCAGATTATGAAGATTATTACACTGGCTATTTTGCAACCTGTGCTTTTGAAAACGATCAAAACATCACTTCAATTAAGTTACCAAACAAATTAGTCTTACCTAATTATTCGTTTATGAATTGTTCTAATCTCACGGATGTATATTATGATGGAACAGAAGAAGAATGGAATGATCATATCCATGATGGTGATATTGGTTATAATATCTTCTTTAACACCCAAGTTAGTGTCATTCATGTGAGTGACGGTAATGGGGGATACACTGACATCCCTCTTAATAAATAAGTAGGATCTGCTCTTAATTAGACAATTGGCAGACTTGACAAAAACCTCAGTACTGAGAAAAATGTCGATTTTGTCTTTTAAATCCATTCTTCTAATTTTGATAAATATTTATCTTTTCATGCTATTTACACCCTTTTACAAGAATCGATTTAGTGTCTTGTTGTCGAAAAATGCGTGTAGACGCAAAAATTGATAAAACAACGTCGATTTTTATCTTTTAAACGGCAAAATTCATAAAACTATAACTAACTATTGCGTTTTTTGCCGATTGATATAAACCAGAAAAATGATAGTTTATATTATTGGAGTTCATGTGAGTGATGGTAATGGGAGACACACTGATATCACTCTTATATAAATAAATATATAAGGATATATAATATAAAAGGCCTATTTGGAAGGTAAGTGTAATTCTTACATAAAACGGGAATCCATAAAGCAATTTCCGTTTTTAAAAAACCTTATTGATTCACGTTTAAGATAAAGTTCCACAAAAATAATTGTTTTTGTTATACAAATCAATTTTCATTTGATTTATTAATAGTTAAATCGTATTTTGAAAAGAGAGGAAATGTAACATGGAAACTAGAGATCCTTCATGGACTTACGTTTGTATTAGCGTACCATTAACAAAACCTGAAAAGGATTTTATTGATGACGTTGATTCCCCAAACGTTAAAACTATTAGATTTACCGATCAAGATAAATTTAAAAAGTATATTTATGCTGATTTCGTTTATGAAATACAACAAAAATGTAATGCTGATTTCTTCGATGAATACGAGAGCGAAGTATTGCACCCGGATGTGCTTCCTTCTGCCATTGAAATAGTATCAAAAGCTGTTGAACAAAAGAAAAATTCTTATTTCAAAGATTATTTAGAACAAACTAAAGAGATGATGGAATTAGCGTTGTCTCTTGGAACATTTGTTCAATTTAATTTCTAATGAATCGAAAATCATATAAGATTAAGCATGACTTCTTGTTTGATTGCGAGGATACTGAAATAATAATTCCACACCTTGATTCAAATCTTTCTGAAAAGTGTGAACTTAAATTATCCGATGTATTAAATGCAAAGGATGAAGATTCGTTCTTTGAATTGATTGGTGATAATACATCTAATGTCGTTATTATTGATGATATTGGTGAATGTGCTAATTCAGCGTCAGAAAGATATAAACATTTTATTATTAGATGCGTTTACCACAAATTGAACGACCGCAATATTAATGTGTATATCTAATGAATAATTTAACTCAATTCCTTTGAGTACTCATCATTTGATGGGTACTTTTTATTAGATATTATTTGCTGGCTTTTACTGTAATGTGTTATGTGACATTTTTTTGTATAAAAATAGTGAAATAATAATGGAATAATAATGAACTTTTAATATTCATATCTTCGATGTTTCTCGTGATTGAATCGAAATTAAATAAGATTCTAGAAATAGACAATAATAAAAATACTTTAAATTTGGTGAAGCTTCCCGTTAATTTATCATAACGTTATAACACTCGTTTTTTTGAAATAAAAAGGTTACTATAAATAGTAAGGAGAGAAAAATATATGAATAAGATAAAAGGTTATTTATTGACTGGACTATTAGCGTCAACAGCTTTTGTTGGCTCTATTAGCATTATAAATCATAATGAATCACCAATAAACGCACATGCCGAGAACACTGCCTCACAAAAGCTATTCATTAAAGAAGCAGAGGGGAGTATTGTCGATCTTTCCACCCTTACGGCCGCTTACGTGGCGCAGGATGGAGAAACACTCACCGGCAAACCTAGTGGAAACTACAAAATTTCCATCGCAAATAGTGCGACTGTCACACTCAAGGACGTGACAATCAATAACGGTGGCGACGTGGGACTCACCTGTCAAGGTAGTGCCACCATTATTTTGGAAGGCACAAATAACGTTCAGACTTCGTGCATGAATAAATCTGGCATTTTCGTTCCTGAGGGTAGAACACTCACCATCAAGGGTGATGGCTCATTGACGGCTAGAGGCCACGACGGTGGTGCTGCCATCGGTGGCCATCATGATGTTAATTGTGGAAAGATCGTAATCGAAAGCGGAACGATCAATGCCTATGGCGGATATGAGTGTCCAGGTATCGGAAACGGCTCCTGGGATGCAACTTGCGACGGTATCGAGATCAAGGGCGGTACAGTCTATTCGAAAGGCGAACAAGGCGCGGCTGGTATCGGTGCCGCAAGTAGTGGTAGCGTTGGAAACATTACAATTTCCGGTGGCAAGGTCACTGCGGAAACCGTGACTTATTATTATTTTGATGTATGGTATGGTGGCGCTGGTATTGGAAGTGGTGTCTCTAATACAACATATGAATCGACTTGTGGAGACATCTTAATCTCAGGCGGTATTATCACCGCAAGAGGTGCCGAAAGAGCACCGGCAATTGGTGCTGGGTCCGGCAATTATTTTGCTGATGATGAAGAGGAATACACCTTTTATAGCAATTGTGGCAATATTACGATTACCGACGGCGTTAGTAAAATGACCTTGTACAAAGGTAACAATTCTCCACAAACCATTGGCGGTGGCGTATATTCTAATTACGGCAAAGTGACTATCGGCGGTAAGAGCGGCGCCGTGACCACTAGCCCATATATCTATTATTCTGAAGGCCCAAATGGCGTGATTGTGAGGATCGATGAGATTCCTAACCCAGTTGTTGGCACCGACGCTTGTAAGAAAGCCATTGAAGCAGCGAGAGCGGCTTACGATAATCTCCCAAATGAAGATCAAAAGGCTCTTGTCACTAATTACGATGTGTTATTGGCTGCTGAAGAGGTCTTTGCTGTTACGGTAGCAAAAGAAAAGATCAACGCTCTTCCTGCTGTTGAAAATATCACGCTCGATAGCAAAGATGCTATTGACGCGGCAAGAGCGGCCTATGATGCATTAAATGAAACTCAAAAGACCGAGATTGACTCGGCAACGCTTGATAAACTTTTAGCAGCAGAAGCAAAATATGCCGAGCTCAAGGAAGCAGACGACAATGATAAGGCGAACAATGTGAAAGACTTGATCGCCGCTATTGGCACGGTTGTATACACCTCTGAATGTAAAGAGAAGATTGATGCTGCAAGAGCAGCCTATAACGCATTGACAGAAGCTCAAAAAGCACTCGTTACTAACTTAGATACCTTGACCAAAGCTGAAGCAGACTATGCTGCCTTAGTAGACGAACACGAAGCTTCAGTAGTTGAAGCACTGATTGGTAACATTGGTACGGTTGAATACACCACCGAATGTAAACAAAAGATCGATGCTGCAAGAGCGGCCTACAACGCATTGACGGAAGCCCAAAAAGCACTCGTCGACAATTTAAGCACTTTGACAACTGCTGAATCGACCTATGCTCACTTAATAGATGAATATAAAGCTTCGGAAGTTGAAGCATTGATTGAAAATATCGGAACAGTAGAATATACCACTGAATGTAAAGCAAAGATTGATGCGGCTAGAGAAGCTTACGATGCATTGACAGAAGGTCAAAAGGCACTCGTTGACAATTATAGCATCTTGACCCAAGCAGAAGCGGACTACGCAAAGATGAAAGCCGATCACGAAGCTGCGGCGGAAGTTGAAGCACTAATCGAAAACATTGGCACGGTAGAGAACACTGCAGAGAGTAGAGCAAAGGTTCAAGAAGCGAGAGAGGCATATGATGCTTTGACTGAAGATCAAAAAGAGCTCGTTAGCAACTATGATGTTTTGATTGAAGCAGAAAAAACAATAGCAGTGTATGATACTCCTGTAAAACCAGGATTGTCTGGCGGAGCGATTGCGGGTATCGTTATCGGTTCCGTATTTGGCGTATTATTGATTGCCGTCTTAGTTCTCTTCTTCATTAAGAAAAATAAAAAACAAGATAGCAAAAAAGAATAATAATCAAGGCGGATAAACCGCGAAAATAACAAAATATTAGTCGGGGTGTTGACTATTCAGCACCCTGATTTTTTATAAAGAATTTTTTGATGTTCCACCTTTTTATTTAATTCTTCAGTTTAACAATTTATATTTGCATTTCTGAATCAAAGTAATAATCGAATTTAGGGAACAAAATGTATATAAAAATACCGAAATGTTCCCTAAAGAGGACGTGTATTACACTATGCAGGTTATATCAAATTAGCGCAATTGTGAAAATGGGTATTGATTTTTAGTAGCGCAAATGTGAAAATTGAATTGTAAAAACTTGGCGCAATTGTGAAAGGAGCTCGTATTATGGAAATGCCTGAAATTGAATTTAAAAGAAAAATATACGACAAAATGGTTGAGTGGAAAGAGAAAAGAGCGCCCAACTATGCTCTATTTTTAAGAGGTCCTAGACGTGTTGGAAAGTCCACTCTTGCAAATAGACTAGGATTGGACAAATATAAATCATATATAGAAATTAGATTTGATAAAGCTCCAAAAGAAATAAAAGACTTGTTTGTTAATTCTTTAGAAGATCTTGACGATTTATTTGAAAAGCTTCAAGTCCATTACAAAACAAAATTATACAAAAGAGAATCGCTTATTATCTTAGATGAAATTCAATTATTCCCAGAAGCCCGTCAAGCGCTTAAAACATTATTAGAAGACAAAAGATACGATTATATTGAAACTGGTTCCCTAGCATCTATTAAGAAAAAATCAAAAAAGATATTAATTCCATCAGAAGAATATCCGCTTGATGTTTATCCTTTAGATTTTGAAGAGTTTCTTTGGGCGGTAAATGACGAATTTACGTTTGATGTTATTAGAAAACATTATGATTCACTTAAGCCGCTTGCATCATTGCATAATACGATTAAAAAATTATTTAGAACATATATGTTAGTGGGTGGCATGCCACAAGCTGTTTTCACTTATGTTAAAACCAAAGATTTTGGCGAAGTAGATTTTGCTAAACAGCAAATATTGACGCTATATGAAGGAGACATGGATGAACAAGAAGAAGAAAATTCTGAAACATTAAAAAATATCTTTTGGCACATCCCTTCTGAATTATCTAAACACGATAAGAAATTTGTTTTGTCTCATGTTGATCCTAATGCAAGAATCAGGGATTACAAAGGCCCTTTAGGATGGCTTAATGATGCAATGATAATTAATATGTCTGAAAATGTTAGTGAAATTTCAACAGCATTTAATCTTTCTACAATTGATCCTTATTTTAAATGTTATTTGATGGATACAGGCTTATTGGTTTCTTTGGCTTTTAAAAATAAAAATTATTTAGAAAATGAACTATATAGGGCCATTTTATTTGATAAACTTCACATCAATGAAGGAATGCTGATAGAAAATATTGTTGCCCAGGCTATTAGAAGCAGTGGAGAAAAAGTTTTTTACTATAAAAAAGTGAATAAAGAGACTAAAAAAACAGAAGCGGAGATTGACTTCCTTATAAGAAGAAACAATAAAGTTAATCTTGTCGAGGCGAAATCAAGCGATTCAAATAATATTGAATCCTTAAAAAAAGTTAAAGAAATGTTCTCTGATAAAATTGGAAAATCAATCGTTCTTCATGAGGGTGACATCAAGGTTGAAAAAAATATAGTATATCTCCCTTACTATTTTGCATTTGTTATTTAGGGTTTTGGAAACCTCCTTTCTGTTTCGTTCTCATAAGGAACCCCACTAGCTTTTTCCTAGCAACTGTGGGGATTTTTGTTATCGTTAACAAAGTTATTTTTAAAATGTGTCATGAGATTGATATAATGAAGTTATAAAATAAAGTTAAGCAAGAAGATATAAATTCAATCAGGTTATATGACTCTGATGATCAAAAAAACTAGATAACGAAATAAAAATATTTGGGGGTTTAACTATGAAATTTAGTAAGTTATTCGTTCTATCAACTATTCCTTTCCTACTTGTTAGTTGTAAAGGAAATACTGAACAACTTTTACCAAACTGTGAGCGAAAAGAAGTAGAAGCAGAAATTGCGTCTAACTTCGGTAGTACAGTTGGTGAAGATACATTTAAAGAAAAATGCATATATGATGATAGTTGGTTCTTTGAAGACACAAAAGAAATTAACTATGAACTTGCTCTATTTTCTGCGATTACTGGTGGAGCGTCATATTCAAGTAGTAGTGAAATTACTGGAAGTAAGATTTCTAAACTTTTAGAAGCTACTGGATTTAGTAATATCGAAAAGAACTATTACTACAATAATGGAATTACTTTAGAAGATTCTATAGGTGTAATTATTGGTAGTAAAAATGTTCGTAAAGTTACTAATGATAATTACACTTTATTGGCGGTTTTTCCTCGTAATGCCGGATATGCGGATGAATGGGTAGGTAATTTTAATATCGACTCTGATGGTGTTCATCATGGATTCTTACTTGCAAGAGACGAGATGTTACGTTTCACCAAGAACTACATCATCAATCACAACATCACAGGTAAACTCAAAGTCTACACTGCAGGCTATAGTAGAGGGGCAGCCGCTGTTAACTTGTTCTCTGCTTATTTAGCGGATGCAAGTTTATATCTACCTCACACAGTGTCATTAGATACAAAAGACATCTATACATATACAATTGGTACTCCTTCCACCGTTATGGCTAGTATCGATAAAAAGGTGGCGTTAAGTGTTTCCTCTCCTCGAGAAGGTGAATATCACGACACAAACATTGAAGGATATGAATATCAAGGTAGTGGATCTATTAATCCATTAGATGAAAAATATGGTTATATTCATAACTTTGTCGGAGTAGGTGACTATGTTACTAAGTTGCCATTTTCAAAATGGGGATTTACTCGTTATGGAGAAACTAATGAGATTTCTTTTGGTAGTGAGAAGATGATTCCATATTTAAAGGAATATAGCGCTTCTACTGCAGCACAATTTGAAAGTGGTAGAGCCTTTGACAAAAAAGAAGCAACTTCAACATTAAATTTTGATACCTTCAAAATCGAAGAGACTTCAACATTGATGTCTCCTAATGAAGTGCTTGATTCTCATCTTGATTCATTAGTTAATTTAGTCCCTTCAGTAGAAGAATATAATGAACAAGGTTATGTTAATGTCCTTGGTTCAATGTTAGCCTCCTTTGGATGCGATTATGATGGATTTATCTCTGGACTAACTAGCAATATCCAAACCCTTCTTAGTGCCTTTATATATTCTTATTTAGCGAATGTCGCTGAAAAAGAACAAGTGAGTGATATTGAAGCATTGCAGAATGTGATCTTTGAATTACTCAAACTACTTGGTAAAGAAGTTCAAAATAAAGATGAATATACAGATCAACAGCTTCTTAAAGATATATTCGATGTTTTGATTAATGATTATCATACGAGTGAGGCGAGTAAAACTAGACTCACTAATCTATTAGAACTCATCCCAGGCTCAGCTGGTAAATTAATTCTTAATATAATTAAATTTGCGGGTGAAAAAGGAATGACAATTACTTACGTTGATGATTTATTACTTCTTATCTCTGATTACTTTGACACAAATAAGGAAGATCAAGATGTTCATTCTGCATTAGAAGCAATAGTAGGAATTATCCCTGAAAAATATTATGTTCTTCTTTGGACTATTGCCCAAATTGATAGAAGTGCCTATGAAGATGATTTAGAAGCAACAAAAGCCTCTTTACAAGTTATATTCCATAACTGTGTTTATGGTGTTGATGACACTAAGGCATATGAATTTAGATATAGTATGCTTGTCGCTGCAAGCTTTGGTGTTTATAGCTATTCAAAAATCGTTAATTTAGTGTTAAACGGTTCCACAAATAATTTAGGTGA
>DEJH01000019.1:4117-8532 GCA_002353275.1 Caryophanales bacterium UBA2753 | reverse complement strand
CCATCTAGTTTGATCAAGAGCGTTAACATTTAATTTGAATGTCGCATCTCCCTTAGTAGGAACATCAGTTCCGACTTTTTCAGAGAATCTACTAGCAGGAATACCAGTAGAATCAAGTTTTCCAGAGTTAAATTCGTTAAAGATAGCGTCATCATGGTCTTGAGCGTTAGTAACGACTTCCATGTGAACACCAGGAATACGATATCTTGGTCTATCTGTGTCTTTTGATTCAACATATTCAAACCATTCACGATTTTGTGTAAAAACGATTTCTTGAGTATCCCACTCTTGTAAGAAATATGGTCCAACATTAATAACATTGTTTTTAACGTTAGTTCCGTTTTTGGTACCGTAATTACCAGCACCAACAATCCAGCTTCCTCCACCAATAGATTTTAAGAAATCTTTTGGAATTGGTGAATATAAGGAACTAGAAAGGGTATACATCGCAGTAAATTGATCAATAGGATTAATGAATTCAAAGTCGATATAATCTCCTTTGGTGTCATCATGACCACCTTTAATTCCTAAAAGGTCATCATGAACCATTGAAGTCCATGCGGCTTCAGCTAATTCATCAGTAGCGTCTTTAGTGTTTCTAAAATAAGAAATAGCACCTTTAAAGCCGTATGAAGTATCAGTTGCTAATTCAGATCCACGAATAAGGTCTGCTTTTTGAGTTAATAATGTTCTAAAAGCTTGGATATAGTCATCTAAAACAACAGGTCTATTGTCATAACTGCTATCTAAAGAACGATATTTAATATCTCCAGTCTTAACATAGATTCTCCATTTCTTATGAATTAAATCAGTTTCTTCACCATCAAGTGGTGTTGGTCCAGCGTTATCTAAATCTTCAGAATAATCTGGATCATTAGCTAAAAGAGGATACCAAACATAACCAGTTTTACCTTTGTTTAATTTTGTACCATAGAAAGAAGAAGTAATATATCCGAATAAATCCCCGATTTGGCTACCAGTAGCTTTCCAACCATTGATATTACCTGGGTTAGAACTTGTAGCAGTACGGTAATAATCCTTATAAGGGTCAAGTGGATCAAGACCAGTTAAAGGTTTATCTGGATTGAGTTTGCCTTCGGTAAGGACACCAAATCCATATCCTGAGACATAGCTTGGTGCTCTTTCTTCTACACGAGAAGAGAATCTTTGATATCCACCATTTTCAAATAAGGTGATACCTGTTAAGAAATTCTTCATCGCATAAGCTTCAAGTTTACCTAAAGCATCGGCTTTCATTTCAGTATCAGCTGAGAAGTTATATCCGGTATTAGCTTTATCATGTCTTGCTTCAATATAGAAAGATTTCAATTTTCCTTTTCCAGCAACGCTCTTTTCTTTAATTCTTAATCCAACAGTTTGAGGAACTCCAGCTGAACTAACTGGAGTAGCTTTTGTTGGAGTGATGATGAATGATTTTCCGGATTTATCTTTTAGATTTTTTTCAAATGTGAAATATTCAGCATCACTAGCTTTATTATAAGTTGCTGTATATTCAGTCGTTTCAGGAGCGTTGGTTTCGAGAATGAGAAGATTTTCTGGATCTTCACCAACGAAAATACGTTTGTCTTTGCCACTTTCAAACATGAAATCATAGCTAAAGACTGGAGCGACATCTCCTCCGCCTGCGTTATTACCACAAGCGGAAACGGAGAATGATAAGGCAACTGCCATAGTTGATAAGAATACATATTTAAACTTTTTCATTATTCTTTACCTCCTAACACTTTTCTTTTTCTAGCAAACATAATTGCTAATATGAATGCTCCAGCAAGAGAAGTGAGTAAGATACTGGTTGTAGCGATTGATCCACCACATCCTGATTTAGCAGGAGCAGGGGTAGAACCACTACGTTTGACTCTGACATATTGGTCAACCTTAATTTCGGTGTTATACATACCAACACTGTCATATACGACATATTTAATTGAACTACTAAAGTCTTCAAAGTCATTATCGATATCGAAGTCTGGATGTTCAATTATTGTGTATTGATCCCAAATATAGGAATCATCAGCGGCGTTCATCTTGAATCTAATAACTGCACCTGTTCTTCCATAGGCTTTATCAGTCATTTCGATATATAAACGACCTGTACCATATTCTTCGTTCATATTTTCTTCAATATGTTCGATGAGTTCATCTTTATTAATTTCGATATAAGAACCAGCTTTTTCTGCTTCACTCATATCGTATCTAGTTGAACCAACTCTGACAGCGTCGAGATTTGGTTCGTTGATATTGAATCTTAAAGAATCGCCGACATTTTGAATTGAACTAATGGTTGGGTCATCACTATCAAGATGAATGGTGTAACTCTTAGAAATCCATTCTTGAGTAGAGGCTAATAAATAGTTAAATGTGATTTCATAATCACCACTATCGAATCCAATACCAGTTTCTGGATTATATAGAGGAATTTCAGCGTATGCTCTATGGGCACAAATTCCACTACCTAAATAGTTTTCATCTACATGTGATTTATATAATGGATAACGTTCATATCTTCCACCAAAGAGGATATCTCTTAAGGCGTCTCTAAGAACTTCTTGTCCAGTAGCCTTATTGGTAATGGTGAAGTAGTTATTATCAATTGATCTTAAGATAAATTGAGTAACAATCATCGTATTTGATTTGTGAACATTACCGACATATAAATGTTCTTCTGGATTATCGTAATATTCTCCATTAGCGTCAGTACCTAATAAGTGATAGACACTATTTGGCATTCTAGCCATGTGAGATAAGCTATCATCGTTATAAACGAGTTTATCGTAATCATATTCTTTACCTGGTTCAACGTAGGTGGTAGCCCATGAGCTTCCCATATCTGCGTAAGATTTACCAAGTAAGGAAAGAGCGACATCGTTAACTAATTCACTTGGATAGATGGTTGAACTATTTTTTTCAAATTCGAATGGTTCAACAGCAGGAGCATCACCGAAGTCTTGTCCTTCACCAGCGAAGAATCCGAGCCATGGCATACCAAGGTCGATTCCATTTTCACCAGCTTCATCTAAGGTGACAAATCCTTCTAAATAGGAACCATATTTGAAGAAATCAAGGATATCCTCTTTTTCTTCGCTAGTTAAGCTATAAGAAGTGAGACTAATATCGTGATCGCCTGGTTCAATGGTGATATCTCCACAATCGACAACTTTTATTAAGTAATCTTGTGTGGATTGATATTCTGAAGAACCATACACTTCAAATGTTGCAACATTATGTGATTCCTTAGTTGGATCTGGATCAGGAACAACATTAATTGCGGTACAGACATATCTACCGATAGGCATTGTCTTTTTAATTAATGGTTCAGTTTCTTTAGTTGCAGGATCTTCATTAAGAACTTCATATTCGAGTTCTCTTGTAATCTTGAAGACATCATTAATGGCGATTTTGTTACTTGTCCAAGCTTTAACATATTCTTTAATACCACCAGTTCTAACTTCTTCTTTACCATATTCAAGTCCTGGGAGGTTGGAATATGTATCAACTTCACCAACATAATTATAATCACGAGAGACGATTTCATTAGATTCTTTAATCGCTGGTCTCATGATGGTGTAGCTAGCGTGATATGTTTTACTAGCTGTACCTTCGTTATGGGCTCTGAATTTTAAGTTTACAGTGCCATTATTAATTTCTTCACTATTTCTTAAAGCAATTTTAGATTTACCGATTGGGTTACCTTGTAAATCAAGGCCTTCAAGATAAACGGAAGTATTATATGCTCCGCCGATATCAGCCATACCTGCACCTTGTAATCTTGGTGAAGATTTATAACCCCAGTGGAGGACGCCTTGTGAATCAGTGCTTCTTGGGTCATCGTAATTAGGATTGACTTCAGGAGCAGGATCATAATCATTCATTGGATGAGCAGTGGACATAAGTCTCATATCAACAGTTTTGCGATATGCGTTATATGCTGCTTCATCATCTTTTAATTCAACCGCTTTTTTAGAGAGGACAACAGATTGAGCGCCTGCATAGTTAGGAGCAGACATAGATGTACCTGATAAGAATTCATAAGTAGAAAGTGGTCTACTTGCTTTATCTTCTTTCTTTTGTGGAGGTACAGCTCCTCTAATGTAATCACCTGGAGCAGTGATTTCTGGTTTTAAATCTAAATCAAATTTTGCTCCATCAGATGAGAATGTTGACATTGTGTATCCGCTAGGATTCAAATCAACTTTTTCACTGATAATGGTGAATTTACCTTGTCCACCTTCAGCGGATTGGAATGTTGACTTATCTTTGAACAAGACAAGAGCAACAGGGATTGGTGGTTTATAATCACCGAACGAACATCTGAAGTTAAAGTCAGTTGCTGTTGGGTCATTGTTAATAATACAAACACCAATTGGACGTCCTCCATCAGCATCAAGAGCGTTTTG
>DEJH01000019.1:0-4073 GCA_002353275.1 Caryophanales bacterium UBA2753 | reverse complement strand
CCAAATCCTGGAATATAAGCCCATTCAATGGATTTATCATCACCTGTTGGGATGAGGTCTTTCATGAAATGTTCTTCATCTTCTTCATATTCAGAGGAGTTACCGGTATTACAAACTTGATCCTTAAATGGAATATTAATTCCGTTATAGTGGAATGCGGATTCGTAATAAGTTTTATTTGGTTGACCAGAAGCAATGGTCATGGATTCGGTTTGGTTAGCGTAACCAGAAAGAATTCCAGTTTCCACCATTTCGCTTGTCCAGTTACCATATCCTCCAGCGAAGTTATAAGAGGTCTTACCAGCATTACCTGCAGAAATCGCAGATAAGATGCCTTTATCAGCAAGCTTCTTTAATGTTCTCATGGCGATGGTTTCATCATCAAAGTCATCAAGGTTACTACCAAGTGACATATTGATGCCATCAACTCCGAGTTTAATACAGTCCTCAAGAGCGTTAAGAATTGGGATATCGTAAGCACCTGAAGAATCTGAGAATCCAAGAGCTTTATCAACTTTACTGGCTTCAAAGTTTGTGAAGACTTTCATACAGACGAGTTGAGCTTTTGGAGCGATACCTTTATATGTAGGAGCATTACCAGCAGCAATAGAAGCGACGTGACTACCGTGATATGAAGTCCAGGAATGGACATCCATATCTTCGTTATAGTCACCTGATTGAGATTCTCTTTCTCCACCATAGTCGAAATAGAATGGAACTTTGTTATTTAAATAGCAAGATCCTTCATCTCCCATAGTGGCGTTTTTAATGGTTGTTCTCCAACGATAACCACTTTGAGAATCATATTCATCGACTTTGGAATTCCAAATGTGTAAATCAAGAGCTTCAATATTTGGGCGTTCAGTCCAACGAACTTTAACAGAGCTGTCTAATTCTGAGAATGTTTCATGTTTGAAAGCTGCTTCTTCACTATTAGGGGCTCTAAAGAAGAATTCGTTATCAAGAATAGCGATAACAGTTCCTTCTCCATCATTAGTTGAACCTGTTAACTCTTCATTAGCTCCTGGTTTTTTCATAGTGACCGCACTCTCATTAGTGCTTCCACCATAATCACCAGTTGATTCACCATCGGTTAAGACTGCTTCTGATTGTGGAGCAAGGATTCTGACTTTATTTTCAGTCACACTCTTAACTCCTGGTAAGGCTTTAACAGCATCGATATAGCTGCTATTGATTGATATTGCAAAAGCGTTATTGAGGACGTTATAAGAAGAAACAAGACGAATGTTTGAAGTAACATTACGTTTGATAGAGTTATAAAGCATGTCTTGAACGTTTTTAACACCTTCAGAAGTTAAGCTTTCCAACGAACGGTCAACTTCGACGATGATTTTCGTATCACGCTTCATAGCACTTTCTCTTACTGGACGTGCTTCAATCGCAATATTTGTGCCGAGAGTAATTCCTACTAACAAGGCTGCAATTTTTGTTGCAATCATATTTACCTTCCTTTCTCGTGTCTATGGGCACGTAAGTAGTATTTGTGTATAAATATATATTATTACGCGCAAGAGTTGCAAACACTTTTTCAAGAAAAAAACGGATTTCTCCGTTCTTCTCTTATTATTTTTTTGTCAAATTATACGTTATAAACAGCGTTTTTATAAATCATTAAAACACCAAGAGCAATTAGAAAGAGAGCACCAACAATCATTATTACTAAGTAATAATGTGAAGCAGATTTTCTCTTGACTCTTTTGTCATCTACATAGGCATTAAAATCATGATATTTATTGGCCTTTCTTCCAAACATTGAAGTGAACATTTGAGAAAAACCATAACTCATAGAGTCAAAAGTTCCTAATCGACCAATCCAACATAGTAAGCCTACCCCTAGAAGAATAGCTCCTGGTATACCAGTACCATCAATTGCTCCGGCTATTCCTTTATTGAGCAAAAAGAATGTTAAAAACAAACCTAACCCAATTAGGAGAGAAATAATTAATGTAATGATATAAGCCTTAAGGTTTTTTAAGATATCTTCTTTTATTTTTTGCATACGATTTTCTCAAAATATTTTAAGTCTTTTTCCGTTGTTATCTTAAAATTATACTTATCTCCTTCAAGATAGCAAACTTTACACTCATCTTCGATTAGACCAATGTCATCTGAAAACACTTGGTCTTTTTTATTATTATGAGCATTTTTAATTAATCCATATCTAAAGACTTGAGGAGTTTGAACATCACTCTCTTTGCCATTGATTAATTTTGTTCTTCCAAGATTAGATATTTCTTTTATTGCATCTTGATGATCGAGATAAGGACAAATAGCGTCATATCTATCAATTAAATAAATTGATTTATTAATAAGAGAGTCAGTCACTAAAGGACGATCACCATCATGAATTAAAACAACATCTTCATCTTTAAATTCTTTTGCGTTAAGTCCCTTTCTCACTGATTCTTGTCGAGAATTACCTCCGGCAATAACTAAAGATACTTTTTGATAATTAAAAGACTTAACATGGTCAACATAATCCTTATGTGTAACTAAGATAATTTCATCAATATTTGGATTATTAATAAAAGCGTTTATCGTATAAGAAACGAGCTCTTTTCCATTAACTTTAATAAATTGTTTAGGGATGGAAGAGTTCATTCTTTCACCTATACCTGCAAAGACAATTAGAGCGATATTCATATGTACAATTTTATTTTATCTAATATTAAATAGCAAAATAGTTAATCAAGATATATAATAATTCCAAACCTAGGAGGTAAATATCGATGGCTAAAAAGAGAGTCAAAGTCGATCAAGGCTTATGCATTGGTTGCGGATGTTGTGCAGGAACATATCCAGATGATTTTGCAATCGGCGATGCTGGTTTAGCAGAACCAGTTACTGGAGAAGGCGAAGAAGAAGCCGTTAGTGTCTGCCCAGTTGGTGCAATCTCTGTTGAAGAGTAATGATATAAAAACTAGGCGAGTTGCCTAGTTTTCTTTTTGCTCAATACCACCATCTTCGTTTGGAGATGGTTTTTCATTTTCTTTATGGAAAATATCTCCGACGAAATATTTCTTGAAGAATTCTGACTTTCTCATAAAGACAAAGATTAGTCTATTGAATAAGATTTCATATACGAAGCAGCAGGCCACTACTTTAATTAAATTAAATGGATAGTAGATTGAACATATTAATCCTAGATATGAACCAGCATTAACATTAGGGTCATCAACTTTAGTGATAAATTTACTGACGCTTTGAATCACGCCTTCATCAAAACAAGTAGAAAAATGAGGATTTGGACCAAATACAGTTAAATAAGAAGGAGTAATAACAATCGCGTTTAAAGCGGTTAAAATTGTTGATACGAGTATAGCAATGAATAAATAAGAAAGAATTCTAAACCATATTCCTTTTTTAAACCATTTGAAGACGTGGCTAGTTAAAAATAAGCCAAGAATAAACATGCAAGATGTAAATAATGCAGTTAAATCTCCAATTCCTAATCCAACTGGACCATGGACCGCTAAATTGAGACCGGTTTTAATAATAGCAACAGCTATCCCACCTGGTAAACCATACAAAGCATATGCAATTAAAGTGACAATCTCACTTACTTCAACTTTAAGCCAAGGAGCTAAAGGATAAGGGAATTGGGCAAACGCCATTAAAACAAAACCAAGCGCTGAGAGCATGGCAATAATTGACATACGCGAAATTGTTTCGCTAACTTTTCTTCTTTCTTTTTTCATAAAAAATAGCCCTTCTCTTCAGGGGCTACAAAATAGAAATAAACTATCTACTTCTCTCATCCAGACTTTACTGTCGCCACTAGAATTTCACTAGTTCATGCCATTTGGCTTGCGGGGTATACCGCCGGTCGCGCTAATTCGCTGCCCTGAAGTGTTTATATTGTAAATCAACTACAATGGTTTGTTAACTATATCCTTATACAATCTTGGATATTTCTTGTTTGTATCTTTTTCTTTTTGAATAACGATATTAATTCTAGTTTCTTTAGATTCAGGTAATTCTAATTCATTAATTGAGACGATTTTGCATCCTAAAAGCGAAAGAGCCCGCTTAGATTGCTCAATTTCGTCTTT
>DEJH01000028.1:4755-5059 GCA_002353275.1 Caryophanales bacterium UBA2753 | reverse complement strand
AAAGCAAATGCCGTTATTAACCGAAAGGTAGCAGGAAAAAATGAAGATATGTAACTGTGAACGGATATCACTCCATTGTGAGTGGCAGGGATAACCTGGCTGACTTTTGAATGGTATGCAACGTGTATATAATGCGTATTTGTATAAAACTATTAAAGGATGGTGACCAATAATGAGATTAACTCCAAATGATAACATTTGTGAGCCCGCGAAACCAGATGCAACCGATTGGAAAAGTATTAAATGGTACAAAGTCAATCGGCATGTAGATAGTTTGCAAAAACGAATATATCGTGCTAGTAAA
>DEJH01000028.1:1567-4678 GCA_002353275.1 Caryophanales bacterium UBA2753 | reverse complement strand
TCTGCTTTGTTAAAAGCAATTAATAGAGTTACTAAAGAAAATAAAGGAAAATCTACTCCGGGCATTGATGGTTTTAAAGCTACAAGTGACCGTGCTCGTGGTAAACTATTTGACATGCTCAAAAAGGAGAAAATGAAACTACATAAACCTAAACCTGTGTATCGAAAATACATTCCTAAAAAGAACGGTAAATTAAGGTCTTTGGGTATTCCCACTATTAAAGACCGTATTTATCAGGAGATAATTCGTATGGCATTAGAACCCGAATGGGAAGCGAAATTTGAACCTACAAGTTATGGATTTCGTCCCAAAAGAAGTACACACGATGCTGCGAGAAGAATACACTATAATATCAAATGGAATAAATGGTGTTGGGTGTACGAAGGAGATTTTCGCTCTTGCTTTGATGCACTTAATCATGATTTCATACTTAAACAAATCAAAGGATTTCCTCATTATAATCTTGTTAAAAGATTTTTGGAAGCTGGATATGTTGATAATGGTGTATTTCATAATACTCTTGAAGGAACTCCTCAAGGAGGATTACTTTCTCCATTACTTGCAAATATTGCACTACATGGTATGGAAGAAATATTAGGTATATCATACGCTAGATATGAAAATAAAAGAGGAATAACATATGCTTCTAGGGGCAAATACCGTATGGTAAGGTATGCCGATGATTTTTTGATTTTTGCACAATCTAAAGAAGATATACTGAAAGTCGAAAGCATCTTACAACCTTATCTTGACGAAAGAGGTTTGGTTTTAGCCGAGGATAAAACATTCATTAAACATATTTCCGAAGGATTCAATTTCTTAGGTTTCGTGCGACGAGCTAGGGGCTTTATTCCCCATACTGTGTCAGTGAAACAATTTGTTTCAATCCCTGTTGCATTGGGATTTTCTCCCATGAAACTTCTAATTGAGTAATTGATTAGGAGGTTGCATGATTGAATGCCGAAGCAAATGAGAGTATTCCATTATTTGCCGGCTAGAGAAAGAATAAGATGGTTAACGTTATGTGAACAATTGTAAGCCTCGTTAGGAAAAATAATAGGTGGGAATACAGTTCCAAAAAAAAACTTTGGATACTATTATGTTACAAACAGGAAACAAATATTGAAGCCGTATTTGTATTTTGCAACCCGTATGTTTGTCGGGGTATAGATTGAACCTTCCTTATTCGTATCTGACTGAAGCCCAACTCGGTAAGCCCTATTCACAGTCCTTTCGACGATTAATTGGAAGGTAGGTGGATTGTGAATGAAACTGAATTCTGTGTAGGGTATAGGATTTCAAAAGAAGCAAATGCCGTTTGTAGTCGAAAGACAGCAGGAAAGATGGGAATATAATAACTGTGAACGGATACTTCAAATTAAATATTTTGAAGGATGGTGACATTGCTGAATTTTGAATGGTGGACAACATTTGTATAATTGTTTAAAGTGTTTATTAAAGGATGGTGATTAGTGATGATTAATGCTCAAAATCATAAGATTTGTGAGTCCACAACGCTAGACGTTATTAATTGGTCTGATATTGATTGGTATAAGACCAATAAATATGTAGTTAAACAACAAAGACGAATATATGATGCCGAATGTAATAATGATTATCGAAAAGTTAGAAATTTACAAAGGATGTTGATACATAGTAAAGCAACAATATTGATTGCTATTAGAAGAGTCACTCAACTCAATAAAGGTAGAAGAACTCCGGGAATTGATGGTTACAGAGCTTTAAGTAATAAATCTCGTGAAGATTTATTTTACAAAATTAGAAACATCAACCTTAAATCTTACACTCCTCAACCTACATTAAGGGTGTATATTCCTAAGAAAAATGGTAAATTCCGTTCTCTTGGAATACCGACTATTATTGATAGGGTTATTCAAGAAATGATTCGTATAGTCTTAGAGCCACAGTGGGAAGTTCTCTTTGAACCGACCAGTTATGGTTTTAGGCCTGCACGAAGAGTTCATGATGCAGTCGAAAGAATATTTTATAACACCAAAAACGGAAATTGGTGTTGGGCATTTGAAGGAGATTTCCAAGCATGCTTTGATACACTAAGTCATGATTTTATTTTAAATCAGATAAATACTTTTCCTTTTTGTGATGTTGTGGAAAAGATTCTTAAAGCAGGTTATGTGGATAATGATGTATTTTATGAATCAGACAAGGGTACGCCGCAGGGTGGACTTCTCTCACCATTACTTGCTAATATTGCATTAACTGGAATGGAGAACTATTTGGGAATATCTTATAGGAGGAAGAGAGTAAATAAGGATATTGGAGTCTATGAAACTTTTATTGCTAAAGGAAATTATCGTATGACTCGATATGCCGATGATTTTATCATATTTGCTAAAACAAAAGATGATGCAGATAGAATTTATGATATTCTTAATTCTTATTTCGAAGAAAGGGGTTTAACGCTTTCAGAAGAGAAAACAAAGATTTCTCATATTTCTGAAGGAGTTAATTTTCTGGGTTTTGAAATTAGGCAATTCAACACAAAAGATGGCAATAAAATTATTATTAAGCCATCAAAGGATAGTGTTAAAAGTTTTAAACAAGGAATATCTGAAATTTTTCGTTTAATGAAAGGTCATAACGTGGATGCTCTCATAGATAAGTTAAACCCATTTATTGAGGGTGTAGCTGAATTCTGGAAGCCTATGGTTTCAAGCGAAATATTTTCGAAAATGGATCACTATATTTGGATTAAAACCAAAAAGTTTCTTAAACATCTTCATCCTAATAAAGGATGGTGGTGGATTAGGGAAAAGTATTTTTCGTATTATAATGATGGCAAACATGAAGATAAGTGGCTTTTAACTGCTCCCAATTCTGGAAAACATATTGCTCGTATGAGTTGGACAAAGATAAGTCGGCACACTATGATAAAACATAACTACTCACCCTTTGATAAAAGTAAAATTGCATATTTCAATCAACGCCACTAACAATGATAATAAAGTTGTTATATTTGGATAAAAGTCTGCTTGAGCCGATGTATGTTGAAAGGCATAAGCACGGTTCTTAGGAGAGGGGATTAGAGCAATCTAATCCTTTTATCCGACAATTTTAGACAATATAAAACCA
>DEJH01000028.1:0-1524 GCA_002353275.1 Caryophanales bacterium UBA2753 | reverse complement strand
TGTTATGGAAATAATGTGGGAGTTTTAATAAGGCGACTGAATCCAGTCATTCGAGGTACTGCTAATTATTGGAGACATGTTGTTTCAAAGAAAGTATTCTGTGCTATGGATGATTATATTTGGAATAAAATATATAAGTTCTTGCGAAGACTACATGGAAACAAAGGTAAAAAGTGGATTAAACAAAGATATTTCCCTTATTTCAATAACGGTAGATATACTGGCAATTGGATTTTGACTGATCCATTGACTGGTGATTATCTAATTAAAATGAAATGGACTCCTATTAGGCGACATATTATGATAAAACATGATTATAGTCCTTACGATAAGGATAAAACCGATTATTTTGATATGCGCGACAAAAGATACTCATATTTTACTGGATAAATGCATACTTGAGCCTATTGTATCGAAAGGTACACGATAGGTTCTTAGGAGAGAAGGGGGGAGTAATCCTCCCGACTTATCCGACAAGTCATGTTTTGATAATCTTGACCATGATTTCATTCTTGAACAAATTAAAGGATTTCCATACTACAAACTTGTTGAGCGTTTTCTTAAAGCAGGTTATGTTGATAATAATATGTTCAACCGTAATGATAAAGGTACTCCTCAAGGAGGTTTATTGTCTCCCCTGTTGGCTAACATAGCCTTAAATGGGATGGAGGACTGTTTAAACATTTCCTACAAAGAAGTTACATACAATAGGAATGGTAAACCCTATACTACTTATAAAACTCATGGTAAATATCGAATGACTCGATATGCCGATGATTTTGTAATATTTGCAAAAACAGAGGAAGATATACTTGAAATTCCTAATATTCTTGAACCTTATTTAGTTAAAAGGGGCTTGACCCTTGCTGAAGACAAGACCAAAATTTCTCATCTACGTGATGGTTTTGATTTTTTAGGACTGAATTTCAGAGTATACTATAATAAAAAAGGACATAAAACTTTAATTAAACCTTCTAAAGATAGTATTAAGAAAGCCAGAAATAAAATATCGGACATTTACGAAATGATGAAAGGAAGCAATGTGGACAGTTTAATTGAGGTTGTTAATCCTGTTATCCGAGGAATTGCAAACTTTTGGAAACCCTACGTTTCCAAGGAAATATTTAGTCAAATGGATCATTACATTTGGATTAAAAACAATAAATTCCTCAAATGGCTCCATCCTAAGAAAAGTAAGAAATGGATTAAATCAAAATATTATCCTCCTTACGACGATGGAAGACACAAAGATAATTGGACGTTAACCGGCCCAAAGAACGGACAACATATTGTTAAAATGGCATGGTATCCCATCAAAAGACATACCATGATTAAATTTAACTATAGTCCATACGACGCTAGTAAATCAGATTATTTTGCGAATAGATAATTGTATAATCTTACAATTTCAGATAAAGGTTTGCTTGAGCCCATTGTGATGAAAGTCACACGATGGGTTCTTAGGAGAGAAAGGAGGAGTAATCCTCCTGACTTATCCAACTAGATCCATTTTTCTAGGGTCTT
>DEJH01000033.1:2064-2651 GCA_002353275.1 Caryophanales bacterium UBA2753 | reverse complement strand
TGGGACACACATGGTCTTCCAATTGAAAACCAAGTGACCAAAAGTGGAGTGAATAGAAAAACCACTCCAATCGTTGAATTTAGAAAGAAATGTGAAGAATACGCCTTAAAACAAGTCGAAAAACAAAAAGAACAAATTCGTCGACTTGGGTTAGTTGGTGATTTTGATCATCCATATCTCACTTTAAGAAAAGAATATGAAGCGATGCAAATTAACGCTTTCTCAAAAATGGCGCTTTCTGGTCTTATTTATAAAGGATTAAAGCCAGTTTATTGGTCTCCTAGCTCTGAAAGTGCTTTAGCGGAAGCAGAAATTGAATACGCTGATGTTCTTTCTCACTCAATTTACGTCGCTTTCCCTGTTAAAGATGGAAAAGGAGTGATTGATAATGACGCTAGACTCGTTATTTGGACAACTACTCCTTGGACTTTACCAGCTAACTTAGCGATATCCGCTCACCCTGATTTCATCTATGGCGAATATCAAACAAGTAATCGAGGTAAACTCGTATTCTTAAAAGAATTTGAAGAAACTTTAACCAAAGAACTCGGTTTAGAAGATGTCAAACTCTTAAAAGAGATGAGAGG
>DEJH01000033.1:0-1976 GCA_002353275.1 Caryophanales bacterium UBA2753 | reverse complement strand
GTCACTAATGACGCTGGTACTGGCTTAGTTCATACCGCTCCAGGACATGGTGTTGAAGACTATCAAGTCTGCTTAAAATATCCAGGAAAAGGATTAGAGCCATATTGTCCTGTTGATGAAAAAGGATATATGATGGCAGGAACTGGAGAAGGAATTGAAGGCCTTTTCTATGAAAAGGCTAATGACGCTGTCCTTAAAATCATTGAAGAAAATGGTTCATTACTTAAACATACAACCTTTACCCACTCTTATCCTCACGATTGGAGAACTGGAAAACCGTTAATCTTTAGAGCGACTTCTCAATGGTTCTGCTCAATTGAACCAATTAGAGAAGAATTAATTAAAATTATTCATGAGACTAAGTGGTACCCTTCTTGGGGAGAAAATAGAATGGTCAACATGATTAAAGATCGTGGCGATTGGTGTATTTCTCGACAAAGAGCGTGGGGTGTCCCAATTCCAATCTTCTATAATGAAGATGGCTCTCCAATTATTGAAGAAAAAGTCTTCAAACATGTTGAAGAATTATTTAGAGAACATGGTAGTAACATTTGGTATGAGAAAACCGCTAAAGAATTACTTCCAGAAGGATATACTAATCCTCATTCTCCTAATGGAGAATTCACTAAGGAAAACGACATCATGGATGTTTGGTTTGATAGTGGTTCTTCTTGGAACGGAGTCCTTGTTGATCGAGGTATTAAATATCCAAGTGACTTATATTTAGAAGGTAGTGATCAATATCGTGGTTGGTTCAATTCTTCCTTAATTGTTTCTGTTGCTTGTAATCATGTTGCTCCATATAAAGCAGTAACGAGTCATGGCTGGGTCTTAGATGAACACGGCGAACAGATGCATAAATCTAAAGGAAACGGTGTTGATCCAGTGAAGATCGCGAATATTTATGGAGCGGATATATTAAGACTTTGGACTGCTTCTATTGATTATCAACAAGATGTTCGTATTGGTGAAAACTTAATCAAACAAGTCGCAGAACAATATCGTAAGATTAGAAATACTTTAAAATTCATCTCTTGGAATTTAGCGGACTTCGATCCTAAAGACCAAGTCAAAGAATTCTCAAGAATTGATCAATATATTTTAGCTAAGCTAAATCGTTTAGTGAAAATCACTAAAAATAGCTTTGATAAATATGACTTCTCAAGCGCAACAATGGAAATCCTTAATTTCTGCTCAACAGAATTAAGTGCGTTCTATTTAGATATTTCTAAAGATAGTTTATATTGCGATGATAAATCTTCATTAAGAAGAAGACAAATTCAAACAGTCTTATATAAGGTTGGTGAAACTTTACTCAGAATCTTAAATCCAATCCTTCCATTTACGATGGATGAATTTAATAGAAATCTTCCAGGAGAAAGAGTGAATAATGTTCAATTACTTGATTATCCAACTTATGAAGATAGAGATGACACAAAATTATTTGAAGAATCTGAAAAAATTCTCGCTTTAAGAAAAGATGTTTTAAAAGCTCTTGAAGAAAGTCGAAATGAGAAAGTGATTGGCTCTGCTCAAGAAGCATTAATTTCTTTAGAAATTACTAATAAAGAAGTTAAAGAAGTTGCTAATAATTTCTCAAAAGAAGAACTCGCAACTATATTTGTTGTTAGTGAAGTTGAAATAGTGGAATCTTTATCCGCTAATCAATATGAAGTAAGCAAAGTTAAAGTTTCTCGTCATGAAGGCAAATTCTGCTCTAGATGTTGGAATTATTCTAAGCTTGCTCTTATTCAAGAAGACGGAACTTATCTCTGCCCAAGATGTCAGAAAGTGATTCATAAATAATGGATAATTTTAAAAAAGGATTAAGATGGTTTTTCACTTCTTTCATTTGGTTAGGAGTTATTTTACTGATCTTAGATTTTGTAACTAAAATCTCGGTTGTTTTAAATAAAGACTATATCCTTTCTTCTGGTGGAGTGGTGTTAATTCCTAATTTTTTAAGAATTAATTAT
>DEJH01000086.1 GCA_002353275.1 Caryophanales bacterium UBA2753 | reverse complement strand
GCAGCTTAGCAGCTAAGAGATCTGAGATCAAATGTTTTTGAGCTGTTGCCAATACTTATAGTCAACGATGATTGAAATATATAGAGATAATCCGCATGAAGACCCTATTCCATTTATACACAACATATCCGCATTTTCATTTATGTATCGCTTAAGATCAAAATAGCTGATTATCTTTCGTTTTTTATGGTTTTTAAAGGCTTGGTAAATTCTTACATATTGCCTTGGAACAAGGAATAAATTAATTGGTCTTTCTAAAAATTCGTGTTCGCCATCATTAATAATATCGATAGCTTTTTTGCCATAATAACCTGTTGTACTTCTTTCATATCTTTCATATAGGTAACCGAATGCTTCAATAATGAATCTAAATAATCTGTTATTCTGATAAATTTTCTTCACGACTTCTTTATTTACTAAAAGCAAGTCATTAAAAGTTGTAATTTCTAATTCACTTAAAAACACCTTGTCTTTTTCATCTACTTTAGGTTTCATTTCGAGAACATCAATATCTCTAAGAAAATCCAATATTCCACTTAAAACATATTGATATTCGTAATAAACATCAACAGGTGGCTCATACTTGATTGCTGTTCTTTTTCTCATATGCATCAGTTAAAGTTACTATTTGTTCTCTTCTGATTCTCCATCCAATTTGAATATTGCTTGTGAGTGAACGGAGGATTTTTTACGAACTTCAATATTTGTGAATTAATATATTCAATCTTGGAATCAGACAACATACGTTTTCTATTCATCAAGAACTCTTCTGCACCTTTTAAAGTAAATACATTTTTACATTTAATGTTAGATATATCTCCAGCAACAAAGATTGTTAATGTAGTGACCGACCCGACATTCTTGATAACTCTTTTGAAAAACTTCTCATGTCTTTGACATTGGATAATTGGATTATCAACTTCATGAGTGTATTTTCCGCTTGTTTGAATCCATTTATTGGATGTCTCATCGCCTGTAATAACTCCGTCTCTATTTTTAGTTTCAATTAAATATATTCCTATTGGACTAATAAAGACATTATCGATCTCAGTCCAATTGCCGTATTCGTCTTCAAGCTTAAGTTCACGATAAGCATATCCTCCTGCAAATTCACTGACTTCCTTAAGCATCCTGTCAACGATATATTCGCCTCTTTCTCCTTTATCTAATTGGATTAGAGTTTGAAAATAGCCATCACCATAATTCTTAATTTTTGTTTTCTTTTTTGTTCCACTTCGATCTTTGAAAGATACGAAAAGTAATGGAATGAAAATGAGAAGCAAAACAATGACTGAAACAAGAATGATTATAGAACCTGTATCCATATATTTATTATTACATTAAATTGAATTTTATTCAATTTAAATAAAGAAAATCCCCACCATTATTGCAAGGAGAAGCTAGTGGGGATCCCTCATGAGGAAGTAGAGAAAGGAGGTTTATGTCAATTATCAATCATCGTCATCATCGTAGTCGTCATCGTCATCGTCAAATTCACCATGATCATAGTTGTAGACAAATTCACCTCTATCTAAACTATAACCATATTCATCGATCCATTCATAATTGCCGGAATCGTAATTCATACACCATCTAGGTCCCATAATTAAACTCCTAAAATTCTTCTTCAAAGTTAGGTAGCTGAGCGACCAACTTATTGATTTCTTCATCTTTGACACCTTCAACCTTTGCAGATATTGCAATGTCATAAACATCATTATTAGTTCTATCTCTCAAACCACCAATTTCATCTATAAAAATTCTTCTTAAATCCACATTTAGGCCTTCTGCGACTCTTGTATTGTGTCTAATTCCAAATTTTAATATTTCTACAGCTTGTTTTTTATATTTGTCTAAATGTTTTAACGCGTAATTTAGGCAACCATTAATAACAGGATTGATAGAACTAAAAGTCATAATATCTCTTCCTTGTGTTCTTTGTTCATACCTATTTAATTTGTGCGTATAAGTCTTGATCTCAAACAAATCATTAAACAAATAATCATGATCCAGCACTATTTCAAAGAAATCATCCTGACTATAAAGTGAATTTGGTAGATAAAACCCACTTGATGCAAATAAGTAATATGAATCAAATATATCGTTAAACAAGTTTAAATCTCCGATATTTGCAACAATTCTACAAAATTCTACAGCCTTATCATGTATCCAAATCAATCCTCTTGGTTCGGTTTCAAATTGATTATTCCAAAATCTAAGTTTTATCTTATAAAAATCATGTAAAAATCTAACTCCATTGACTGCGTTATATTCAACTACATAATCAAGGAAAGTTTTTCCAAACTCATCAGTCTCATGGATAATTGGTTTATTTTCTTTGCTTAATAATTTAGACAGTTCTTTTTCATATAAGTCTTTATCGTCTAAATACGCGTAGAACCTGTATCCTTTTATGTAAGGAGTCATTTCCTTTCCAATCGGCATTTTGTAGGAATCCTCGTCCATCATTCTTGCTAGAGAAACACCAAAGATTTTTTCTAAAGGGATAATATATTCGTATTTAAGTGGCCTTTCACCTTTTAACATCTTGGAGAAATTTGCTTTTTCTTTGTTTGCAAAATCGTATGCGTCTTGGCCTTTATATCCAAGCTTTAAAGCAATTTCATGAAGAAGATGACTATACATTTTAATGCCCTTAACAGTCATGTAGTGATCAATGTTCTTCTTTAAGTTTGTCATGGTTCATTCCTCCAACAAGCACATATATTCTAACATTCACACAATTGAAAATGTAGTCATCCACGACAACTTTTGTAGTCAATTTCGCCTTTAACGAAAAAACGCGATTTTCCCCTATCGTCAAATTTGACAACTTTTTAAATCTCGCTTTTATATTTATTTTTTAAAATAAGATCGTCACTTGTCCAGTAACGTTTGTGATTGTTGTGGTAAAACTCTGACTGCTTGAACTACCAGATGCGGAATATGAACGTTCAAATTGGCCGTTGCCCGAAATACTTAATTTACACTGTAAAGTTGTACTAGAACTATTGCTTTTTGTGTAGTAAATAATCGCATTTTCAAATTTACATAAACACGAACCATAGAAATTCCAGTATGTCCTAAAAGTTGTCGAAGATGAAGATTCATAAATATACCCTGTTATATATTTTTCATAATTATCTAAGGACAAGGTCACTACTTCCGGTTCCTTTGCCGGAGTTGTTCCACCATTGGAATTAGAACCACAAGAAATCAAAAGTGCTGAGCTCAATAAAATAATAGGCAATAGTTTTTTCATACATTAATCCTCACAGTCTGTATCTATATTATATTTATAAAAACAGACACAACCCTACCTATTTTTCTTTAAACGGAAGATCATCAATATCTAAGAAATCATCTGAACCATTATTACTTAGTTCATTAATGTTAACAAAGTATTTTGGGTCTATATGAGATTGAAAA
>DEJH01000044.1 GCA_002353275.1 Caryophanales bacterium UBA2753 | reverse complement strand
AACAATTGTCCAAGTTCCCCACATTACACAGATTGTAGTCATATCTCTAATCGTGGTCACCATGATAATGCCAAGTAGTAGTTCGATAACTCCTAAAAATGTTTGATATTCTTTTAACATATTTTTTCTATCTTTTAATAGCGGGAATATTAATCCTTCTAAACCATATAAAAGCATTACTCCCCCCACTAAATAGTGAAGTAAATCAAGTAAGTTACGAGCAAAAACACCAATTAAAACCGCAAAAACTGTTAAGACAAATAATCTAATAAATAAGTAATATTTCATAATTTTATTCAAAAACTAAACAAGCCGCCCCTATTTTGCCAGAATCATAACCTAAAGAGGCAACTTTTAATTCTACTTTTGGTGATCCTTTCATTCCGTATTTATGATTTTTCAAATAATGTCTAACTTGATCTAATAGATAATCGCCTTCATTAGCGACACCTCCAGAAAGAACGACAACCTCTGGTCTAAAGATATTGCAGTAATTAAGGATTCCTTCTGATAAATAATTTACATATCTTTTCATTACTCTAATCGCGGCTTTATCTCCTCTTCTAGAGGCTTCAAAGACCACTTTAGCATTTATCTTTCCTAATTCCTTACTTACATCATGCATTAATGAATCAGGACATTTATCCATTTCTTTTTTTGTATCTCTAATTAACGCAGTTGCGGAGGCATATGCTTCAAAGCAGCCTCTTCTTCCACAGCCACATTTTTCTCCGTTTACTCTAATAACCATATGACCAAGTTCAGCACCCATATGTTTATTACCATCATATAACTTGTTATCAATAATGATGCCACCACCAACACCAGTGCCTAGAGTTAACATAATTAAATTGCTATATTCTTTGCCGCTACCAAATCTTGCTTCTCCTAGAGTGGCAACATTAGCGTCGTTATTAATATAAACAGGTAAACCCATTCTTTTAGAAATTAATTTAGAAATATGTAGTCCGTTCCATTTAGGTAGATTAGGAGAAGTAATAACAACACCTTTATCCATATCTAAGATACCTGGCATACCAATGCCAATACCTTCAAGTTTAATGGAATTATCATAGTCATTAATTGATTTAATCATCACATCACAAAATCTATTAACTTCATCTTCCCCACTCGCGTTCTTATTAACGTCCATAGCGAATCTAGTTAATACTTTGCCAGTGTCATTTACTATCGCACCTTTTATTGAGGTGCCACCAATATCAATTCCAATCGCGAACATATATGTTTAACTCCAAAAATAATAATAAGTGTATTTAAAATTTTATACTATAAGTTTTTACTTATTTTTCTCATATTCTCCATATTCGCAGCCAATATTCTCCGCCCAAATCTCTTCAATGAGTTTCTTGCCTTTATATAAATATATAGTGCCCTTACCATTTCCTCCATTCCATAAACGGTTATGGAGTTTCTTTCCGTCAGGAGATTCATAATTAATAAGTAGCATGTCTTCTTTTTTACAAGACACTTCAACCACTACTTTCTTTCTCCAAGTCTTTTGTTCCACTCTCCATAAGATCTCATCACTAGTTTCATGGGAATCAAAACTTGTTCTAGTAAATGTCCAAAATTTAGAGAAATTGAACTCATATTCTTTTCCTTCAATATAGAAAGCAGATAATAATTTTCTATTTAAAGCGATACAGCCAATTTTTGGTCTACCTCCACCAACATCAAAGGCAGAGTTACATAATCTTCTTCCGCTTATTTTACTTACTAAGTTATTAGAAGATAACCACACCCAAGGAGAAGTAAAGTTCTTTCCCCAGTTTTTATCGCTATAGCCATAGCAATCTTCTTTTCTAACTACATATTCTTCATCGTCTAAAAAAATACTACCTTCAAAATAGGATTTCATACCTTCAACGTGCCAAAACATTTCAAATAATTGAAGTTTTCTAAATAAAGTAGATGCGCCATAGCCAACATTATAGGCAATGTCTTTTCTAATTTTTAAATCCCATTTGATATGTCCATAGTCAGACATATATTCTGGATGCTCTTTAGAGTCAGCTTTAGAAACATTCACGTCTCCATGCGTTTCTGTTTCCGTTAAATAGCAATTATCCGCTCTAATTTCAAAAGGAGACTTATAGTTAACTTGGATTTGTTTCCAGCCAAAGAATCTATGGAGTTGTCTATGGTCTTTACCCCAACAGCCAACATTCACCATCAAATATGATGGCCTAATGCCTTTTTCTTGATTTTCTTTTAACTGTCCATATACTGGACGAAATCTACCTAGTTTTGGATTACATAAAAAGAATTCAATATAAAAGGGTTTAGTTTCTCCAGTTTTCTTGTTATAGGCAGTAAAAGAATGCCACCACCAGTCATAGCCTTTTTTGGCTTGTCTTCCCCTAAGCTGACAAGTATCTCTTTTAATATCATGTTTATTAAACATATTAATCACCAACAAGTATTATAAACTATATTTAAGAACAAAAGTGATTAAAAATAATCACCTATAAATCTGCCTCCTGATATTTGGATGCAGATTTTTTATAATATTCTCATGGGCAAAAAATATAGGAACTCCGATTTTAAAAACGATACATTCTATAAGAAACCACAGTTTTATGAAAGATTAAGAATTGCTAGACTTGCTGGTAAAGAAACATATTTTAATGAAGTAAGAAAAATCAATAACAGTAAAGATGGGAGAAAATATATTGGAGATATTTCCATTCAAGATATCTTTTTAGATAATTGGGATTCCTTTTTAGCAAAATACGATAATCCTGATAATCCAATAAGAGAATCAATAAAGAAAAATGTCGCTGATATGATGGATTGTCAAAATCCTAAAAATGGAGTCTTTGTTTTTAGATGCCCTAACTGTAATAACACTCAAATCATCACTAAAACATGTAAATCGAGATTTTGCCCTAAATGTGGGAAGAAATATCGAGATAAAATTGCCATAAGTGTTTCTAAGAAAATATTAAAGATGAATCATAGACAATTAGTCTTCACTATTCCTCCTGAGCTTAGACCTTTATTTAGAATAGACAGAAGATTACTAGGTGAACTATTTGCTTCGGTAAATGAATCACTTGTTTTTATGTTTAAAAGACACGCTCCAAAGGCATATAAGTAAGAAGGAAGAAGACTAGGCTTTATTTGTTTTCTTCATACTTATGGAAGAGATTTGAAATGGCATCCTCACATCCATGTTTTATACGCTGAAAACTATATAACTAAGGATGGAGTAATTCATAAATCGGATTATCTTCATTTTGACGCTCTTAGAAAAGTATTTTTATTCACTATCACGAGTAAGATAGTTAACTTATTTAAGAAAAATGAAAACAATAAAGTATCACTAAAACAAATTAAATCACTATGTGAAGCGGTAAAGAAAAGATGCAATAAAGGTAGCTATTTTTATGGTCCAAAACAAACTAGTGATACTTCTATTAGCTCAGTAAAAGCAATGGCTAATTATATTGCTAGATATGCATCTCATCCCGCAATATCAGAAAGAAGATTAACTAGATACGATAAAATCGAAAAGAAAATATATTGGTATTACGATCCTCATGAAGATGACAACACTACTAACGAGGAAGATAAATTAGGTAGACAAGAAATAGTTGATAATGTTGATGATTTTATCAAGAAATTAATCATCCACATTCCAGAAAAAGGATTCCAACAAATTAGATATTATGGGTTTTATAGCAACGCTAGTTATCAAAAATACATATGTGGTAGTAAACTATTTACGAGCAAAGATATCGATGAACTTATTTTAAGAAACACATATAAGCATGGAATACTATGGGCATTTGGATATAATCCGTTATTATGCCAATGTGGATATGAAATGATATTTGCTTATGAAGCTTCTTATTATGGAGGACCTACATAATGCGAAAACTAATTACTAAAAAAATACCTGTATCAGAAGAAGAAAAAAGACAAAGAGTTGAAGATTATAATTATTTCGAAAACGCAAATATCGACGTAGAAGAATTTATTAAAAGAGATATTTACGATGAATATGTCGAGCTCATTTGTTTAAAATGCGGTCATAAAGATGAAATTGAATATGACCTTCTTTTAGAAATGTTTGAATTCGATGATGTTGATGTTCCAGAACTCGAATGTCCATTTTGTAAAGGTGGAACAGTCATACCAAGCCAATTCTTAGATGAATATAAGAAGAAAAACCGCAAATAAAGTGATTAATTGAAGTCCACAAAAGGTGGGTTTTCTTTAAAAAACGATAAAAGCAAATTCCTAGTCAAATTTAAAAGCCCACCGAAGTGAGCTTTATATTTTTTTGGTTATTGCTTCGTAAACTACGCAATCTTGATGGCAGGGCGCACGCTGACGAACTTGTGGTTGACGGGGCGGCGGTTGCCGTCGAGGCAACCATCGTCGTTGACACACCACGCGCTGTAGGAGTGGTCGCTGCGAGGAGAACGAGTCCAATAGTAGCCATTATAGCCGGTTGAATACCAAGCGCCTCTTGCTCTAGCCCAGTCAGTGGTCCTGCAGTATCTGGTATTCGTTGAAGATGTTGAAGTTGAGAAGCCATAACTATCGTTGATATAGTTCTGATAGCTTGGCAGGAACACCTTGTCCTCGGTATTGGCGCATGCATATGGATTATCTTTTGAATTCGTTGTGGAAGCACCATTTTTAACAGTTGTTGTTTGAATATGGCTATTTCCTAAAGCAAATGCAGAACTATAGAAGCCATTATTAAGCCATGTACGAATATCGCTGTATTCGTAGTTGTTGGCATAAACAGTCTTGCCACCGATAGTTCTGCTAGATGTTTCATAGTAATAATAATGGGCGTCGAGCAAAACCGACGAGAGGACGTAGCATTTGCCGTTGCTATTGCTCAGGACGTTCCACACGATAGGCTCGCATTTAAACCAATAAGTGGTTCCCGTTACGATGGTTGTGCCATTGTCAAATTTGTAACTTGAATCATATGGTTTAGCCGCAACTTTAGCGTAATATTCATTATTATATAAATACCAGCCATTAGATTCTGGGTCTTTTAAAGCATTAAGAGCAGCAATTAGAGATGAATCGTTCACGTTCTTTTGTGGATATAAGCCATAGGTAACAGTTTTATTTTTAGCAGAAAACATTGGCGTGATGCCTAAACTTTCGTTTCCGCTTGGAACATATCTATCGTCATCACATGTTAGAGTGGCAAACGAATCATAAGTTGAGAAATTATGCTCAACACATGTAACTCCTGGATCGGTAAAGGTATGGGTAGCGCATCCATCAGTGCTGCTAGCCCAGAATTCTTTACTACCATGAGTAGTTTCGGTAGGTGCAACGGCGGCATAATGATGCCAAACCTCGCCATTAGTAGCGAAAGCAGATGAACTATTTAGACCACCATTAATAACTAAAACAGCACCGGTGACAGCAATCATTGATGTTGCAGTAACAGATAATAGAACTTTCTTTTTATTCATACTTACAAACCTTCTTTGTAATAATTAACGATAAAAATATATAGAAAATATATATTTAATTCAACATTTTTATGAAATTATTAAATTCCTTATGGCTCGTTGAAATATAAACTACAAACTAAAATAAAACTCGCTACAATCGTGTTTCTTACTGATTAATCAGTAATTTTGTAGCGAGTATTAACATTTCGTGGTGACCCAAACGGGATTCGAACCCGTGAATGTTGCCTTGAGAGGGCAATGAGTTAAACCGCTTCTCCATTGGGCCAGTTGGTGGTAATTATACCACCGTTTATATTCATTTAGAAAGAACTTGATTAATTCTTCTGTGACATTCCTCTAATCCAAGGACTTGCATCACATAATATAAATTAGGGGAATTCTTTTTCGTGGTTAAGGTGATTCTTAATATTTCAGCGACGTCACCAATCATCCCTTTATAGG
>DEJH01000059.1 GCA_002353275.1 Caryophanales bacterium UBA2753 | reverse complement strand
AGAAAAAAATAATCTTCTTCATGAAACTAGTAATGTGACTAAATGGATATATGAAGTCATTAAGAAGATATGCAGCAAGGAGGAATAATAATGTACAACTTAATCAAATTACCAAAAGAAGAATTAAATGCAGTTATTATTAATACCGCTGCTAAAAAAGGAATGAATAATGCAATCGTAGAAAAAGACCTTTGGGTTTGCATTACTCTTGATTATTTATTCCATCATTCAAAATGGAAAGACAAAATTGCTTTTAAAGGTGGGACATGTTTATCTAAAGTCTATCATCTAATCGAAAGGTTCTCTGAAGATATTGATTTAATTCTAGACTGGAGAGTACTTGGATATTCTGTTCGTGAACCATGGGAAGAGAGATCGAATACCAAACAATTGAAATTTATTGAGGATTCAAGAGATAGATTGTTCTCTTTTCTAAAAAATGAATTTCTGCCTGATTTTAAAAGTGGATTGTCGCAAAAGTTAGGCATTAATTGCGACGTTTATATCGACGAAGATGATTTAGGAACAGTTGTTTTTGCCTATCCACATTCATTCTTAGACAACTCAATATTGAGTGTTATTAGATTAGAGATAGGTGCTCTTGCATCATGGATTCCACTAAACAAAGTTACTGTTAAATCTTTTATAGCCGAAGAATATCCAAATGTTATTTTTAGTCCTGATATTGGATTACTTGCTACAACGCCAGAAAGAACATTTTGGGAGAAAGTGACAATCTTACATCAAGAGGCATTTAGACCTGACGGGTCTTTAATTCCAACAAGATACTCCAGACATTATTATGACATCTATTGCATGTGTAGAAATAATGTAAAAGAAAAAGCATTAAATGATTCAAAATTACTAGAAGATGTAGCCTTATTCAAAATGAAATTCTATCCACGGGGTTGGGCAAGATATGATTTGGCGAAGTTTGGTACGATAAGATTAATACCAGCTGAACATAGTCTTGAACGTTTAAAAAGGGACTACAACGATATGAAATCGATGATATATGGAGAATATCCATCATTTGAGGAAATATTAAAAGTTATTAGTCAATTAGAAAAAGAAATAAATAATTAAAACTGTAATTGTTTCATCCACAAACGCCAAAATATACGTATCCTTGATAATATTTGAATTGAATGACTCTTCTTTGTAGTGTCTAAACTTATTGATAAGCATATAAATTGGGGCTGTTAAGAAATTAGAATCTTAACGCCCTTTTTCTTTTGATCAACAACTACGTTGTTAAGAAATTGTTAATTTGCCCTTTTATATGATTTTCTTAGCGTTTCATTTTTGCCTTTTCTTGGCTTTTTATTCAAGATTTTTTCGATATTTATCGATGGAATTTTCTCTGGTTCTAATCCATCTGGAGCTTTCCAATATTCAATGCTTCCAGTTCCATCAATTAAGCCGAATACTTTTCTAATTACATATCCCAAACATACAAGCATTATTTCTGCGGATACTTTTTCTAATCCTCTTCTTCTAATTCTTTCATAATTCATATCCTGTTTAATGACTCCAAAAGCACCTTCAACTTGAGAGCTTCTATTAACTCTCATTTCTATTCCTTTTATTGAAAGCAGATTTTGCCTAGCTTCTTCTTTATATAGATACATCTCTTCATTGGTTTCGAATACTCTAGATGTGGTCTTTTTGTTTTTGATTGGTTTAAAGCAAATTTGTTTGTACTTGCATCTACGACAGTTTTCTATGATGTAGAACTTGTTATTCTTAGCTCTCGGATGACGTCCGTTGTGTTCCGCCTTCTCGATAGCGGTTTTTCCATTAAGACAAATGAGTTTCCCATTAACAAATTTATAGTAGTCTACGTTTTCGCCAGACACATCTTGTCTCCACATATTGTATTTGACATAATTCCCAATTTTATGTTCTTTTAAATAACGGTAATTAAGCAAGGATCCATATCCTGAATCAGCGCATATTCTCGTTGGATAAAATCCATAATTCTTGTAAAAACTATCAATAGAAGGGATGAATTCATAGAAATCATTTCTTTCTTGACCAACATAATAATTTAGAATTATGCCTTTACTAACAATGATTTGAATGTTATATCCAGCATGCATGTTGCTACCTAATCCAGAGTAATAATCCTCCTTTAAGCACATCGCAGTAGCGTCTTTATCGGTTTTATAAAAGGAATTTCTATCACCACATATTTCTTCTTTTTCTTCGTAATCTAGAGATTTATTGAGATAGGTATTTAGTAATTTAATGTCTGAGACAATTTCAACCTTTTTATGGCCTCTTCCCATTTTTAAATTATCTATATCAATACCTTGTTCTTTTGCTTTATCTAAAAGAAGAGTTATATATTCACCTATTTCTTTTGAAACAAATGTTTTCTTTGAAATAGGAATATCAAAATACTTAACTAACAGATTTTTAATATTGGCATTTAGTTTTTCATGAAAAGTTGTTGGTTTCCAAACAAATTTATATTTGTTTGCGTTAGCTTCAAATTTCGTTCCATCCAAAAATACATCATCAATGCAAATATTGAAATGCTTAATGACAGCGGAGATTATACTGGAAAATAATTCTTTTTGATGTGGAACAACTACGTTGTTAAGAAATTTAGATATAGTAACATACGATGGTCTTTCTTGTTCCATCAGATATATAAAACGAAGATCGAATTCCAGGCTTTCTTCTAAGTTTCTCACACTTCCTGAATGTTTAGAAAAACCATAAATAATAGAAGCAAATAATCGATATGGATTATATGATTTTCTTCCAACATTTGTGTCTTTGGAAACTACTTTTTCAATTATCTTAGAAGCATTAGATTTCTCTAATATTTCAAGAAAAGTATCAAGATTTCGTTTTTCCTTCTCACTTATATCGAAGGAAGGCATCAAAAAGATTTTTTCCGTGGTAAAATAAGGCATGTACAATACCTCCTTTGACAAGAATATTGTACATAAAGCTCGAATTTCGGGCTTTTTTAACATAAGAAAAAGGGCGTTAAGATTCTAATTTCTTAACAGCCCCTTATTTGTTATTCTTTTGGCTTATAGAACATTCTGCTGTCAAGCGCGAATACTTTTTGAGTGAATTCCCCAGGAGCGACATCAGTGAACGCTTTATCTAGCACCAGCATCTTACTATCTAAATTATCAATCATAGATAATAGTAAGGCTTCCTTAGTAAGAGGAAGGACAGGAGAGCCAAATTCTAATTGTCCGTGATGAGATAACACCATATGTTCTAATAGTAGAGGTACTTCACTAGTTAAGCCTAATTCTTTAGTGGCTATTCTAAGTTCTCCACACATAATAGATATATGACCAAGTAATTTACCTTCTAACGAATAGTGATAAACTGCTGGGCCTTCTAATTCAATCATCTTGCCAAAGTCATGGAGCAAAGCGCCTGTTACTAATAAGTCTCGATTAATATCAGGATAATATTTAGCAAAATAATCTGCGTGTTCCCCTAAAGATACCGAATGCATTAATAAGCCACTAGAGAATTCATGATGAACAGACGCTGCTGCAGGAGAAACATAAATCTTCTCTCCAAACTTCTTAATAAAATAATCTAATAAAGCCTTGCAGTCTTTATCTTTAATAGAAGATACAAGTTTATTAAATCTAGATATTAATTCTTCTTTAGGAATTGGAGGAGCTTTAATAAATCTTGTGACATCAATATTATCTAAATCTAATAACTTCGCTCCTAAGATCTTCCCTTGAAGCGAATCATTATATTTAATAACTTCAATCATCACTTCCACAATATTACCCACGACAAAGATATCTTTATCGCTGCCGTCCACTTCCCACTTTTTCGCGGCTAAGCTTCCAGAATTATCTCTTAATTCCACATTTAAATATGGAGACCCACTTTTATTGGTGCCATTAGATACTGAACCCACTAAAGCTTGAATAGAGGTTCTATCTCCTTCTAATAAATCTTTAAGTAATACCATATTTATATAAATCCTCCTATATGACCTTTAAGATATCATTCATCTTATAACCCTTGGTTAATAAAGAAGACAATATCTTTTGTTTTAATTCTTTACCTTTATATTTTCTTTCTAGTCTAGTTTTTGTTTTTAAATAATCACTTTTTAACTTTATTAATTCATCGCTTTTATTAGGCTCTTTTATTTTATTAGTCATCTCACTTGCTAAATCTTTGCTATATCCTTCTAGTATATAAGCATTATAAATATGAGACTTCCTACTAGAAGCGTTATATTTATCATATTTCTTTTCTAGTTTAGGGAGTAAATTATTTGCCTTTTTCTTTTCTATAGAAATAGGGAACTTCATTTTATCAATTGTTTCTTTAAATATCCCTTTTTCAGATAACTTAGTTTTGATCTTATTCTCTCCATAATTTAAGGAGTTATAATATTCCACTAAATCGCTAGCGTAAGCTTTATCATCTATAAGGTCATATCCTTTTAAGATTTTAATCACTTTATCAACACTTCTTTTGCTCGCCTCTTTAGAATATAACTTTTCTCTTAATTTATATTCACTATAGATTGCTTTACTTCTTAATTTTAAAGCATACTGTAATAACTTATTAGTGTCATTAAGCTCTAAAATAGATTTATATTCTTCTTTACTTAATTCTTTTCCTTCATATAGATAGAAATTTGTGAATACTTCTTTATCTATAGATAATTTATTCGCATTATCAAAAGAGATATTGACCTTATTCTTTAATATCTTGA
>DEJH01000061.1 GCA_002353275.1 Caryophanales bacterium UBA2753 | reverse complement strand
GGAAACCAACCTGATGGTTTAGGAAATGATATCTTAATTAACATTTGTGAATGGACAAGGGCTTAATTAGGTCCTTGCCTTTTTTTTATTTTTTTGTGCGACGGACAATTGGCTTTTAAATTTTGTTATAGAAACTCTTTTTAGGGTTTTTATGTCAGTACAACTATTAATATGTTGTTAACCCTGCTATGCGGGTTATTCTCCCCTGAAACTGCGTCACTGGCAACGGTGGGGTGGGTTGCATGATGGGTAAAGCCCAATCTTTGTCATTGCACCGTATTGTTAGGTATTTTCCTGATAATATTTGGCGGAGGGCGAGAGAAAGGCGAGCAAGGCTAATGATGAATGAACTTCTATAAGCATCGTAAAGAAAGTCGATAGATAGGTGCTGAAAAACTATCGTTAATGCACGTAGGTCATACAGAGTGAAAAAGCATGTATATAGGTCATAGCCCATAGACGTGTCGGTGTATTGGGAGAGCCTAAACTCAAATGCCGTATCTGACAAAAGCTAAATCCGGTAAACCCAAAATTGTCCATAAACCATGGTTTGTGGTAAGATGACTGTGAAGAAATCTGAATTCACTTTTGGGCAGAGGATTCTGAGAAAGCAAATGCCACTGTGTCGAAAGACAGTAGGAAAATGACAAATAATAACTATGGTGGATATGCAGACTTCAGAAGGTGTAGAACTCGATATAATAAAACGGAAAGTATTTATTAAATGTGTTTGAAGGTGATTTGTGTAATGAAAACTGAAAAACAAAATTATGTGGATCAGTCTGCTGAATTATCTAAATTCGAAGAAGAATGGCGTAATATTAATTGGGTCAAAATTAAACGAGACATATTTAAAATACAACAACGAATATTTCGAGCTGAAGCGAAAGGCGATAAAAGACAAGTAAAAAGACTAAGTAGGCTCTTATTACATGATAAAAGGGTTAAATTACTTAGCATTCATGAAGTAACTCAAAAGAATAGTGGTAAATCTACATCGGGAGTCGATGGCAAAGTCTATTTGACTGATGGAGAGAGAATGCAACTGTTTTATGAGTTATGTGAAGAAAATATAATGTTACATAAGGTCAAACCAGTTCGCAGAGTGTATATTCCTAAAAAGAATGGTAAAATGAGACCTTTGGGTATTCCAACCATTAAAGATAGGATTTATCAATATACTTGTAAATTAGCGCTTGAACCAATCTGGGAAAATCGATTCGAATCTACCAGTTATGGATTTAGACCTCTTAGAGGCCAAAGAGATGCCATAGCAAAAATATACAATAATATTAGATATAATAATAGACAGTATATCTTTGAAGGTGATTTTGAGGCTTGTTTTGATAATCTAAACCATGATTACATAATGAAACAAATCGGAAACTTCCCTTTAAAACATATTATTGGTGATTGGCTCAAAGCGGGCTATATTCACAGTGATAACTTCTATGTTACAGAAAGTGGGACACCACAAGGTGGAATAATTTCTCCATTATTGGCGAATATTGCACTTCATGGAATGGAAGATGCCTTAAACATTAAATATGAACGTAGAAAACGTTCTGATGGTTCATATACATTTATAAATAAGTCCAAATATGTTTTAATAAGATATGCTGATGATTTCGTGGTCTTATGTAAAACTAAAGCAGACGCCTTAAAAGTTTATGAATTACTAGAATCGTACTTGGAACAACGCGGTTTAACTTTATCCAAAGAGAAAACTAAAATTACTCATTTAAGTAAAGGTTTTGACTTTTTAGGGGTTAATTTTAAGAGTCATAAAACATCAAAAGGATTTTATGTTATGTCTTGCCCGTCTAAAGATAGTGTTAAGTCCTACATGAATAAGGCGCGTGATATATTTTTTCGGGCCTTAAATGATGATTTAGAGGAATTTATTACTTCTTTAAATAATTTAACTCGCGGTACTGCTCACTACTGGGCAATGACTTATGCGAGAAAGGCATTTCATACAGTTGATTACTTTTTGATTAATAGAACTCGTAAACTGCTTCATAGGTTGTATCCTAAGAAGTCTCATAAGTGGATTAAAGGAAAGCACTTTAAACCAGACCGTAACGGTAAAAGTAATGACAATTATATCTTTACTAATCCTGAAACCGGTTCTCAATTACTTAAAATGGGTTGGTTTAAACCAAAACCTGTTAAAATTCCTCTAAAATTTGGTACTACTCCTTATGATAGAGATTATTGGGAGTATATTGAGAAGATTAAGTTTAAACCAGTGCTTAAATGCTTGTTTGGATAATCTTGTGCTTCAGATAACTACTATGCTTGAGCCGGCTTGTTCGGAAACGGACACGAGCGGTTCTGAGGAGAGAAAGAGTGAGCAATCACTCTGACTTATCCGACATATTTTTTTTAACTACAGTTTGTCAACATGACAAATTTTATTTAATATTAAGTTTAGATAATTATTTAGATATTTTAGGTGATATTATGATTTGGGTAACTGGTGATGTTGATGGGAAAAAATATAAAGAACCTTTCTCCAAAGGTATCATGTCTCGTTCTCTTAATGTAGCTGATATTGGTATAGAAAGAGCCCATAAGATGGCTAGTGATATTGAATCATATTTGGTTCAAAACAACATCTCTGAAATTTCCAATTCTGATTTGGCGGACGTTATTTTCGATCATCTAAATTCTGTCAACCCTAAAATTGCCGTTAAATATGAGCAGTGGAGGTCTTTAAGAGCTTCAAAGAAACCTCTTATTATATTGATTGGCGGAGCATCCGGAGTTGGAACCTCCTCTATGGCATTTGAACTTGCTAACAGGTTACGATTGAAAAATCTTATCAGTACAGATATGATTCGTGAAGTTATGCGTAAAATTGTCTCTAAGGAATTAAGTCCAGTGATACATAAATCCAGTTTTGATGCTTATGAGGCTATTAGAACTCCATCTATCAGAATAGGCTCTGTTATTGAAGGATTCATTAGTCATGTAGATGTTGTTAATGTGGGTATTGAAGCAATTATTGAACGGTCTGTTAAAGAGGGTATAAGTACCATTATTGAAGGAGTGCATATTGTTCCTGGTTTCATTAATGAAGAATTAATTAGGAATAACAATATAATCTGCTTTACTTTAACCGTGGATGATGAGGAAGCTCATAAACAAAGGTTTTATTCAAGATGCAGGCAGCCTTGGGTTAAAAGATCACTTGAAAGATACATGGATAATTTTGGAACAATAAGAAAAACCCAAAATTTTTTGGTTGAACAGGCAAAAATTCATGATGCACGAATAATTAATAATGTGGATATTAACGAAACTATTGAAATTATGGTGGATGATATTCTCGAAAAATTCGGTGGTGTAGATAATGTTGGACAAGAAGGTTAAAGAGGGCATGACTACGGATGTAATAACAACTACATCTGATATTGATGTCGTATATGCATTCGAAAAGTTAATGGAACATAAAATCAGTTCTCTTCCTGTTGTGGAAGATGATAAGTTAATTGGGTTCATATCTGCAACTGATGTTGGACATAACCTANNCCTAATTTTAGATAAGTATGAACTTGGTACTAGTGTTGGAGAAATAATGATTACTTCAATTGTTACAATTTCTCCTGAAGATACTCTTGAAACAGCTGTCAAAATCATGACAGAGGGTACTTCTGCTTCTGGTATATTAAATCAGCTTCCAGTAGTTGAAGGGGATAAATTAGT
>DEJH01000002.1:14447-14881 GCA_002353275.1 Caryophanales bacterium UBA2753 | reverse complement strand
AAAAGTTCATCTAGTCTGTCGTTCCTTTCTTGGATGCTTCTAAGTTCTTGAACTAATTGAATTATTATTTCTTCGGTTTCTTGAAATGAAACACCAATGGAATTCTTCGCTATATTCCTTAATTCATTGAATTTAATTAGGCTAAAAGCTCCTTTAGACATTCTCCTTAGTTTCTCCGCTGTTTCACTTCTTGCATTAGAAAATTTCTTCGCGGATGGAAAGTTCTCTACAAACCACAAAGTAGTTTTTGAATCAAAGAAATTACGGCCTTGATATCGTTTAATATCTTCTCTTTTTCTTAAGAAAGGAATTAATTCAGGAAAAGATTCATCTAAATATCGATGAAGATGATTAATTGTTCTTTCCTTGTTTTGATAAAGAAAATATTTGGCTCTTGATATTCGCCTAATCCTTTCAATGTTGTATGATTTAAG
>DEJH01000002.1:0-14343 GCA_002353275.1 Caryophanales bacterium UBA2753 | reverse complement strand
TCACGACAGGGTTTTTAATTTGGGCTAAATAATTATTAGCAACTAAATATCTAAATAAACATTCGTGATAATGACCAGTTGCTTCCATCATTATTTGAAATGATAATTTTGATTGATCAATTGATTTAAATATCTCAATCAAGGAATCAAATCCTTCTTTTGAATTAGAGAAGTCAAAACTCTTTTTGATCACTTCTCCATTTTCATTGATGATACAGCAGGTGTGCTTAAACTTGCTGACATCAATGCCCACATAATAAGTAGGCATAAATAAAACCTCCTTTTGGATAGTTACTTTGGGCAATTCGCTTAGCTTCCCTAACGTAATATCTCAAATAGGAGGTCAATGCCTCATCCTACAAACAACGTTTAATAGGGAAGCCGCGTCCTCAGTATGAAAATCAGACTGTCTAGCAGTAAAATAATTATAGAGGTCCCGCGACTATCCTTATATATTTTACCAAGGAAGAAAAAGCGACCCCTAGGGGTCAACCATTAATGCATCCCTTGGATACATATATTGTTAATGAGATATTCATAATTATATATCTTTATTTATAAAAACAAAACAAAACGGTCTCAATTCGGACCGTTTGTTTCTCTCTACTTTTCCCCGTTAATTATTTCTAGCATCTCTCTTGGTGTCACCACGAATGGTTTTACTGGGAAATGCCTTTTGTTACCTGTAACTAGATAGCTAGAATCAGGTTCTTTGTTTTTTGCAGTCATAACAATCTCATAAAATATCGCATCATCAGGGTCAATAAACGAGTCTATTTCAAATTCGTTTTTGATTTCTATTCCCTGGCTTCTGAAAGTTTCAATCATTGAATTTATTTTTTCTTGAGTAAAATTGAAACCGTTTCTTGATAGCACTTCTCTATACTCATCAATTATTTCGTTTGTGATTAATGGAATGATTGTTTTGTTCTTACACAGATCTATCACCATTGATGGAACAGAGTCTTCTTTTAACAACGCAGATACCACAACGTTTGTATCGATGACCGCATAGTATTGTTTAGCCACCCATTTTCTTCCTCCTTTCTTCTCTTACTTCTAGAATAATTTCATTAATTTCATCCAAGGTCATTTTATCATTGCCGTTACGTTTAGATATTTCTTGCATTTCGGCAATAAGTCTTCCGAATTCATCTCTTTGCTTGTTTGTTGCTAAAGGAAAAGGAATAGTACCCCATTCAACACTTTTTATTAAAAACATTCTTATTGCAGTGGACATATCTAAACCAATGTTTTCAAAAACCTTAGAAGAGTCTTTTTTTAATTGTTCATCCACTCTAATTTGTATAATAGCCATAAAATAACCTCTGTATATACATTGTAATAACAAATATATAGTGTTGTAAAGAATTTTATAAAATAAAAAGTGTTACTTATCGCAACACTTTTTAACGATTTTCGTAAGTGAATTCAGCCGAGAAATGAACTGTGTCACCGACCTTGCCATGTATAACTTCTTTTTCTTCATTATTATTACTAGACAAGATTACTTCATCACCATATTTAATTTCTTTGTCGTAATTAACATTAACTTCCGCTATACGGTGAGTTCTGTAGAATTCAGGTTCATGAGTGTCGACCATAAACTCGATATATTTCGTGTTATTTAAGTGACCATTTAGATCGATGTCTGAATAAACAACTTTTCTATTACAAACGATATTAGGAGATTCACCAGCTACTTTTTCAGGAAGAGGAATATCATCTTTATGACTTTCTCCCTTAATGGTTTTAAATCCCTCAGGTTTAATAACCACTCTTCTAGTGTCTTTATCAATTAAAGCCCACATGCTACTCGCGGTAATGATTAAATTACCTTTCGCATCATATACTTCGTAATAACGAGGGTAGATAAATGAACGATTGTCTCCTGGATGAGTGGTAAAAGTTAAAACTTCTTCTAACTTTGGAGTTCTTAAGATTTTAACTTCCATACGAATCACAACCCATAAAAGGTTATGTTTGAATAAATCTTGATGACCCATTCCAATAGTCTCAACGTGATCTGAACCTAAGATTTGGAAATATTTAAAAAGATTAGCAAGTCTAAGTTCTAAAAATTGGTCAACATCAGAAGAGGTAATATGAAACTTTTCTTTAAACATACCGCATTATATTAACAAATTAGATTTAAAAATAAAAGAAAAGCGGTGAATTAACACCGCTAAAGAAAGGAGTTATTTCTTATTGATTACGATCTTGTTATTTTGATAATCGACCACATATTTATCGGTGGTATTAACGTTACCGCTAATAATTTCTTTAGCGATAATCGTTTCAACATTATTTTGAATAAATCTCTTAATTGGTCGAGCGCCAAATTGAAGTGAGAATGAATTATCAAGGATATATTCTTTGACCTTATCAGTGAATTCAAAGCTGAAATACGATTCTTGTAATCTCTTATTTAAATCGTTAAGCATTTTGGTAACGATCTTACCTTGAACATCTTTACTTAATGGGGAGAAATAAACGATTTCATCAATTCTATTTAAGAATTCTGGTTTGAAGGTTTGATGTAAAAGTCCTTCAACTTTATCTCTTTCACCATTTAGTAAATATTCACTACCTAAGTTACTAGTCATAATGATAATCGTGTTTTTAAAGTCCACCACTCTACCTTGAGAGTCAGTTAATCGACCATCATCAAGCATTTGAAGTAATAAGTTAAATACTTCTGGATGAGCTTTTTCAATTTCATCAAATAAGACAATAGAATATGGATTTCTTCTCACTTTTTCAGTTAATTGGCCACCTTCTTCATAACCGACATATCCTGGTGGGGCTCCAATTAATCTACTAGTTGAATATTTCTCCATATATTCCGACATATCAATTCTAATAATGTGAGATTCACTATCGAACAAAGCTTCGGCTAAAGCACGAGCAACTTCAGTTTTACCAACTCCGGTCGGCCCTAAAAATAAGAAGGAACCAATTGGGCGGTTACTATCTTTAATTCCTGCTCTTTGTCGTAAAATTGCATCACTCACTAAAGTTAATGCTTCATCTTGGCCAATTACACGTTTAGAAAGAGTCTTTTTTAAGTCTAAGACTTTTTCTCGATCCCCTTTTTCAATACGAGAAAGAGGAATGTTAGTCATCTTAGAAATAATACGTGCGATTTGTTCTTCGTCAACAACTTCAGAAAGTAATTTTTCTTCTCCATTATTAACGTCAGCCTCTTTAAGTTTTTTCTCTAATTCAGGGATTTTCTTATATTGCAATTCACCTGCTTTTTCATATTCGGAATTGCTTAAAGCGAGGTCTAAATCTAAACGAGCCTTCTCAAGTTTTTCTTTGATTTCCTTAACTTTTAGAATTGAAGCTTTTTCTTCTTTCCATTTATTTAAAAGGACATCATCTTTCTTTTGTAGCTCATTTAATTCCTTATTAACATCGCTTAATCTCTTCTTACTAGCTTCATCACTTTCTTTAGAAAGAGCGACTTTCTCAATTTGAAGTTGTCTCATCTTTCTTTCAAGTTCGTCTAATTCCGCTGGCATAGAAGCGAGTTCCACTTTAATTGAAGCACAGGCTTCATCCACTAAATCGATTGCTTTATCAGGTAAAAATCTACTAGTTAAATATCTGTTAGATAAGCTAGCAGCCGCTACTAAAGCGTTATCAGTGATTTTAACACCGTGGAAAGATTCAAATCGATTTTTTAAACCTCTTAAAATTGTCACTGTATCTTCAACAGATGGTTCATTGACTAAAACTGGTTGGAATCGTCTTTCAAGAGCACGATCTTTTTCAATATATTCACGATACTCTTTTAAAGTGGTTGCACCAATACAATCAATCTCGCCTCTTGCTAACATTGGTTTAAGCATATTAGAAGCATCGAGCGCGCCATCAGTTCTACCTGCTCCAACAATTAAATGAATTTCATCGATAAAAAGAATAATCTTTCCTTCGGATTCTTTAATTTTGTTAAGGACAGCTTTTAATCTTTCTTCAAATTCTCCTCGATATTTCGCTCCAGCGACAAGAGCACCCATATCAAGTTCATAAATAATCTTATCCTTAAGGATAGTAGGAACATCATTTCTAACAATTCTTTCCGCTAAGCCTTCAAGAATCGCGGTTTTACCAACACCAGGTTCACCTAACAAAATGACGTTATTTTTAGTTTTTCGAGCTAATATTTCAATGATCTTACGAATTTCTTCATCTCGACCAATAACTGGATCTACTTTTCCTTTTTTCACTTCTTCGCAGATGTTACGGCCAAACTTTTGAAGGACTTCTTTATCATTTTCATAATCAGGTACTTGATTCATTTGCATAATCTAAATCCTCCTTTTTACCACTTCTATTGTAGCACAAAATTAGCACTCTGCAAGTGTGAGTGCTAAAAATATTTTAAATACTTTGTATTTACTTAGATTTTATTTTTTAAATCACTATCTTTTCAGCGATTTTTTAACGTTTTTTCAGTTATAATTCCCTCATGAAGAAAGACCCAAATATCCAAATTGTCTTTATCGATATTGACTGCACTCTTTTAGATCACAGTAAAAAGCCATCTAGATTTGATATATCTTCTATTAAATACTTAAAGAGATTAATTAATAAAGGGATAAAAGTCTTTTTATGTACTGCTCGACCATATCATTCAGTCGAACAAATTAATATGCTTTCTTTATTCACTCCTACTGGAATTATTTATTCTAATGGAGGTTCAGTTTTTATTGGTGAAAAAATTATCTATAAAACAATTATGGATCAAAAAGAATTTGAAGACTTATGCGCTTTAGCGATTAAATATCATGTTAATGTAGAAGGAATTAGAGAAAAAGATTGTTTCTTAATTTCTCCGGCAGATGATCGAGTCACTTCTTTATTTGCTATTTATCCAGAAAATATCCCACCTGTTGAAGATTATCATAATCAAGAAGTAATCGGAGCGACTTTATTTGCTCCTAAAGAATTAGATGAAGAGATTAGACCACTACTGCCAAAAGATTTTTATTATTATCGATATCATGATAACGGAGTGGATGTTGCTTCTATCCCCCATATTAAAGGAGATGGAATTAATATCGTCTTAGATTTCTATAAGCTAAACAAAGATAACGCTTTAGCAATTGGAGATGACACACAAGACATCGCAATGTTTAAAGAAGTGAAATATGGAATTGCGATGGGGAATGCAAAAGATGAAGTTAAAAAAGAAGCAACCTATATCACTAAAAGCGTTACTTCTCATGGAGTTAAATATATTCTTAAAAAGTTAATAAAATAGTAAAGACCCTACTCATTAATCGCTCGAGCTGGATCTTTTTTACTGGCAACAATTGCAGGGAAAAGGGCAGCAATAGCAGCAGTAGCTACCCCAATAGCGATCATAATTGGAGCAACCCACCACTGGAAGCCAGGAAGAGTGAATTTAGTAGACGATAATAAATAAAATTTATATCGATATATCGCTTCAGTTAATAAAACATTAATTGGTCTTACTAATACTGCGCATAATAAAATCGATAATAACGAACCTAATAATCCCGAGATAATCGATTCGGTTTCTACCATGAAACCAATATCAATTTTTCTTGCGCCTAATGAACGAAGTAGGCCAATCTCGCTTGTTCTTTGATGAACGGAAATATAAGTAAGTATCGCATTAAGGACCATCGAAACAAAAACCGAAACAAAAGCAAAAACATATAAGACCGAAGTCATTAATGAGATTGCTCCATCAAATTGGAAGGAAACATTTTTAAGATAATCATTATAAGAAAGGTTGACGAAATCAACTTCTGGATCCATCATTTCGTTTTTATAACGGTTAAAATAGTTTTCAATATATGAACGATTAGCAAATGTATCAGTGAAATATTGTAATAAAGTTACTTCTTCTACCGCTCCAAAGTTATATATTATATTTTCATATTCATAATCAGCGGAATAAGTATAATTTCCGCTTTTATAACCTTTAATTTCCGCTCCGGTTCTGACATTACGAGATTTTCCTGCTGTCTTTTGAGCGACAACAATATCACTACTATTTGCTTCATTAACCGCATAATTAGCAAACGATTCAGAGAAAATCACACCAGTATTTAAAGCTGGATTATCAGAATCAATCTTTTCTCTTAATATCCCACTTATCCTTAATGTAGTTAGGGAAGTGTTATATATTTCTTGCTGTACAGCAGTGTCATAGACATTTCTTTGTTTATATAAATCTCCATCTAAATAATAGATTTTGTTATTACTGACATATTTAAATTCTTTACCAATGACGTCAGAGAAGTTAATTTTGATATCTTCTTCTGGCTTTTCACTAGTGTCGATATTAAAGCCAAAGAAATTTAAGATTGAGGCGTCAACTCTATTATAACTATCAATAACAATTGCTAAATCAAATTCACCAGTTGGATAACTTCCTCCAATGCAGTCGTAATTCTTTTTGGTAAATTTTTCTAAATCTAATCCTTTATAAAAATAAGTAGAAGGAGAATAAACCACTGTAAACTTATCAGTTGTATCTTTTACTTTAGTCACTAAATTCATTCTTAATGAGGAAGTTTTATATTGAGTTGTATATGTTCCGGAAGGCATATCCGCCATATAGTCTAAAAAGCGTTTAGACATATAGTTTTTATGATCACGATTAGCAAAAGTACCTAAATCCGCAATAATGGTTTCTTCAGTTGGGAATTGAGGTCTAGCTGGAGAAGGGTCATATTCATATTTAGCGGAAGAAGACACTCTAACTGGATACTCAGAAAGAGCTTTAGCTTCTGTTTCAATAAATGTTTGCTGCACTCCTTGAGAAATAGAAAGGATAAGTCCAACACCTGCTAAACCTAAAGAAGTAGCAATAATAATTGAAAGAGTAGATGTAATTCTTAAAACAAGATTTTTAACGCCCCATTTTAATGAAGTTAAAAATGGAACTGATACACGAGCGAGTTTCTTTTCTTTTATTTCGCTTTGTAATTGAAGTGGAGAGGTATCAGATATCACTTTTCCATCTTCAAGTTCGATAATACGGTCAGAATATTGATGAGCGTATTCTTTATTATGCGTGACCATCACCACCAAATGGTGTTCACTTAATTTTTTAAGTAATTCCATGATTTGACGGCCGTTTTTACTATCTAATGCACCAGTTGGTTCATCCGCTAAAATGACAGTAGGTTTACCAACGATTGCTCTAGCGATTGCCACTCTTTGTTTTTGTCCACCAGAAAGAGTTTTAGGTCGATCATTTCTTCTTGAATATAAATCTACTTCCTTTAAGGCGTTATCCACCATTTCAGAAATATTCTGGTAATGATGAGAAGAAATTTGTAATTTAATCGCAACATTATCTTTAATTGATAAATGGGGTAATAAGTAACAGTTTTGTAAAACAAAACCAATTTTTTCATTTCGATAAGAATCCCAATCTTTGTCTTTAAAATCTTTAGTGGAGATATCATCTACAATCATTTCTCCGTCAGTTGGTTTATCAATCCCTCCAATGACATTCAAAAGAGTGGATTTACCACTACCAGAAGCTCCAACAATCGAAATAAAACCGCTTTGAGGAAAAGATAAAGAAACATTATCTAAAGCAACAACGTTCTCATTACTTCCTTTTCTTGTATATATTCTTGAGACATTCTTTAAAGAAATCATGATGAAATTATAATATCATTTTTCATCAAAAAAAGAACCTTGCGGTTCATTTTTATCGGTAATCCCCTAAGTGTACGTTTGGCAGGGGTAGTAGGAATCGAACCCACATTAACGGTTTTGGAGACCGGAGTACTGCCTTTGTACGATACCCCTAATAAAGGGGCTTACCGAAATAAGATTATAAACTACGTAAGACAGAATTGACAAGTGACATGTCGACTTGACCAGCGTAATTCATCTTAAAATGCTTCATTACTGAAGGAACGCTCTTGTCTTCTAAGGAAGCGATAATCTTTCTAATTTCTTCTTCAGAGAGTTGTTTTGGAAGATAAGAAGATAATACTTCTTCTTGCTTAGCAACATTATCCGCTCTTTCTTGGTTATTAACTTTTAAATATCCTTCTTTTTCATCAGCGAGTTCTTTTAAAACTTTTTGGATGATGCTTAATAATTCTTTATCGCCAATTTCCTTTCCTTGGCTTTTTAATTCCACTTCTTGAAGTTTGTATTTAGTTAATACAACGGACAAGACCGCTCTAGCAGTATTGTCTCTTGCTTTCATCGCATTAATATTTGCGGTTTTAATTTCATCAATTAACATATTAAATAATCCTCCTATTTTGATTTCTTTGTTATTCTATCACTTTCTTTAGCTAAGATTCCATTAACAAGATTAGCGAATGAATCTTTTAAAGCAAGACCATTCACTAGAATAACAGCAGAAAAAAAGAAATTTTCACGATACTAAGAGAAGATTTATAATGAAAGAGAAATGAAATACGTGTTAATCACTGGCTCTTCTGGAGGAATGGGATTAGAAACTTGTAAGAAGTTTTTAGATAATGGTTATTTTGTTTTTGGCCTCGATATCAAAGAATCAGAATTAAAGCACGATAATTATCAATATATTAAAACTGATTTAAGAGATGAATTATCTTTAAAGAAAGCTTTTGAAATTGTTAATCACGATATTAAAGATATCGATCTTATCATCAATATGGCGGGAATCTATGATCTCGGCTCCTTAGTGGAGATGAAAGAAGAAGATTTCTTGCGTATATTTGATATCAATGTCTTTTCCATATATCGAGTAAATAAAACTTTTTTACCTCTATTAAAAGATAATGGAAAAATCATTATCACTAGTAGTGAGCTTGCTCCTTTAGATCCGCTTCCATTTACTGGTATATATGGAATCACGAAAACAACGATTGAAAAATACGCTTATTCTTTAAGAATGGAACTTCAATTAATCAATAAACAAGTCGTTATCATTCGACCAGGCGCAGTCGACACTACTTTATTAGATGTCTCCACTAATCGAATTGATCGATTTGAAAAAGAAACTGAATTATATAAATATAACGCTAGTAAATTCAAAGAGATTACTAACAAAGTTGAAAGTAGAAAAATCCCTCCTACTAAAATTGCTAATCTCGCATATAAAATTTCTAAAAAGAAAAAACCTAAATATATTTATAAAATTAATAGGAATCCACTACTTTTGTTATTAAATGCTCTCCCTCAAAGAATACAGAATTGGATAATTAAGAAAATCTTGTTATCAAAAGAATAATTACTCTTCATGGAATAGGCACTGACCTATTCTTTTTATTATTGCTTTTGTGATGCCTATATCCTCAATTTTGTTAACCGCAAAGGTGTTTCTTCCAACCGAATTAAGAGAGGTTCCAATTGAGTAACATATTGATTCATCGAGAATAATAAAACGATCATGGAATCCTTTAAGAACAAAGAAGTCTAAATAACCATATTGTTTTCTGAATTCTTTTTTGTCTCTTTTATTAATGCTTGAAGGGAACGTGCAATATACCAGCCTCTGAACGTCTGGCTTTGTTTTTTCTAATATCGACAATGCCCTCAAATCGAAATATGGATCAATAATTGTCACTCTTTTGTTCGCGCTTCCCACTAAAGAGCAAATAAACTCATATGCATCAAAGAATTCTCCATTGAAAAATAATCTCTCTTTTACAGGTTCAATAAACATTTTTTCTTTAATGTTTTTGATTTCCACTTTCATATCTTCAACTTCTTCTTCAAGTTTAATAAAGTTTTGATATGTGACAACGCTTCTTTCTTTATCAATAGCATATCCTTTTATTAAATATTGCTTTAAGACCGAAGATGCCCATTTTCTAAATTGAATTGCTCTATCTCCTTTTACTCGATACCCGATAGCAAGAATCATATCTAAGTTGTAATAATTAACAATGTAATTTTTCCCATCCGAAGATGTATGGATAAGCTCCTTACATATAGTGTCATCTTGAGCAGTAGGCAAATAATTCTTGCCAACTGAAAGTTCTCCTTCTTCAATAATGTTTTTTATGTGGAATCCTACATTTTGTCTACTTGTTTCAAACAAATCCGCTATCTGGTTTTGCGTGAGCCACACGGTATCTTCGAGCGGAGATATCTTGACGTCTAAGCATACATTTCCATTATTATAAATAATGGACTCATTAGTTTTTTCGATGTCTTTTTCTTCTTGATTATTAAGTTCTCTTTTCAACATAAAAGCTATCTCAGACTTAAATAAATTAGATAAATCTTCAATGAGTTCAAAACGATAATAATTGACTATATATTCCTTGCCATCAGGTCCAGTTGTTGCAATTTTCGAAACAACTGAAACATCATTTGCATATTTGTTATCCATTAAATAATTAATACGTTTCGATATTGTTGACTTGCTCTTATCAAACAAGGAAGAAATGTCTGAATTAGATAGCCAAAAAGAATTGTCAACAAGTGACTTCTTAACATTGATTGTTTTGTTATCAATGTGATATTTAAGATCTTGATAATTATTTTTCATAAAAACCTCCTCACTTTATATATAGGTCGATTTTTAAAATTTTTTTAAATTTTTTTGTAAAAAATGAAAAAACCTTCATTTTTCAACGAAGGTTTATCATCTTATATGGTGATCCCTAAAGGATTCGAACCTTTGACCCAATGATTAAGAGTCATTTGCTCTACCAGCTGAGCTAAGGGACCAACTAGCGAGAATAAATATAACTTATTTGATTAATCAAAGCAAGGAATTATTCTCACTAATTTTGTTTATTTATTTTTGCTTTTTTCTCACGATATGTTTGATGAGTACTTCAATTTCGTGAGCCACTAAAGGTGTGAAGGCTGCTCCTGCAGTAATTAGCCATTCTTCCCAATCTAATGAAGAAGTCTTAAAGACATCTTGAACTCCTGGAGTAAGGACAACAAAGAATTGAAGTCCAACACCAAGGATGAAGGCTAATAACATCATCCAGTTCTTGTTTTTAAAGACATGGAAAGCACTATGTTCAACTGAAGACATACAAACCATGTGGATGAGTTCCGCAAATCCTAAAGCGGTAAATGACATCGTTTGAGCTTGAGCTAAAACTTGAGTTCCAGTATTTCCTGCTGTTCCAACTATAATGTTTTTGAAATCAGAAATATGGGCAATAGTACCATAATCAGTAATTCCGTTAAGCCAGAAAGCACTTAAATAGGCAATAATAACGGCAATGGTAATAAACGCACCATGCATTAATGTGTCTCGTAAGCCACCATTAGCGAATATTGTTTCGTTAGGGTTACGTGGTTTCTCTTTCATGATTCCTTTATCTTTTGGATCCATTCCTAAAGCAATCGCAGGAAGAGAATCAGTAATTAAATTAATCCATAATAAGTGGATGGCAATAAATGGAGTTTCAAATCCAATCAAGATAATGAAGAACATCACAAGGACTTCAGCGATGTTACTAGAAAGAAGGAAGATAATAGTTTTCTTAATATTTGTGAAGATACTTCTACCTTCTTCCACTGCTTTTTCAATGGAAGCGAAGTTATCATCCGCTAAAACCATATCAGCCGCACCTTTAGCAACATCAGTGCCAGTTATACCCATCGCAATACCAATATCAGCTGCTTTTAAACTTGGTGCGTCATTAACTCCATCACCAGTCATCGCACAGATATGTCCATTAGCCTTAAAGGCTTTAACGATTGAGGTTTTATTTTCAGGAGAAACACGAGCAAAGACTCTTACTCGTTTTACCAATTCTTGTAATTCTTCTTCACTTAAATTATCAATTTCTTTACCCATCACACATTGATCGATACTTTCAGCAATACCAAGTTCTTTTGCAATTGCAAAGGCAGTATCTTTATGGTCACCAGTAATCATAATTGTGGTAATACCAGCTTCTTTAAATTTACTAACTGCTGGTTTAGCTTCTGGTCGAGCTGGGTCAATCATCGCTACAAGACCAACAAAGACTAAATCTTTTTCGTCAATCTTGTCTTTGTGGTTATAGGCTAAAGCGAGAACACGGAGGGCTCTAAATGAGAATTCACTATTCACTTCATAGATACGTTTAATATCTTTATCGGTGATTTTTCTTTCTATTCCATTTTCTAAAATATAAGTAGTATTCGCTAAAATGGAATCAAGAGCACCTTTGGTGTATGTAATAGTTTGTCCACCATTTTGATGTTTAGTGGACATCATCTTTCTCACCGAATCAAATGGTAATTCATCAATTCTTGGAGTAGAGTTCTCTAAATCTTTTTTATGCATTTCAAAATCATTAGCGAACACCACAAGAGCAATTTCAGTAGGATCACCAAATAATCCTTCATCCACTGTCGCATTGCTACATAAAGACATGCCTCTAGCTAACAATTTCAAATCTTCATTTTTATGATCTTTATTGAACTCTTCTCTTTTAAAATAAGTGTCATCAACATAAGCTTCTAACACAGTCATTTTATTTTGAGTTAAGGTTCCAGTTTTATCAGAACAAACAATAGAAACTGCTCCTAAGGTTTCAACAGATGGTAGTTTTTTAACAATCGTGTTAACTTTAACCATTCTTTGAACGCCAATAGAAAGAACAATCGTCACTACTGCTGCTAATCCTTCAGGGATTGCCGCAACTGCTAAGGCGATAGATTCAAGAACCGCATCAATCCATTTATCAACATTAGTCGCATTATTTCTAGCAATAATCCAAATGATTTCAATTACTAAAACCGCAATAACAATACCTAAAGTTAATAAACCTAAGAATTTAGATAATTTAGATAAAACTTTTTGAAGTGGAGTTTCTTCCTCTTCAGCAGTATCAAGAGCCTTAGCAATCTTACCGATTTCGGTTCTCATACCAGTAGAGGTAACTACGCCTTTTCCTCTACCATAGCTTACTGGGGTAGACATATAAGCCATATTCACTCTATCACCGATAGCAACGCTTTCAGAGAAGGTAACTTTACTATCTTTTTCTACTGGAACGCTTTCTCCAGTAAGAGAAGACTCATCACATTTTAAGTTAACAGCTTCAATTAAACGTAAATCCGCTCCAATCGTGTCTCCTTCTTCAAGAACAACGATATCTCCAATAACAAGTTCACTAGATTTGACTTTAAATCTTTTGCCGTCTCTAATAACTGTAGTTTCAGGAGAAGATAATTGTTTAAGAGCTTCTAATGATGTTTGAGCTTTAATTTCTTGGACAGTGCCAATTACTGAATTAAGAATAATGACAGCAAGAATAATAATGATATCTGGCCAATCTCCAACATTAAGGAAATCAAACGATCCATGTTTCACTGTTTCATAAATTGAAACACCTATCGTAATCGCGACTGCACCAAAAAGGACATAAATCATTGGGTTAGCCATTTGTTCAAAGAAAATTCTAATCCATGATTTCTTTTTCTCTTCTTGGAGCTTATTAGGGCCAAATTTAGCAAGTCTCGCGCTTGCTTCTTCACTTGTTAATCCTTTTTCTGGATCGGTTTCAAGCAAAGATAAAACATCAGACTCACTTACAGTCTCAAACTGTTTTTCTTTTAATTCTTCCATATAAATCTCCTTCGGTTAGTATTCAAAGGTCTTGCTCCTTACGGTCTATGATCCGGATAGTGTCACTATCGTCTTGACGAATTCATAGATTAGCTACTCCCCTATTGGATTTGCTTTTTAATTCTATCAATTTATTGATACATCAACAACATGATATTTAATTAAACAAAAAATATCTCGTTACCGAGACATTGTTTGTTGCCTACCAGAGCAGTTAACATTCTGGATCGCTGCCATCCGTTCAAGGACTGAACGCGCCGTGGTCGCACACTGGTTCTCCACCTTAGGCAAATATATTATAACACCTATTTTTTGATTTTATAAGTGATATAAATCGTTTTAATCCATGCTTTTTTATGGTCAATTTCAGATATACGAATTGCTACTTTAATCAAACCTTTGTCTTTTCCTTTTCTTGATATGTAACAAGTATAAGTTTGTTTATAATTTGGATCTTTACAATATAACTGATAATTATTGATTCCATCTACAATAGATTCGATATCTCTAACTTTTAAGTCATGACCATATTCCACAATATGATCAGTACGACTTTCATTACTTCTTGCTCTACCCTCGATATAAATATAGAGATTATGTTTTTTATCGTACATCGGGTTTGGTAATTTATTAATCGCTTCAATTAATTTTAATGGGTTATGATATTTTGGTTTTCTCTTTGTCATGGTAGCCACATCATAACATCCATTTTTTAACGAATACAACAAGAAATTTTAGTCAAAAAATGCATCCAATATATTTATATTAATTTAGTACCTTAGTATTAATAAGGCAAACGCACGAAATTC
>DEJH01000042.1 GCA_002353275.1 Caryophanales bacterium UBA2753 | reverse complement strand
TTAATTGGAGAATTAGTTAATGAGTGATGTTATTGAATTAAGTAAAGAACTTAGAAAAGAACTCGATAACAATCCCACAATCATCGAATATCATCGATATAAAGATTTAGTGGATAATGATCAAGAGTTAATTATCTTAAGAAACGAAATCAAAAAGTCGGTTAACGATTTAGAAAAAAGAAAGAAACTTTTAGAGCAATATAATTCTTCCCCAATAGTGGCTAACTATAACATCCTAAAGGAAGAAGTAAGATTAATCCTTAAAGAGATTTCTGAGATTATCAATAAGAAGTGATGAATTTCACTTCTTTTTGTTATATATTTAATTCATGATTTACGTTATCATGGGCCCAACTTGTTCAGGTAAAACTGAGATTGCTAATATATTAATTGATCGTTTAAACTGTGAAGCGATTAATTTTGATGCTTTCCAAATTTATAAAGATATGAATATTGGAACTTCTAAATTAGAAGAAAGTGACCCCCATTATTCAAAATATCGTCTATTAGATATCATTTCTCCTAGTGAGACTTTCTCAGTCATGGAATATCAAAAACTAGCAAGGAAGGCTATTAATGATTCATTAAAAGAACATAAAGATGTCGTCCTTGTTGGTGGAACTGGTTTATATATAAGAGCGACCTTATATGATTATGAATTCACTGAAGAAAAAGAAAGCGATAATAGTGATTTAGAAAAATTAAGTAATGAAGAATTATTTAATCTTTTAGAAAAATTAGATAAAGAAGCTAGTGAGAAGATTCATATTAATAACCGTAAAAGATTAATTAGAGCAATCTCAATGATTCGTAATAGTGGAATTAGTAAAAGTGAAAGAATCAGTTCTCAAAAGCATCAATTAATTTACGATAATGTTCGATTCTTATTCATTTCTCCGAATAGAGAAAAATTATATGAGAATATTAATAAAAGAGTCTTATCTATGATTGATCAAGGTTTAGTGGAAGAAGTAAAAGGATTATTAAATAAATATCAGCTTTCTCTCACTGCTTCTCAAGGGATTGGATATAAAGAAATAATCGACTTCTTATATGGTAATTGCTCTTTAGAAGTGGCAATTGAGTTAATTCAAAAAAGAAGTAGAAACTACGCGAAAAGACAAATAACTTTCTTTAAAAATCAATTCGAATACGAACTATTTGAATCTAAAGAAGAATTATTAAAAGCGATATAGGAGATAGAAAGATGTTAGACATTTATGAAATTGCTAAAAGAGCAGGCATTGATAAGAAATACGTTATTCCTTATGGATTAGATAAGGCAAAAATTGATTTATCAATTAACGAAGAAATCAAGAATAATAAAACTGGTAAATTAGTGTTAGTAACTGCGATTACCCCTACTAAAGCCGGAGAAGGAAAAACCACAACAAGTATCGCTATTCAAGATGGATTACGATATTTAGGTGTTAAATCTTTACTCTGTTTAAGAGAGCCTTCTTTAGGTCCTGTTTTTGGCTTAAAGGGTGGTGCAACTGGTGGAGGAAAAGCCAGTGTCATCCCTTCAGAAGACATCAATCTTCATTTCACGGGGGATATGCACGCTTTAACTAGTTCAATTAACTTAATATCTGCCATTATTGATAATCATATCTATCAGGGGAATGAATTAGGAATTAACCCTGAAAGAATTATTTGGAAAAGAGCCTTAGATATGAATGATCGCGCTCTTAGATCAGTCACTGTTAATCAAAAAGAGAAGAAAAGCGCTCCTAGACAAGATGAATTTGTAATCACTGTTGCTAGTGAACTTATGGCGGTACTTTGTTTAGCTAGTGATCCCGATGATTTCATTAAAAGAGTAAAACGTATTGTCGTAGCTTATAACTTTGATAATAAGCCCGTCTATCTTGAAGAACTCAAGATTAGTAACGCTATTTATAAATTAATGAAAAATGCTTTTAATCCTAATCTTGTTCAAACTTTAGAAGGTAACCCTTGTTTAATTCATGGTGGACCTTTCGCTAATATTGCTCATGGATGTAATTCAATTATTGCTACAAAGATGGCACTTAAACTAGCTCCAATAGTCGTAACTGAAGCTGGTTTCGGCGCTGATTTAGGAGCGGAAAAATTCTTAGATATCAAATGTCGAGTTGGTAATCTTCATCCAGATGCTGTGGTGATGGTAGCAACTATCCGCGCTTTAAAGCTTCATGGTGGAGTGGCTTTTGAAGAACTTGATAAGGAAAATGTTGAAGCTCTTAAAGTTGGAACCGCTAATTTAAAGAAACATATGGAGAATATCTCTAAATATGGTTTACCTGCTGTAATTTGCATTAACCATTTTGAAAGTGATACTGAAAACGAGACCAATGCATTAATTGAATTCTGTAAGAAAAACAATTATCGTTATAGCTTATGTGATTCGTTCTCTAAAGGTGCTGTTGGTGGAATAAATATTGCTAAAGAAGTCCTGTCAGTTTTAGAAAATGAAGAATCTCATTATCGTCCTTTATATGATGTAAATAAATCTATTAAAGAGAAAATTGAGATCATTTGTAAAGAGATTTATGGTGCTTCTGAAGTCGTTTATACCCCTATGAGTGACCTACAGATAGCTGAATACACTGCTTTAGGATATGATAAGACTCCAATTTGCATTGCTAAAACACCTTTATCTTTAACCGACAATCCAAAAATATTAAACGCTCCTAATGGTTTTACCATTACTATTAGAGAAGTTAGACTATCTGCTGGAGCAGGATTTGTGGTCGCCTTAACTGGATCAATTATGACAATGCCTGGTCTACCAAAGGTTCCAGCCGCGGTAAAAATGGAAGAAAATTAAAAAAATATCAAA
>DEJH01000080.1 GCA_002353275.1 Caryophanales bacterium UBA2753 | reverse complement strand
AGTGGCTCAATTAATTCGCCAGAAACTAGCAATTATCATTTAGAAATAAGTGTCGTAAGTGAGAATTATGCGAAATGGTTATCTAAATTATTCGGTAAATATCACAAGATTGAAATGACTCCAAAAATCACAATAAGAAGAGATAAATATGTCATCTATTTCAAAAAGAGTGATCAAATTTCTAATTTCTTAATCATGATTGGGGCCGCTAATTCGTGTATGGAATTTGAAAACCAACGAGCGTACCGTGACTATTCTAATTCGACGAATCGATTAACGAATTCTGATGTCGCCAATATGGAAAAGACAATCAAGATTGCCAAGAGGCAAATTCAAGAAATTAAATATATTGATGATGTTTTAGGAATTCATAACTTCCATAATCAAAAGAAAGAACTCCTTTGTTATTATCGATTAGAAAATGAATCTCTTTCGATGAGTGATTTAGCAAGAAAGATGTCAGATGAGCTTGGTTATACCGTTAGTAAAAGTAATATCAATCACCTTTTCCGTGATTTACATGAATTATATGTGAAACTTAAGGGGAAGAAATTATGAATATAAATACTCAGTTAGGGATGAGAATCCGTTATTTAAGAAAGAAAAAGGGATTATCTCAAGAAGATCTCGCTTTAGATAGTGGGATTAACAAGAATTATCTTTCTGATTTAGAAAGAGGAATGAGAAACCCGACAGTGAATATACTAGAAAAACTCGCAGTTGCATTAGAAGTGAGTTTATCGGAATTATTTATGGGCATACAATCTTTTGAAGATTGATATATAATAATTAATTAGGAGAATTTAAGATGCAATTAGTAATTTTAGCAGCAGGAATGGGAAGCCGTTTCGGTGGACTCAAGCAAATGGAAAAAATGGATGAAGCTGGTAACTTCTTACTCGATTATTCCGTCTATGACGCGAAAAGAGCAGGATTTGACAGTGTCATCTTTATTATTAAAAAAGAATTTTTTGAAGCTTTTAGAGATTCAATCGGAAAAAGAGTAGAGAAACTCATTAAAGTTGAGTACGCTTTCCAACAATTAGATGATCTTCCAAAAGGATTTAAAGTCCCAGAAGGAAGAGAAAAACCATGGGGAACCGCTCACGCGATTTACGCAGCTCGCGATTTAATTAAAGAGGATTTTATTATCATTAATGGCGATGATTTCTATGGTAGAGAAACATATGAAGTCGCTTATAAATATTTAGCTTCTTTACCAAAAGGTAGTGAAGGAAAATACGCTAACGTGGCCTTTAAAGTCAGTAACACAATGACTGAAAACGGAGCTGTTAAACGTGGTGTTGCCTTCCAAAAGGATGGATATTTAACCAAATTAGTGGAATCTTCTATCGAAAGAAAAGGAGATAAGATTATTGCTTCTCCATTAGATGGTAGTGAACCTTTTGAAGTCAAAGAAAATGATTTGGTGAGCATGAATCTATTTGCCTTTAATAAAGATTTAATTAAGAAATTAGAAGAAAAATTCCCTCTCTGGTTAAAAGAGAATATTAATGTTCCAAAAAGTGAATTCTTAATTCCAACCGTGGTTGATGAATTAGTCCACGAAGGAAAAGCAACCTTGAAGTTACTTGAAACTAGCTCAGTCTGGTTTGGAGTAACTTATAAAGAAGATAAACCTGGAGTGGTTAAAGCCCTCAAAGATTTAGTGGATAAGGGTGTTTACAAAAAAGGATTATATTAATATTTAGCCCACTTTGTGGGCTTTTATTTAATTATGTTTAACGGAAATCACTGCAAAATTGAAGATTATTATAGGTTAGAAAAAGCAAGCAAAGACATCTATTCTCTTTTAGATAAAGATAGAGAAATCGATATAACTTCTTTTGCCGATTTAGTGAGTCAATACGACGAGATGATTTCTAACAATATACGTAGCAAGGTTAAAAACAAATCCAATCATGAAATTAAAATAATAATCAAAAATTATATTGATGAATTATTGAAAAACATCCTCATAGATATAAATGAGCATAATTAATATGGAAAAGAAAAAAGAAAGATTGGTTCATTTAAGTGTGTACGCACTATGTGGTGGGAAGCGATATCATTATTTTCATCGCAAAAAATATGATCGACTTTTAAGATTAGAATTAATTTCAAATAAAGGTGAAGTTGATATTAAGTTCATTAATAAAACTAGTGGGGAAATGATTGAGCAAAATAATCTCTCAACTGGAATGTATGAATTCAATCTTTTAAAAGAAAATAAATATTGTTTTGTCGTTATCTATAAAAAAGCCTCTGGAAAAACAAAAATCACCATCCAAAAACTTTAGAAACATCATTTATTCATATCAAAATTTATTTTTTGATATTTTTTTATTGCGCGAAAAAATGCATATAGTATAAACTATATAACGCAGTGAAAAAAGGAGGCATTTATAAAATGTCAGTAAAAGTTGCAATTAATGGATTCGGTCGTATTGGCCGTTTAGCATTTAGACAAATGTTTGGTGCTGAAGGATATGAAATCGTCGCGATTAACGATTTAACTTCCCCAAAGATGTTGGCTAATTTATTAAAATATGACACCGCTCAAGGTGGCTACTGTGGAGTAATTGGTGAAAACTTACACACCGTCAGTTCCAAGGAACCAGTCGTTGATGAAGAAACCAAAGCTGTCTTAACTCCAGGTTCAATTACCGTTGATGGAAAAGAAATCACCATCTATGCTGAACCAAAGGCAGAAAAATTACCATGGGGCAAACTCGGTGTTGATGTCGTCTTAGAATGTACAGGTTTCTATACTTCTAAAGCAAAAGCACAAGCCCATATTGATGCTGGTGCTAGAAAAGTTGTTATCTCCGCTCCAGCTGGAAACGATTTACCAACCATCGTCTATTCAGTTAATGAAAAGACCTTAAAAGCAGAAGACAAAATCATCTCTGCTGCTAGCTGTACCACTAACTGCTTAGCCCCAATGGCCAAAGCTCTTAATGATGCATTCCCAATTCAATCTGGTATCATGACCACCGTCCACGCTTATACCGGTGATCAAATGATCTTAGACGGACCACACAGAAAAGGTGATTTAAGAAGAGCCCGTGCAGGAGCTGCTAATATTGTTCCTAATAGCACCGGTGCTGCTAAAGCTATCGGATTAGTTATCCCAGAATTAAATGGCAAACTCATCGGTAGTGCACAACGTGTCCCAGTCCCAACTGGATCAACCACCATTTTAGTCGCAGTTGTTAAAGGTGAAGAAGTCACCAAAGAAGCAATTAACGCTGCTATGAAAGCTCAATCAAGTGCTTCCTTCGGTTACACTGAAGAACAATTAGTCTCCTCTGACGTCGTTGGAATGAGATTTGGTTCTTTATTCGATGCAACTCAAACCATGGTCACCAAGATTTCTGATGGCTTATTCCAAGTCCAAGTTGTCTCTTGGTATGACAATGAAAACTCTTATACTTCCCAAATGGTTCGTACCATTAAATACTTTGCAGAATTAAAATAAGTATTCGGGCAAATATAAGTAAATAATCACTTAAAAGGCGCCCATTATTTGGGCGCTTTATGTATAAAGGAGAAAATTTATATGTTATTAGTCAAAGACATGAAAGACCTTAAAGGTAAACGCGTCATCGTTCGTGTTGACTTCAACGTTCCACAAAAAGGTGGAGTTATCTCTGATGATAACCGTATTGTTGCCGCTTTACCAACCATTAAGGAATTAATCGCTAAAGGCGCTCGTGTTGTTCTTATGTCTCACTTAGGCAAAGTCAAACACAAGGAAGCTCCAGAAGTGGTTGAAGAACAAAAGAAGAAAAACAATATGGCACCTGTTGCTGTTAGATTAAGTGAATTACTTTCTCAACCAGTGAAATTCTGCCCTGTTACTCGCGGAGAAGAATTAAAAGAAATGGTTTCTTCTCTTAAAGACGGTGAAGTTTTATTAATGCAAAACACCCGTTATGAAAAAGGCGAAGAGAAAAACGATCCAGAATTATCCAAAGAATGGGCAAGTTTAGGCGATGCCTTTGTTATGGATGCTTTTGGTAGCGCTCATAGAGCACACGCTTCAACTTATGGTATCCCTGAAATCTTAAAAGGCGAAGGTAAACAAGTCGCTATTGGATATCTTGTTGAAAAAGAAGTCGTTTCCTTAGACAAGGTTGTTAACGTTCCAAGCGATAGACATCCATATATCGCTATCTTAGGTGGATTTAAAGTTTCTGATAAAATCAAAGTCATTGAATCTTTATTAAAGAAATGTGACAAAATCATTATCGGTGGAGCAATGGCCTATACTTTCCAAGTCGCTTTAGGAAAGAAAGTCGGTAATTCTCCATTTGAAGCTGATCAAGTTGATTACGCTAAGAGAATGTATGAAACTGGCAAAATCCTTTTACCAGTCGATGCTAAAGTTGCAAACGATTTTGAAAATCCAACTGATATTAAAATTGTTGAAGGAGATATTCCTGATGGATATCAAGGAATGGATATCGGTCCAAAGACTGCTGAACTTTACGCTAAAGAAATTGCTAAAGCAAAAACCGTTTTCTGGAATGGTCCAATGGGAGTTTTTGAAAGAGATGAATTTACCGCTGGTACAGTTGCAGTCTGTAAAGCCTGCGCTGAACTTAAAGGCGCATTCACTGTAATTGGTGGTGGAGATAGTGCTTCCGCTGCTAAAAAACTCGGATTCAAAGAAAAATTCTCACATGTTTCCACTGGTGGAGGAGCATCACTTGAAATGATCGAAAACGACGGTCATCTTCCAGGTATTGATGTTATTAAATAAGATGAGAAGAAAATTATTACTTGGCAACTGGAAAATGAATAAACTCGCTAGCGAAGCTCGTGAATTCGCTATTCAGAGTAAACCTCTTGCTAAATTAGCTAAAGAAAATAATATCGATTTAGGAGTTGCTCCAACTTATTTATCTCTTGCTGCTACTAAAGAAGCTGCAAGTAAGGATATGATTGTTGCTGCTCAAAATGTCCATTTTAAAGAAAGTGGTGCCTATACTGGTGAAGTAAGTATTCCTATGCTTAAAGAATTTGGAATTGACTGGGTAATTATCGGTCACTCCGAAAGAAGAGCGTATGATAACGAAACCAATAAGAAATGTCACGATAAGATGGAAGCCCTTTTTGCTAACAAGATGGTTCCAGTTTACTGTGTAGGTGAAACTCTTCAAGAATTTGAAGAAGGCAGAACTAAAGAAGTAGTTGGAAGACAAATTAGAGAAGGCTTAGAAGGTTTTAAAGCAGAACAGTGCAAAGAATTAGTTGTCGCTTATGAACCAGTCTGGTCAATTGGAACTGGTAAAAACGCCTCTAGTGAAATTGCTCAAGATATTTGTAAATTCGTTAGAGAGACATTAAGAGAACTTCTCGGTAATGTCGCTGATGAAATCAGAGTCTTATATGGTGGAAGTGTTAAACCTGTTAACGTTAAGGAATATTTATCTTGCCCAGATGTTGATGGTGCCCTTGTTGGTGGAGCTTCCTTAAAAATTGAATCTTACGAGGAATTGCTTAGAAATATTCTCTAATAGAATTGAAAGGAGAATATATGTCAATGTTTGGTAACGCCAAAGAACTTGAACCAGTCTCCAAAAGTAGCGATCGAACTCTAGTAAATTTTGCTAGAGTTTTCCTCTACATGTTCATCTTAATTGCTATTACTGGTGGAGTAGCCTTTGGTTTAGGTTATGTCATTGCTACAAGTTATGCTAAAGCAATTGAAGGTGGTGGAGATCCAACTGCCATATTAAATACTTACCTTGGATTAATTATCGGAAGTTCTGTCGCCTTATTTATTATGGTGCTAGTCATTAACTTCGTATTTATTAGAGGTAAGCATTCAGTAGTTGTTCCTTCTATCATCTATGCGGTTTTAGTTGGTGTATTAATATCTAGTTTCACTATTTGGATGGATTGGGTAATAATTGGTACGGCCTTTGCGATCACTGCAGGTATATTTGCGATCATGGCTCTTATTGCCTGGTTTACCAAAGGTAATATGTCACCTTTGTTACTGATGGGGTTAGGGCTAATTATTGGTGTAGTTCCTTTAATCCTAATTAATTTATTTTTCAGAAGCACGATGGTTTCATGGGTTGTCTCATTTGTGATCTTTGCGGCAATCATGTTTATCACGATGTTTGATATTTGGAGAATTAAGAAAATTGCTGAACAAGGCTACATGAATAAAAATTTATCTTATTATTGCGCCTTCGTGATGTATGTTGATTTCATTAATATCTTCATCCGTATTCTTTATTTCTTAGCCACTATCTACGGCAAAAAATAAGAGAAATAAATTTATTGATATCGATGTGGTGGGTTTTCTCACCACATCTTTATATACACGCACGCGTGCACGTATATTATTAATAGATATAGGAAAATCTTAATAACATTAATAAATAATAAGTAAAAAAATAGATAAAAAAGTAAGGCTAAATCACATGAAATTTATATATAAGAAAAAAAGTATAAAAAAAGTTAAAAAAGTGATTGACTGAAAAATTTGAAAAGTGATATTATATTCAAGCGTGCAGTCCTGAGAGGGACGTTATTACAAAGTAATATAGCACGACACTGATCTTTGAAAACTAAACAGATGTACAAACAACAAAACGTCAATTTTTTAATTTACAAAACCAGATAATAATTTTGAACTAGAATACAAACATTGAGAGTTTGATCCTGGCTCAGGATGAACGCTGGCGGCGTGCCTAATACATGCAAGTCGAGCGGTAACAGGGAGTTCCACAGTTTCCTTGACACACCTAGCGCTATGATCGTAGGTTGTTGACTTCGAGGGAACCGTGGAATTCTGCTGACGAGCGGCGGACGGCTGAGTAACGCGTGGGAACGTACCCCAAACTGAGGGATAACGCACCGAAAGGTGTGCTAATACCGCATATGATCTTCGGATTAAAGCTTTCGGGCGGTTTGGGAATGGCCTGCGTACGATTAGATAGTTGGTAGGGTAATGGCCTACCAAGTCGACGAT
>DEJH01000094.1 GCA_002353275.1 Caryophanales bacterium UBA2753 | reverse complement strand
TGAATGGGCTAACGTTCAACATCGTCTAAGTGTTGAAGAAGAAGCTCAGCTATCGGGTCCAAATAATGCCTTTAGATTCATCTTTAAAGATAACGTCGATATTTTAGGTAGAAAAACAATCTCCGCAATCACCTTTAAATTAGTGGGAGATAAGATTGGTGAAGGTGTCACTGAAGATGGCTATAGCTATAACATCTATCAAGAATATGTAATGTCTCACTACATTGCTAAAAATGATTACGATTCTCATGTAAATGAAGATGGATATGTTTTTTTTGATGTTCCATTTAGCAGCGCTCTCACATATATTGGTGATCTACATCAAGACGGGTATTACTTCTCTATGCTTATTGAAAGTGATCCAGGATATAAATCCGAATATCAATTCAATCCTGATGGAGATATGGTTTTCAAATCATTATCGTTTAGCAAGGTTGATGAAGAAATTGAGTTATATTCTCAAGGCTCAGGTGAATATCAGTATTTATTAAGCGATAAAGACGGGGTTGAAAAGAATATTCAATATACTTCTATGCCCGCTCAAACTTATTGGCCACGAGTTGAGCGATTAGTTATTGATTCTAGTAAAGACTCTGTTATTAAAATGACAATCAGAAATAATAGTGATCACGAAGTTAAAATTGGCGCCCACGCTGGAACAATTGATCCTACTAGAAGTGATGCGAAAAACAATAACTTCTTCCCTCTTTGGAGTTATGGAGCTAAAAACGCGGACGGCTATTTCACTGATGGACAAAATTACATTTTAGAAGCCGAAGAAACCGTTGTTATTGAAATACAAGTTGATTATGTGGATGCCCATGAAGATGACAAAATTACAGTTATCCAATTATTAATTGATAATTGCTGGGCGAATGAAGAAATGGAAGAAATACCTGACTTCAATATGTATCGTACTGGTGATATTGATGTCGTTTCTGTAGAACAATAGTTTTTAGAATATGAAATATGGTTATTTTGATTCTTTAAAAAAAGAATATGTTATTACTACTTATAACACCCCTTTACCTTGGATTAATTATCTTACTAACGGGGAGATGTTTTCTCTTATTTCAAATTTAGGTGGTGGCTATAGTTATTATAAGGATGCTAAATTAAGAAGAATAACTAGATTTACTTATAACACCCCTGATCGAGATAACAATGGGAGAATGTATTATATCGATGATGGTAAAGATGTATTTTCTCCATCTTTTTATCCAAGTAAAACAGAATTAGATTCTTACGAGTGTCATGTTGGACTAAATTATACAAGATTCATTTCCTCGAAAAACGATATAGGGATGGACTTATTATGTTTTATTCCTTTAACTGATAATGTCGAAATAAACAAATTAGAATTAACCAATAAAAGCGATTCCCCTAAGGAATTATTACTATATGGTGGAGTGGAATTTTGTTTATGGAATGCACTCGATGATATGACAAATTTTCAAAGAAACTTTTCGATTGGAGAAGTGGAAATAGTAGATAACGCGATTTACCATAAAAGCGAATATCGTGAAAGAAGAAATCACTACTCCTTTTTTTCAGTTAATAAAGCTATTGAATCTTTTCAAACAGACCGTGATACCTTTCTTGGATTACATGGAAGTTATGAAAAACCAAAAGAATTAAAAAATAAAAAATTATCTAACAAGAAAGCATCGGGATGGGCTCCTGTTGGTTTTTTACAAAATAAAGTTACTTTAGCACCTGGAGAAACCAAAACATTTATTTATCTACTTGGATATGTGGAAAATAAACAAGAAGAAAAATTTGATAGTTATGGAGTTATTAATAAATCTAAAGCTAAAGAATTAATTAAAAAATATTCTTCCCCAGAAGCAGTCGATAACGCTTTTTTAAACTTAAAAAATAATTGGGATAAATTGTTAGAGATTTATCATATTGATAGTGATGATAAAAAACTCGATTTACAAGTTAATATTTGGCATCAATATCAATGCATGATGACTTATTACTTGTCTAGAAGCGCGTCATATTATGAATCTGGAATAGGTAGAGGCATGGGCTTTAGAGATTCATGCCAAGATTTATTAGGATTCGTCCATTTATTACCTAGTCTTGCCAAACAAAGAATCATTGATATTGCTTCTATTATGCTAAAAGATGGTTCCACTTGGCATCAATATCAGCCTCTAGATAAAAAAGGTAATTCTGATATTGGTGGTGGATTTAATGATGACCCTCTTTGGTTAATTGCGGCGGTTTATGCATATATTGCCGAAACTGGGGATAAGGAATTATTAAATATTGTTGTCCCATATAATAATAGTGAAACCGAAAAAGGCACTATTTTAGAGCATCTAGATAATGCATTCAAATATATCATTAATCATAAAGGCCCTCATGGCCTACCTTTAATTGGCCACGCTGATTGGAATGATTGCTTAAATTTAAACTGTTTTTCTAATAATCCAGGCGAATCTTTCCAATGTTATCAAGGTAAAGATACTGGTATAGCAGAAAGCATCTTTATAGGCGCGATGCTAGTTAAATATGGTAAAGAATACGCTGAGTTATTAGAACTTTTAAATATGCCTAATTCTTTTGTTTTATCAGAAGTAGAACTAATGAAAGAAGCGATTTATAAATATGGCTATGATTCTGATCATTTCTTAAGAGCGTATGACGCTTATGGCCATAAAGTGGGATCGTATGAAAACTTAGAGGGACAAATATATATTGAGCCACAAGGAATGTGTGTTATGGCGGGTTTAGGCTTGGATAATGACATGGCCACTAAAGCACTTAAAACTACCCATGATAAATTAAATACTAAATATGGCATTTGCTTATTATCCCCATGTTATAAAACATATCATATTGAATTAGGTGAAATATCATCTTATCCAATGGGATATAAAGAGAATGGTGGAATATTTTGCCATAACAATCCATGGATAATGATTGCGGAATGTATCAATAATAACGGGCAACAAGCTTTTGATTATTATAAAGAAATTACTCCAACTTATATTGAGAATATATCTGATATCCATAAAACAGAACCATATGTGTACTCACAAATGATTGCAGGGAAAGAAGCAATTAATTTTGGAGAAGCAAAAAATTCATGGTTAACTGGCACTGCTGCATGGACATTTGTCGCTATTTCTCAATACTTATTAGGGATTAGACCAACATTAAAAGGATTATTAATTGAGCCTAAAATTGCGTTAAAGGCCAGTATTACAAGAATCTACAAAGGCAAAACGATTCATATCAACACTAATGGAGAAACAAATAAAACAATATTAATAACAAATGAGCAATTATCAAGAAATGAAGGTGATATATATGTCGAATTATAAATCTGTAACTACTAGAAGTAACGGATGTAGTGCTTTTAAAGAATTGGCTAAAAGATATCCAGAAATTGTTTTTGACGATGTTATAAATGTTAATCCTAATAAAAATGTTGTTTTAGCGATTACAGGCATAGGAAAAGAGTTACCAGTATTACAAGAATTAGTTAGTAAGAGAGAATTTTCTTCGTTTTTAAAAACCCTGGAAGATAATTCCTTCATACTAATTGATGTTATAAAAGAAAAGATTTTAATAAACGGCAAAGATGGACCGTACTATAAAGATGAAATAGTTGAAACGTTAAAACAATTTGCAAATTATGGTGGTTACTTAAATGAAGTTGGTGAACATGTCTATAATCTAAAAAGTAAATTTATTGGGCCACATTATGCAATTAATTTGCTTTTAGGCGATAGAAGCAAATTAGATGAACCATTATTAACTACTCCAAAAGGTGTTGTTGATATGTTTGGAGGTGGTTCTTTTAGAGGACCAGCAAGTCAACAAGTTCTTGCGACTAGATGGGATATGGACCCAAGTGAAAATGGCAATCCTTTTAATAGACAATTTTATCTTTTAGAAAATAATGAACAAATTTTCTACTCTCATAATATTCATGAGAATGTTAAAAATGCGATTTGTACTCATAAAGTAAATAGAACCGAAATTGTTTATGAGACTTTAGATAATTTACAAATTAAACGCACTATCTATTTAAAAAGACAACATAAAGAAGAAGAACCAATCGCTTTAGAAAGACAAGTAGTGGAGATTACTAATAAAAGTACATCCGATAGAGATTTAGATATTGTTTTTACAGGAATGTTTGGTAGCGCTAATCCAGGCTGCCAGATGGTTGATGTTATTTATCAAAGTGTTATTAACGAAACTAACATCATTTATAAAGACAACAAGATGGTGGCCATCTCACCAAATTATTACCCAGAATACGCTAAGGAATATAAAAGATTTTTCTATTTAGAAGATTTTGATGAGTTTTCTTATGATGTTTCTAATTTTATTGGAAGCGGATCGATTGATCACCCAGAACATTTATCTAGCTTAGGAAACGAATTTAAATATAAAGGGCCATCATTTTTTGCCGTTAAAAAGCATATTAATGTCCCTATTAATAAAACCATCACATTATTGACATCAACTGGATTAGTGGATAATAAACACGATTTAATAGAGTCAATCGATTTAATTAAAGAAGATAATCATAAAAAAGAGTTAAAAGAAATAATTGATAGTTTTGAAAAATATTCTTCATTTTTTAAGGTTAATACTAAAAACAAACAATTTAATAATTACGTTAACTATAATTTACCATTCCAAGTGTTGTATCAGACATATGTCTCGAGGGCATTCGCTCAAACTCAAAAGGGATATCGAGAAATTGGCTTTAGAGAAATTCAAGATATCTATGCTTCGATGTACTACTTTATCCATAACGGACAAGCTTCTTTAGTAAAAAAGATGCTGGAGAAATGGATTAGTAATGTCTATAAGATGGGTTATGCGAATCATAACTTCTTCTTTGTCGGAAAAGAACCAGGCATGTGTAGTGATGACCAGCTCTGGTTAGTGGAAGCGATATCAAGATATATCGATTTAACTAAAGATTATGAATTCTTAAACAAAAAATTTAATGTTGCAGGTAGTAGAAAGAAAAGAACTTTATATGAAACATTAAAATCAATTATCACCTATTCTGGAGAGATATCAGTTGGAACACACTATATTCCTTTATTAGATAAAGCAGACTGGAATGATTGTTTAAACATTGATGATGATTGTTTAGATGGACCGACAAAAGAAAGATTATATTTGAGCTATATCAAAAAGAATAAACTCCCTTACGGAAGTAGATTTGAAAGCGAATTATCCGAGTCAGTGATGAATGGATTCTTGCTTGATATCGCAATTAAACATATGACTAGCTTTGCAACATATAGAGAAGATAAAGAATATCTAAATAAACTTAATTTCTTAAAAGAAAGATTAGAAAAATCACTAAAAGA
>DEJH01000045.1 GCA_002353275.1 Caryophanales bacterium UBA2753 | reverse complement strand
GAACCACTATAAACGAGGTTATTGATGAGGTTATTAATAGGTTGCATACTCGGACGAGATAAATCAATCATGATTAAGTCGGCGTTTTTACCAACCGCTAAAACATCAGAGTCTTTTAATCCCATCGCAAGGGCTCCATTAACCGTCGCCATTTTCAAAACTTCAAAAGCCGGGATAGAAACTGGATCCATATTCTTTAATTTTTGTAATCCAGTCACTAGATACATTTCTCTAAACATATCTAAAGCATTATTACTAGCGGCGCTATCAGTGCCTAATGCAACTCTAATTCCTCTATCAAGCATTCCCTTAATGTCCGCTATTCCACTAGCTAGTTTCATATTACTGCTTGGATTAGAGACAACAGTGACATCATATTTCTTGATTAATTCCATGTCATGACTAGATAAATAAACGCCATGGAATATCGCTCCACCATTATCAAACATTCCTCGAGAAACAAAGAATTCCATTGGGGTCATTTTTCTTCTTTTTATACATTCATCTGTTTCTGCTTTAGTTTCACTAAGATGCACATAAAATGGTAATTTTGTTTCATCTAATAATTTCTTAGTAGTAACAAACATCTCTTCAGTTGGAGTGTATTCAGAATGTAGTCCAAGAACAAAAGTCGCTAATGAAGTTGAATAATTATTATCTTTAATTAAGCGATATATTTCTTCTTCTTTTCTACTTTCGGGATCATACATTGCTAAAGAAACACTTCGATAGCCAAATTCATGACAAGTGTCAGCAAATTCCTGAGGGAAGAAATATTGGTCTAAGCAAGCAGTAATACCACTAGTGAGATATTCTAAAATTGCAACTTTAGAAAGTTCTTTAACGTGACCCTCTTTTAAATTAGCTTCTCTAGGGAAGATTTCATCAAATAACCAATCATGTAAATTAGAATCATCAGCCTTGCTTCTTAAAAATGTCATCGCACTATGCGCATGAGCGTTTTTAAAGCCAGGCATGATTAAATTACCTTCACAATCAATAACTTGATCAAATAAACCAGTAGGTAAAATAGAACCAATATAAGAAATCTTATTATCGGTGACCACTAAATGACCGTCGATGATTTTATCATCCACCATCGTTAAAATTTTTGCGTTTTTAAATAATATTTTCATTGTGTAATCATTATATCAAAACTCATCTACTTAAAAGTAGAAAGTTTTTTACTAATATTTAAAATTAAGTATGTATTAAAAGTTTTGATTATGGTATATTAACTATCGTTCACAAAAAACTGGAGTAGTACCCAAGTTGGTGAAGGGGCTTCCCTGCTAAGGAAGTAGATCGGGTAACTGGTGCGAGAGTTCAAGTCTCTCCTACTCCGCCAAGCGGAAAAAAATCCCTGTTTCAAATCTGAGACAGGGTTTTTCTTTTACTAATTCTTAATTATTGAAGGCAGGTGAAGACGAGTTTAACTTCTGTAATAACAATTGTTTTCCCGTAGTAAGGGCACCACTAACAGAAGCGGTGTATGAATTATATTTGCTATCAATTGCACCACCGTTTGTAAACTTTACGTTAGCATAGCCACCATCAACGGTGTAACTAATAACAGATTTTTCTAAATCAACGTTGGCTCTATTAATAATTGGGAATGTAACATAGAAAGATTCCCATCCTTCAGATTGAAAAGATAGAATGCTGCTTCCACCAAAAGTCATTTCACCATCGGAAGTAGTAAAATATGCTTCGTCATCGACACTAATTAGATCATATTTATTTCCGTCAGCGTCAGTAATCGCATCTTTCTTTTCAAAAGTTAAATTATAGCAATAATAGTCTTCGTCATATGCACTTGCAGAAACGGTTGAACCATCGAAAATAACTGTGTGCTTTACTTCTTCGCCAGTCCCACCACTTAAGCTGAGTAATTGGCCGTTGCTAACTAATAATGTTGTAGCAAGTGCAATAGATGATGTAACTGTTGCGGTAAGAATTAATATTGATTTCTTTTTCATAGTTTTGCACCTCAAAAATTCCTCAATAATGATATACGTATACTATGTATATGTCTAGTATTAGAATAATAATTTCTTTTCTACGTGATAAGTTGGTAATGATTTTCTTAATTCTTCATTACTAGTTTCATCTAAACCAAGAAGAGATATCATTTCTTTTCTTGAACGGTTTAATAAATCATTAATTCTTTCTTTGGCGCCTAACGTTATATCAGGCAGGACAGGTTCACCAATGATCAATTTTGCATTTGGGTGCTTTTTAAATATTCCCCAAATAAAATTTGGTTTACGATATTTAACCACCATTGGGAGGATTGGAAGATTTTCTTCTACCGCTAATTTAAATACTCCAACTCCAAAATTTCTAATCGCTGGATAAAACGCCCAACAAGCAGCTTCAGGAAAGACATGTAGCCACTTATCTTCTTTAAGAACTTCTCTTAATGCTTCGTAAGCATATTGCATTCCTTTATAAATGGAAGTAGGTAAAACAATTCCACCTGCGTAACGGTAGAAATAACCAGACTTGCCTTCCGCTCCTTCTTGCCACATCGGAAATTCGAAGAAATGGAAATATCTAGAAGTCATCACCATTAAAGAATCCCACTCTGTGGTGTGATTAGAAATGGTGATCATTGCTTTTCTTTTAGTGAGCTTACGATAAGTACGATAATTTTTCTTTCCTTCTATGATTAATAAATATCGAAAATATACAAATGGTTTAACAATTAAGAAAATGACGATTTTAAAAAGAAATTTCATGAATTTAGATTTCTTATCCTTAAGTCGATATGGAAAATCTTTATCATAGTTAAAATCATATACTTTTGGGGTATCAATCATATGAACGAAATCCGTATCTGGATAACGAAGATTTGGATCATGTATATAGACTTTATTATCTTTTTTCATTATATTGATACTACCATAGGTAAAGAGTTGAGGATATAAAAAATAGGGCGAACCCTATTTATTTCTCTATTTCAAAGGCAATCACTCCATATTTTTCAATATCTTCATTAGAATAATACTCATTCATATCACGATAATTAGCCTCTTCTTTATCTAGATAACCTAGGCGACTCTTAGGATATGAATTATAAAGATCTATAAAATTCTTAAACGATTTTATCGCCACTACTTTTCTTAATATTGATTGTCCGCTTTCTCGATTAGTGAATCTAATGATATCACCAACTTGAATTTCTCTTCTAATCGGAGTGTTTAGTCTCATCTCCACATCTTTATATCCATTTTCAATGAGATAAAAAGGATGAGGATGCAAATTCAAATCAAAAATCATCTTACTCAATTGGTTTACGGTAGGTTTGTCTTTTACATCTAAGTGTAAGTTTCATCCCTTGCCATGTATTAAGCATCTTTAGATTTGTCGTTAAAGTTGGATCGAGGAATAAATCTTCCATGTTATCTTCTTTAGCGTGTTTAATAAAGCGGTTAGCCACTAAAGCGTGAACACCGGAATTACGATATTCTGGATCAACTCCAATTAACGCAAATTCAATTTTCTTAGGTTTTCTTTTCGCTTTAAGCATTCCTGGAATTGCTAAATATAAATTACCTCTCGCTTTTCTTATCGCATCTCCCACATAAGGAATACCAACACCGAAAGCGATAATTTTATCTTCTTTATTTACTATTGTAGAGAAATATCTACCGTTTATTAAGACCGCAAAAGTTTGAATCATTGATTGCTTTTGCCTTTCATCTACTGGAATGAAGTTATCAAGTTCAGCGTAGCTCTTGTTATAGCATTCAAAGAATGAATCAGCGTATTTCTTAATAATTTTATTTACTGGCATCGTTTCTGCTAAATCTCTGTATCCACGATTTTTAAGCATTTCCGCAACTTTTGGGAAACGTGGATCAGTGTGATCTTTATCAAAACGATTTTCCACCCACTCTGATTCTTTTTCAAAACCGAGTTTTTCCATATGTTCTTTATAATATGGATAAGAATAAGCGGTCGCATATGATGAATATTCATCATAACCATAAGTCAACATTCCTTCTCTATCAGCATCATCAAAACCCCATGGACCTTGAAGAATTTCCATTCCTTTTTCTTTTCCATAGTCATTAACCGCTTTTAATAGAGCTTTAGTGACTTCGATATCATCGATCATATCAATACGAGAGAAACGAATGTTTTTCTCATTGTTGTTCTTATTACAATCGTGAACGATAATTCCAGCGATTCTTCCCACCACTTTATTATTCTTTAAAGCGATGAAACATTTAACGTCGCTATTACCGAGAGAAAGATTCTTTTTCTTGTTAGTGATATTAATCTCATCTTGGCTTAATGAAGGGACGTAATAAGGACAATTCTTATATAAAGAAAGAGGAAAATTAACGAATTGTCTCATTTCTTTACGAGTTTTGCATTCTTTGACAGTAATCATATATTTCTCCAATCGATATTAACGATTTCTAATTTCTTTGATTTTTTTATGGAATTCACTTTTGAATTCTTCAAATCTTAATTCTTGAAGTTCTTTAAATTCTTTAAGTTTTGTTGCTAAGTGGACTGAATAAGCAAAGTCCACGATTATCATACCGATAACGATACCAATAAAAAAGGTGTAAATTAAATTTTCACTAATCCAAGATATTCCCATAACTAAGAATGGATTGATTAAGAAATAATATAGTGAACCAACAAGTAACCACATAAACGAATATAAAGGACAAATTATTCCCATAATATTTCCTTTGCAGTTTGAATAGTCCCAGAGTTTGATTTTTAATCCTTTAATAAAAATTAAACCACCAATAAATTCAATTAAGGTCATCCCAAGACCCACAATTAAAATTCGAACAATAATATCCACTATTTGGTTAGTAATACCTAAATTGATATTGCTAACTCCATAAAGAACCACAACTCCAAAACCATAAATTGGTAGATATGGCCCCATAAGAAAACCAGGGTTCATCCATTTCTTTTGCGAAACAAAGCGTCGGTAAAATAATTCAAGAACCCAACCAAAAAGGCTACCAATCACAAAAAGGGTGGCAATAATTACTAAATATTTCATTGATCAATTCTCCTAAGCATTTCTGGAAAATAAATTGACCACGCCACTTCGTTATGTTCTTTTTCAGAATCATAAAGAAGCTTAATGTCGTTATCTTTATATCCTTTATTCCTAAAATAATTAAATGTTTGTATTGTTGGCTCTACAAAAAGAGCTTCAAATCCTTTTCCACCAGTGTAGAAATAGATTTTTGGTAAATCTTTGTTAACTTTCTTATCAAGATAAGATTTAAATGAATTCCAATCTAATAAGAAGAAAGCTGGGGAAAAACATAAAGCGTATTTAATATACTCACGATATTCCATCGCAAGATAAAAGGCCATTAAGCCACCCATAGAAGAGCCACCTACTCCGGTATATTCTTTTTCTTTAAGTGTATAGAAAGATTTATCGATATCGGGTTTAACTACTTCAAAGATGAATTTAGCGAGTTTATAGGCATATCCTTCACCCATTTGATATTTTTTCTTACGCTTCACTCCTTCAATTGACATTTCTAAGGAGCGATCAATATCAGTTTCAGGAGCGTCAATTCCAATGACAATATAGCCATCGCTTTCTCCTTTAGAGATACTTTCTTCAATCGATTCATCAATATGCCACTCCCCAACAAAAGAAGTGTAATCATCAAATAAGTTTTTACCATCTAACATATAGATTGTTTTATAACGATGATTTGGATTATTAAAATCATAACTAGAAGGGAGATAGACTCTTACTCTTCTATTTTTAAAAGAGTTAAGAGTATCGATTTCAAAAGTTTTATAAAAAAGCATTCCACCTGGGTGGATGGTATTTGGTTCTCCTAAATATCGTTCGTATCCGTTCATAATTACACCAAATAAGATTTGATTTCAAAATCAGCGTTTCCTTTAATTGTTACCGCGATCATCAGGTTTTCATATTTACAGGTCTTGGTATTAAAGGAATCATATAAGAAGATTCTTTTTCCATTTGTAGGAAGGGCGGGAATTTTATTTGGGTGAATATCAATTCCTTCTCCAGTACATTTAACGATTGATTCTTTTACCGTCCAGATTTCATAAAATTTTTGATAATCTTTCGCATATTTATATTCTTCTGGATTACAAACATACTGTTTTAACAAATCATCTACTGGTCTAATAAGTTCTACATCTAAGCCAATTGGGCATTCTTCACATTTTGCGAGCATTACATATCCACGAGAATGAGAGACATTAAAATAGCAATTGTCTGAAAGAGGTTTGCCTTTTTCTCCAATATGATATTTACCCACTAATTTTTTCTTTAAATAGTAAGAAACAATTTTTTCTTTTCTAACTTCTTCATTAACGATTTTTTTAAAAGGAAGAATTTCATCATCCCTTAACTGAAAACGGTTAATGATTTCTTCTTCTTTAAATTTATTGCTATTAAATATGAATAAGTCAATTTTCATTAATAAAATTGTAATCTTTTATTTAATAAGTCGCAATCAAAACTCATCTCCGACATTTGCTTTGCGAGCTAATTTATATCTCTTATTATCTTTTTTACTTATCTTAATATTTTCAATCCCGTTTTGATCACAAACAGTTAAAGAGACATAGCCATTATATATAAGTGGGTGACGTAAGATTCTTGCGTTACATCTATTAACCTCTTTTTTTGAAAATATGATATATGAATATTTCTCATCTTCAAAAGGTGAATCTCCTTCTTTAAGAGCTTTGTGAAGTCTACTTCTACTCACTCTAGTAGAAAAGTGACACCAATCATTTTCTGCAATTGGACAATTATTCATATGAGGACAAGGAGAAAGAACATATCCACCTAAAGAAATCACAAAAGAGCGGACTTCTTTAATAATTTCACTTCCAATTGGAGTTCCTGGTTCAATGATGACCATAAATTTATTTGTTGACTCCCACATCTTTTTTATCGAGTTAATTCTCTCTTTACTCTCTAATTCATTTAAAACATAAGAAGAAATAACTAAATCTCCTTTTTCTTTTAATTCATCTTTTGTGAGATCAAATTTAAAATATTGAGAAACGTTTTTAATTGGTAAATCATTAAAAAGAGTTTGACCTACATCAATCATCGAATCATCTCTTTCTAATTGAGTGATTTTTTCTAATTCAAAAGTGTTAAACGCTGCTAAAGAAGCGGAGCCACTGCCAGAGCCAAAATCTATTAAAGTCTTAATATCATTTTTATATTTTTGAAGTGATTTTTCTAAGATATCACTTACTACCTTATAAGTCGCTGGAAATCTAGTAACTGCATACACTTTACTTCTTAAATCATCATTAATTAGAACGTTTCCTTTTCCAGATTCATTTTGATATCGATTTATGATTTCAAATGAAACATTTTTAAGTTCTTTTAAAGAATATCCATCTAATAAGTTCTCTAACTTGTTTTTTGTTACTAAATCTAGTTCCATAACTCAATTATAAAAAAGAAAGAAAAAGAGATTAACTCTTTTTTGAATTAATCTCTATAGAAAGCATTTGGCGGAGAATTAGAGATTTGAACTCTAGCGGGGCTTGCACCCCCTATCGGTTTTCAAGACCGACCCCTTCAGCCACTTGGGTAATTCTCCATTTTTTGGTGGACCCAGTAGATCCCGACACTACAACAACTCCGTTATGAGCGGAGGGCTCTTCCTTTGAGCTATGGGTCCCTCTAGTGCGATAACAATTATATCAAAGTCTATTTAAAAATAAATAATTTTCTATTTATTTACTCTTACGGTTAGGAAGAATAAGTAATGTGGATGTTTTACTAATGTATTCATTCATTAATGGTTTATATTCTTTCATATGATTTTCTTCCATTGGAATGGAGATGAAAATAAACATTAATAAATTAATAATAGCCCCAAAAATGAAATACCAATAATTTAGATTGGAAATGATTAATATCGCGGCTACGCCAAACCAAATCAATATTTCCCCTAAATAATTTGGGTGACGAGAATATTTCCATAATCCAATATTAATCACTTCTTCTCTACTAGCTCTAATTTTGATAAATTTCTTCATTTGAATATCAGTGATTAATTCTAATAAAGTGCCACCTAAAATGATGGCTGAACCGACTATATCCCAATATCCATGATTAATAGCGTTATTAGCGTAGACCATTAAAGGGATAGAAGCGGAATAAACCACTAAAGTAGGGAACATACAAATTCCAAATAGATTCACTAATTGGAATAATTTTCCACTTTTTTTAGCGAGCATTTTATATCGCCAATCAACATAACTTAAATCATGGAAACCAATGCAGAAGTTTGTTGTTAATCTAATTGAATATAAAATAATAGCGATTAATGGAATAATTGTGAATATTGTCCAGTTATTATAATAAAATAGTAAACCTAAATAGATGACAAGTGTTTGTAGCGACCAATAAGGATCATAAACCGAAGCGGTTTTAAAGATTAATCCAGTTGCCCAAACAAAGATAGTAGCGATAACATCACTAATTAAGATATTAACTAGAATATCAACCTTTCCATTTAACAAATAGAAAGAGCCAAGTCCAATAGCGGCAGCGATTAAATAAATTGATAAAAGGATTAACAAACCATAAATTTTCTTTTTCATCTTAAATAAACCATTCAAATAAAGAGCTGATGTAACCGACAACTATTGATGTAATAAAACATATACCTAAGATCACAAATGTTTTCTTAATCGTATTTTTGTTTTTTAAAAGAACCATCATTCCTAGTCCTGCATTCATTAATAAACCCGCTAATAAAGCTCCAAATGGGATGGAATTAGATAAATATAATTCAGAAATAAGAACACTACTAACACAGTTAGGGATTAAACCAATGAATGTCGCAAATAAAGGAGTGAGATATCTATTTGATGTCATAAATGAGATAAAAGTATTTTCTCCAACACTAGCGATAATTAATCCTAATGAGAAATTAATTACTAAAACGAAAGCAAATATTTCCAAGGAGTGGATTAATGGGTGGATTAAATGTTTATGAAGTTTGACATGTCCTTGGTGATGATGGTCAGAGCAAGAAACGTCTTCAAGTTCTTTAGAGGTATCCACTATTTCTTGATTCTTATAAATTAAATCCACCAAAAAACCAATTAAGAAGCCAATTAAGAACTTTAATCCAATTAATGGTAAAACCATAATTGTCTTACTGGAAAAATGAACTGGATTAAGTAAGACGATTAGCGCTGCATCACTACAAGAGAGGAAAATCGCCACCACTGTTCCCATCGTAATATATTTAGAAATATATAAATCTCCGGCAATAACAGAAGTTCCACATTGAGGAATAATTCCAAATATTGATCCAAATAATGGACCAGTCTTTCTATGTTTAGTTAAGAAATTAGATAACTTATCTTCAATAAAAGATAATAAGACGTGAAAAGCAAAGACAAAGGCTAAGACAATCGCACTATCTTTTAAAGCATCTAGAAATACATCGAGAACAACTTCACCAGTCATAACTCTTTAATTTTATATAAATTATCATTTCTGTCTATAAATATTTAAACAAAAAGTGACATTATTTCTAATGCCACTTAATGAATTAATATTATTTAATTATTTTCCCATAGGAGGTTCAAGGTTCCAATCAGGGAATCCATCAGCGTATTTGCCTTGGTCTTCACTGACAAGAGGATCTTCAATCTCAGCTTCTTCAAGAGGTGTCGCTTCTTCAACACCATCGAGTTCTAAAGAAAGGTCATCGAGAGATTCTTCTCCGACTGGTTCAAGAGCTTCAGCTTCTTCAACTGGAGCTTCTTCAACTTTTTCTTCGACTACTAAGTTTTCTTTTTCTTCCATTTTGATAACCTCCTTTATTAAAGAACGATTTGCTCACTAGATTCTTCCGCTAAGAAGTTAGAAACAACACTATTGGCTTCTTTTCTACCTTCAAGAGCTTTTGCAAGTAATTGGACAGAAGCTTCTTTATTGCGATCGTAGTATTTTCTAACAGCTTCACGATTGGCTTTGTTTTGAGCGTCAATCTTCTTGCATTTGTGTCTGTAAACTAACCATGGAATGATACCGATAATGATGAATGATAAATATCCCCAAATACGTCTAGCTTTTTCAGCTTTTTTGAGTTCGACATCGGTAATTGAAGCTACAGAACTATCACGGGTTTCGTCATATTTCTTACGTAATGTTGCTTCGAGTTCTTCTTGGTTTTCACCGTTTTCGGTTTGACCAGCCCATGTAAATGATTTACCAAAAGCAACTTTACCTGGTTCAGAGAAACGTAAATCGATGGTTTTTGGATAATTATCCTTATTAGCAACCATGAATTCGTTAAATGCGCCAGAAATGTATGGTCTAAGTAATTTAATAGCGGTAATCTTTTCACTGCCTGGGCGAGAAGAATCGTTAATTGCTTGACTTAAACGTTGAGCAAAGTTAACTGGAACGTCACGAGCTCTCATCGCTGCGTCTTCTGCTTCGATTTGTGCTTTAGCGGTGTCTTCATCTCCTTCGAGTTCTTTAACACGAGAGAGGAATCTTTCTTCGTTACGAAGTTCAGCTTCACTTTCTTCATATTTAGAGACTAAGTCATGTAATTGAAGGTCGATATCTTCGATAAGTTTTCTAGTATCGATTGGAGCGTGCATCATTTCGTTGAATTGAGCTTTAATTCCATCAACTGGATCTTCGGAAGCACAAATGCGATCGAGATAATCATCCATTGCTTTATATTGGGCAGGTTCGCAAAGAAGTTTTAATGTACGATAGTTTTCGGAGTCGTAATGAATTGTTCTACTTGCGAAGACACCTTTCCAATATTCTTTTTGGTTATCTTCAAAATTTGGAATCTTCTTCATTAAAGTTTTCATCCAAGCTTCGATTTGATCACCACAAATATTGTCCTTATCAAATCCGAAGATGTTATTAGAATAAGCATCAACGAACGCCATAATTGATGTTCTCATTTCGAGTGGATTTTGATGTGAGAAGTATCTATTTAACCACTTGAATTGAATGTTAGAATCAACGAGTTTCTTACCGTTTTGAATTCTACCTGCGTTAACTCTTCTAGTAATAAGGGCCATTAAGAGAGAGACTTTCTCATCATCTCTTCTACAAGCTTCTGCTAATGCACGTTTTGCTAGTGGTTTATTATCACTAATCCAGGCAGCAAGAGCGATTAAAGCAGGAGCGAGCCAATATTTTGGAGCACCTAACATTAATTCTTCAGTACATCTACTAATTGTGGTCTTTTGAATTAATGCGAGATCGCTAGCGTCAAGAATACCAAGCATGTATTCTCTGACTTTCTTTTGAGTAGAGAAGTTATTTTCAAGTTCTTGTCTAACACGAATGATTTCGGAAATTGCTCTTTGGAAAGCAGCACGGAACCTGTTTTGTCTCTCCATCTCTTCTAATTGAAGTTTTAATCTGTTGATTTCCGCCATCGTTTCACGACGAACTTGTTCAACATTTTGTCTTACACCGTCAACATTGTAATTAACGGTTTGGATTTGACTGGAAATAGCCGATAATCGACTATATACACCCGACAAATCTACATATCCATCAGCCATATAAAACCCTCCTTATTATATGTTATGAATTTGCTTTAGCTAATTTAGTTTCATACACTGTTTGGACTTTTCCAAAAGCCCCAAAGAATTTAGTGTGTGAAGCTGGATCCTTGATTCGATTGAAGATATTTCCAATTCTAAGAATGAATTCTTTATATACGCGCTCAGACTTTGTTTTTAGATAGAAAGAATCATTACTTAAAGGTGAATCAGGATTTTTGAGCATTGAATTATATAATGCGAGCCAAGTTTGAGGAATGAGACATTTCTCACTAATTTCGCCATAAACATTCATCATCTCTTCACTCATAAATGAGATATCAGGACGTTTTTGAATACAGGCAGGTGAGAATTTATCGACGAAGGCTGCTAATTCTTCAGGATCGTCATATTCACAGAATTTCTTAAGGATTTCGCATTCGAATTCCATACTTCTATTTCTAGTTGCAATTATTAATTGTTTAAGAAGTTCTTCTTCTTCGATCTCTAATTCAAAGTCAGGGAATCTTCTTAAGAAGTAATCTTCATATTTCTTAGTTTCTTTAAATGATTCAGTAAAGGCATCACAGAAAGAAATGATATAATTTGCAACCGCGTTTTTCTTGGAAAGAGAAATAACGGTTTCTGCACATCTTCTAGCGCTTGAGAAGTTGCCACTTTTAAATAAGTTAACTGCTTCATCTAAGCTTGCTTGTAAATCTGCAGAGTTATTGGAGTGCTTTTTTGGAATTGGACGATATGCTCGACAGAAGATACAATATCCGATACGTTTCTTCGTATCGACATTCGCCATGTCGAAATCGGCACCACAACTAGGACAAGTGTAAATTAATTCCGCCATTATCTTGCCATCGCAACAGCGCGATTTCTTTCGTCAAGAGCAACACGAGCAAATTTAACAGCTCTCATTTGTTCTTCAACGGAAGCGCCGGATTTGATTAAAACTTCAAGATTATCTAGTTCTTCTTCAAGTTTAGCATCAGCTTCAGCGGTTTTTTCATTTGATCCACTACTAGAGTAGTTCATAATTCTTCTGAATTCGACTAAAGCAACTTTAACTTCGTCGTGTTCTGCTAAAGAAATTAAAGATGAAATTTTGCTGCTCCAGTTATAGTGTCTAAGAACACGTTCTTCTTTCTTTTCAAAGATGGTATTAACTCTTGCAAAGTAACGATATGCAACAACCATAGCGATTGCATAAACGATAAGAAGAATCGCATTTAAAACGATATCAGCAATATATCCGCCTTTGGCACTTGTATTGATGAACATGAAAATCATGTTCATGATTAAGCAAACAATCACATAGCCCCAAGTTGCATAAAGCATTGGAACGATTGCTAAAGTCGCGGATTTAGATCCTGGTTTAATGAATGTAACTGCTCCGGATACGACAAAGGAAACCATAACCATTGCATAGGAAATCCAAAGGGTAGTACCCATTTGTTTTCCTGCGCCGAGTTCAGAACCGACAATGGCCCAGAAGACGACGTTGAATAAAACAGCAAGTAAGCCAACTACGATAAGAGCTGTTTTAGATGTGACAAATTTTTTCATGTTTATATACCTCGAAAAATTATCCTAATTTTGCACCACAGTTTGGACAGAATTTTGCACCTGGTTCAAGAGGTGAACCACAGCTTGGGCAGAATTTTGGTCCGGCTTGTGGAGCAGGCATTGCTGATCCACAGCTTGGGCAGAATTTACTACCAGCAGGAACAGCGGCACCACATTGTGGGCAAGCAACAGAAGGGGCAGCAGCAGCTCCACCTTGAGGTGGCATTTGTGTTCCTGGAGGAACGGTACCTGGAGCGTGGACTTGACCCATTGTGTTATTGGCCATGTTGCCCATTGCGCTTCCCATACCAGCGCCCATTCCCATGCCCATTCCAAGGCCCATACCAGCACCCATAAAGGTGCCCATAGAGGCATTGTTTCCGGCAGCGGCTTGCATAACGTCGTATCCTCTTTCATCTTGATAGCTATATCCACCAGCAGCACGGACTTCAGCAGCAGCGTAGCCTTTTTGACGCATTGCTTCTGCTTCTCCTCCGGCGAGGACAGCAGCTCTACGAGCTTCAAGTAATTCAGAGTATTCTTCATCTTTCTCGGATTGAATCTTTTGAATTTTTAATTCATCGAGGCAGATTAAGTTTGCTTCAAATTTAGGTTTAACAATATCAAATAATTGTTTGGAGAATGCTGGAGCATTTGCACTTAACGCCATTGCTGGGAATTGACCATTTTGTAATGGTGGGAGAATAACTCCTGGTAATTCACCTTCAACAGTGGCTTTTAATTGTTCTTGGAATTCATTTGCAGTGACAATTCCTCTTTCACCAACGATTTCTTTTAAGAAACCTTGGGCATTGATTGCTGTTAAATCAGAATCATCGATTTTAGCGGTGAATAAACCATGAGCACGGATTTTAACACCAATCTTTTGGATTGCATCATACGCTTGTAATGGTCCTCCACTAGTAGCAAATGGAATGTTTGGATGCTTTTGAAGTTGGATAAAGAACACCTTAACGTGCATTATCGAATCGCCACCAGTAAATTTCTTGGTGATCTCATTCAAAGGCTTAGCATTGCTATTTGCGTTGTCCGCACTAGTATCATGTCTTAGTGCTGGCCTTAATGGTATAACTTCGCCATCTAAATCGAGAAGAGCAATTTGGCTATGACCAACAACGATTGTGGAATTACCAGGAAGATCTTCGATTGGATAACGATAACAGACGACTTGGTGAGCAGCATCACTTGCGAGGTCAAATTTAACAACTTTCAAAACCTCGACGAGTTTTTTACTTTCCCTAGCCTCTGCGTACTGTGAAAGAAGCGATTCGTTATACGCTTCAATCTCAGCTTTAACTTGTTCATCAGTTAACATAAGCTTTCGACTCCTATAAAAAAACTATAACTTTATTATAATAGAATAATTTATGCGCGCAAATAAAATTAAC
>DEJH01000089.1 GCA_002353275.1 Caryophanales bacterium UBA2753 | reverse complement strand
TTCATACCTACAATTATCAAGCATTTTTTTCTCAAAGTCCACGATGAAAAAACTATATCATAGATAAAGTTTTAAAATATTTACTGATTTAAGCACTAATCAGTGATAGATTGACTATAGTTTTGCCCAGTTTTTAATAAAGCCCAAACGATTCTTAATATCTTTCTTGCTGTATGAGTTAATGCACAGATTGGATGTTTCCCTTCAGACTTTTTCTTTGAATAAAATTCTGCAATTTCAGGGCAATGAATACGAGATTTCTCAGCTGCTTGAAATAAAGCATATCTAAGTAAAGGTGATCCTCTTTTTCTAATCGCTCCATGCTTTTCAATTGTTCCAGATTGATAAACTCTTACATCAAGTCCTGCAAACTTAATCATTTTATCCGCGCTTGGAAACTCTGATGCATCTCCTATTTCACCAATAAGTAGACCCGCTAAACGATAACCGATTCCAGGAACAGTTAATAAATTAGGTGCTGTTTCATCAATCAATGGTTCTAAAAGCTGATCTAATTCTTCATTTCTTTCTTGAATATTTCTTAATTCTTTAACAAGTTGGACAATAATTGCTTCGGTTTCTTTAAAAGCAACACCAATGGAATTCTTTGCTATATTCCTTAATTCATTGAATTTAATCAGGCTAAAAGCTCCTTTAGACATCCTTCTAAGTTTCTCTGCTGTTTCGCTTCTTACAGAGGAAAATTTCTTTGCTGATGGGAAATTCTCTAAAAACCACAAAGTAGTTTTGGAATCAAAGAAACTTCGACCTTGGTATCGTTTAATGTCCCCTCCTTTTCTTAAGAAAGGAATTAATTCAGGAAAAGATTCGTCTAAATATCGATGAAGATGATTGATCGTTCTTTCTTTATCTTGATAGAGAAAATATTTAGCTCTAGATATTCGCCTAATTCTTTCAATGTTGTATGATTTAAGCATCTGTTTAACATATGAGATATTCTAACCTTGTACTTGGTTAGATTTCTTTTTTTATCTAACTAGTATAATCAATATATGCCGTTATCCTGCTTAATTTAAGTACAGCTTCGACTGTCAGACTCCATGCTCAGGCATACGGCTTTTCTTTTAATCGCTAATAGGTTGATTAACGCTTTTGACGCTCCAGTAACAGATGATTCGAAAAGAAAGGCTGCTATGAATTAAACGGCTAGAAAGGAAGGTCTTATGGACTTTTATGTCGGAATCGATGTTAGTAAGTTTAAACACACTGTTGCTATCATTGATCAAAATGGAGAAATTAGAAAGAAAAGCTTCGATATTTCTAATTCTCGAGAAGGGTTTAATTCACTCCTAAACGAATTAGGCCTGCTCGGCCTTAAAGAGCAAATAAAAATAGGGATGGAAGCAACCGGGCACTATTTGAAGTGTCTGGTGAGATGCCTAGTCTCAAACGGGTATCAAGTCCAGATTTATAATCCAAGTCTGATTTCTATGTTTCGCGACTCTGAATCAGTTAACTTGGCTAAAACAGATAATCTAGATGCGATGTTAATTGCTAAATATGTAGCAACTCATCCATTTACTTCATCCCCACAATTATCTTACCTTATTGAAGAGATTCGTAAAATCTCAAGAGCAAAATATTTCTTGTTTGGAGATAAGGCAGCTTGCTATAACCGTTTATTAAGATATTTAGATGAAGTGTTTCCAGAATTTGTCTCTTTCTTTAAGAAAAACGAGGATGGAACGAGAAAAAACATGGGTAGAAATCTATTCGAATCACCTACAATAAGATGGTTATTAAGTGAATATACATCTCCTCAAAAGATGGCAAGAATGAGAAGTGAAACTGGTGAAACATTAAGAAGAATGTCAAAAGGTTCGATTAGTTTTAATAGATTTAATCAGCTTAGAGAACTCGCTAAAAATTCGATTGGTTATTCCACGGAAGTTGATGAACAAATTATTAGAAATCTTGTTACTCAAGTTAGAATTATCGATGAAGAAATAGAGATGCTTAATGAATTACTAGAACCTCTTATGGAAGAATTAGATTCACCAATTTTAACAATTCCTGGAATGGGTATTAATCTCGCCGCAATGATTATAGGCGAAATAGGTGATATAAATCGTTTTTGTAGTCCAGAAAAATTAATAAAGTTTGCTGGTTTAGACGTCAAAGTTTATCAATCAGGAACGATTAATCACAAAGGCCACATTAGAAAAATGGGATCACCTATATTGAGATACGCTCTTGCATTAAGTGTTCAAAAATTAAGAATTCATTCGCCTGTTTTTTCAGAATATTATTATTCAAAATTAAGACAGGGAAAGGCAACAAACGTCGCGATAATTGCCACAACTAGAAAACTAATTCGAGTCGTTTGGAAGATGATGACCACAAATCAAGTTTTCGATAACATCAAAAGAGATTAATCGAAGCTAAAATCTCTATTTTAAAAAAAGCATAGCTTTTGCTTCTTTTTATCATATCCTTTTGCAAAATTTTATAAGATAATAGTTGTATGGACAAAATTGAAGAATTACAAGTTCTAATTAACTCCGCTAATCATATTGTTTTCTTTGGAGGAGCAGGTGTGTCCACTGAAAGTGGAATCCCTGATTTTCGTAGTAAGGACGGATTATACAAACTCAAAAGTAAATATGGTAGGCCATATGAAGAAATGCTTTCTCATGATTATTTTTATGAAGATACAAAAACTTTCTATAAATTCTATAAAGAGTTCATGATTACTAACGCTAAACCAAATAAAGCTCACGATTTTCTAGCAAAATTAGAAAAGAAAAAAGACGTCACCATTATCACTCAAAATATTGATGGCCTTCACCAAATGGCGGGTAGTACAAAAGTTATTGAATTACATGGTTCAATTCACCGTAATTATTGTACTAAATGTGGACGCTTCTATTCTTTAAAAGAGATGCTTTCTTTAGGCGAAATTCCTATTTGCCCATACTGTAAAGGAGTCATCAAGCCTGATGTTACTTTATATCAAGAAATGCTGAGTGAAGAGGCTATAGAAAAAGCGATAAACGCCTTAAGAAAAGCGGATTTATTAATTGTTGCAGGCACTTCTTTAAAAGTTTATCCCGCTAACGGGTTAATTAATTATTATCGAGGTAATCGAATCGTAGTTATCAATAAAGAACCTCTATATTTAAGTAATGTTACTTTAGAAATTAACGAACCAGTTGGGGAAACATTTTCTAAGATTTCGATATAATTTATTTATAGTTTTTAAAGAACATGATTACTCTTGTTCTTTTTTGATTTATAATTAGGACATGAAGAAAAAGTTCGTACCTCTTTTTTTATTAACTATCTCACTTGTGGTTACTGGATGTAATCCTTTTCAAGATATTATTAATGGCCCAGTAGTTGATACTTATGATCACGCTTACGACAATTTAGAGATTTCCACTCTTGAAAGCCAATATATGAGTAAGACATATGCTGACTACGCAAAATATAATTATTACGCGAATGCATATTGTCCTAGTACAGGTCACCCAAAATTATTAATCGTTCCAGTTTGGTTTACTGATAGTGGTGACTATATCACCAATAAAGATAATGTTAGAAACGATATCCAAAAAGCTTATTTAGGTACTACTTTAGAAACTGGTTGGGAAAGTGTCACTACTTATTATCAAAAAGATTCTTTTGGAAAAGTAACAATCGAAGGAACGGTTCTACCTTGGTTTGAATGTGGAAAAGCATCCACTTATTATTACGTTGATGCTCAAACTACAAAAACAACTTCCTTAGTTAATAGTGCCTATAATTACGCTAAAGAATATATTGGAACTAACTTAACTGAATATGATACTGATCAAGATGGCTTTTTAGATGGAATTATGCTCATTTATGGAGCGCCAGATGAACAAGCTCTTAATCGTTCTGCTGAAAGTGAAATCACTGCTCCTAATTTGTGGGCGTATGCTTATTGGACAGGAAAAAGCAAAAACGTTACTGTTCCTCCTGCTAAAGCATTCTTTTGGGCGAGTTATGATTTCATGTATTCATATGGCACTAAAGCCATTAGTAGAGCAGGAAGTAATTATGGAAGTGGAGATACTACGTATTGCTATATCGACGCTCATACATATATCCACGAGATGGGACATGTCTTTGGTTTAGATGATTATTATGACTATTCATCATATAGGAAGTCCCCTGCTTTAGGTTTTTCAATGCAAGATGAAAATATTGGAGCTCATGATCCTTTTTCTAGACTTGCCTTAGGTTGGGCTAAAGCATATATCCCTACTGAAACCAGTAAATTTAAATTAAAAACAATCGAAAATAGTGGGGAAGTAATTTTATTAAGAAACAATAGTTCCACTAGTGCGTTTAACGAATATATCTTAATCGAATTCTATTCTCCAGAAAGACTTAACAAATTCGATGTAGAACACGCTTATGGGGGATATCAAAAAGGACCAGAAGAATATGGCTTAAGAGTGTGGCATGTTGACGCTAGACTTGCTTCTTTCCATGGCTGGAGCGTCACTGTTACTGATGATCCATCTAAAGGAGGCGTTATAGTTGCCACTAATAACTCCACTTATGAAGAAGGAAGTAATAATCGAGCGATTAATTACGCTGGAAGTTATGATTATAACGAATTACAAGTCATCAGAAGAAATTATCAACTTTCTGATGAAAATGGTAATGAGATTCCTGATTATTTCTTAAGAACTGATAGCCTACTAAATTCCGATTTATTTAGGGAAGATGATTACTTCACCACTCATAAATATCGCCGTCAATTTGTTAATCGCGACAAAATGAATAACAACATAAAATTAGGATGGTCATTCTACGTTGATGATATCAACTTATTAACCAAAGAAGCGACAATCACTTGTATCAAAAACTAAAAAAGAACCCATATTTGGGTTCATTTTTATAACTAGATATTTCTTATCCGTTAAGGATCTTAATTAAGACTGCAAGGATGAAGAAGATAATCGCAATAACAAGAGTGAGAATTGAGATCACTTTTTCAGCGCCTCTTTCTTTTGTCTTAACGAAAACGTTAAGTCCACCACCAGTAATCGCACCAGAAGCACCTTCTGATTTACCACCTTGTAATAAGCACAAGATGATTATGATTATACTAGTTGCAAGTAATACCCAGTCGTACCATTGAAGCATATCTTTTCTCCTTTCGCTGTTAGTAATTCTACTTAATTGATGTTATTAAATCAATTATTTATTTTTATTGTAATTCAGCTTTCATTTCTAAAATGATGTCTCTAAGTTCTGCTGCCTTTTCAAAATCAAATTCCTTAGCAGCGTTACGCATCTCTTTTTCAAGTTCTTTGATTTTATTAGTTAATTGAGAACGAGTACCATGTTTTGAAAGTTTAATCATCTCACTAATTTGATCATCAGTGTTATGAATTGGGGCTCTAATCTCTTTAATAATGGTTTTTGGAACAATGCCGTATTCCTCATTATATTTTTCTTGGATACTTCTACGACGATTAGTTTCAGTAATCGCATTATTCATAGAATCAGTCATTGTGTCTGCATACATGATGACTTTACCACCACTATTTCGTGATGCTCTTCCAATAACTTGAATTAAGCTTCTTGTACTTCTTAAGAATCCTTCTTTATCTGCATCTAAAATTGCGACTAGTGATACTTCAGGAATATCTAATCCTTCTCTAAGAAGATTAATACCCACTAAAACATCATATTTTCCTTTTCTTAATTGATAGATAATTTCACTTCTTTCAAGGGTTTTCACTTCGTGATGAAGATGGACTACTTTAATTCCTCTTTCTTTCAAATATTGAGTAAGGTCTTCCGCCATTTTGACAGTTAAAGTGACAATCATTGCTCTCTCATTTTTCTTAATTCTTTGATTAAGTTCAAATAAGATATCATCAATTTGACCTCTAGTAGGTCTAACTTCTACTTTTGGATCAAGTAATCCAGTAGGTCTAATGATTTGTTCAGTGATTTCATTATCTGTATGACTTAATTCATAATCTCCTGGAGTTGCACTAGTGCAAATCACTTGAGGCATAATCGCTTCAAATTCTTCAAAATTTAATGGTCTATTATCAAGAGCGCTTGGTAAACGGAATCCATATTCCACTAAGGTTTCTTTTCTACTTCTATCACCATTAAACATTCCTCTAATTTGAGGGATAGAAACGTGAGATTCATCAATAAACATAATGAAGTCTTTTGGGAAATAATCAATTAAACAGAATGGTCTAACTCCTGGAAGACGTTTATCGATATGTCGAGAATAGTTTTCGATTCCTGGACACATCCCAAATTCTTCCATGTTTTCGACATCTTGATTAGTCCTCATTTCAAGACGTTCAGCTTCTAATAATTTTCCTTGGGAGCGAAAGAACTCCAGCCTTTCTTTAAGTTCTTCCTTAATTGTGACACAGGCTTCTTTAATTCTTTCTCTTGTTGAAGCGTGATCATAAGCAGGGAAAATAGGATAAGTATGATATGAATGTTTAATTTCTCCACTTAATAAATCAACTTCATAGATTTTTTCAATTTCATCACCAAAAGTATCAATGCGGATGACAGAATTATCCTCCATGTTAGCAGGAACGATTTCAATAATATCTCCACGCACTCTAAAAGTGCCAGGTTGAGCATCTAAATTATTTCTCTTATATTGAGCGTCCACTAAAGCTTTATAAAATTCTTGGCGATTTATTTCTTCTCCGACACGAATATCAAACACTAAATTGCGGTATTCATCTGGATCGGTTAAGCCATAAATTGAAGCAACTGAAGCGACAATAATCGTATCTCTTCTTTCTAGGACGGAATTAATCGCACTAGTTCTAAGCATTTCAATTTCATCATTCATTAAAGCAGTTTTATCAATATAGGTATCACTTTTTGGGATATAAGCTTCAGGTTGATAGAAATCAAAGTTAGAAACAAAATATTCTACTCTATTATTTGGGAATAATTCTTTAAATTCAGAATATAGCTGACCAGCTAAAGTTTTGTTATGAACCAAAATTAAAGCAGGGCGTTGTACTTTTTCGATAACGTTAGCCATCGTAAAGGTTTTACCAGTTCCAGTTGCACCTAAAAGAACTTGGAGTTTTTTACCATCTTCAATCCCTTTCACTAAATGAGAAATCGCGGTTGGTTGATCTCCAGTTGGTTTAAACTTACTAACAATCTCAAAACGATGCGAATTATCGATATTTTTCATGCAAAACCCTATTTTTTCTTTTTATTTTGTGATTTTTTGTTATGTTTGAATCCTTCTCCAAATACCGCGTTAGTTTGGGTAAAAGTAACGAAGGCTTTTGGATCTACAGAAGCGATATAATTTCTAATTTTTTCATATTGGTTTTTATCAAATACGACTCGGAGAATCACTCTTTCTTCTCCTTTATATCCACCTTCTGCACGAATGATAGTCGCTCCTCTTTCAAGCTCATCTTGAGCGTATTTGCTGATTTCTTCCCATTTATCAGAGATGATATCAACTTGATAAGCAGTTTGATTTCGGATATAAACGACTTCAATTAATACAGCAGTGACAAAAGCAGAGAGAATACCACATAAAGCAGGAACCCATAATTGCATTACCGCCATACCAATAATGATGACAATCGCATCAACGAAGAATGAAGTAATGGATTCCTTAATTCTAAAGTATTTATTGAGAAGAACTTGAATAACATCCACTCCCCCGGTAGATCCTCCTCCAAGGAAAGTCATTGCCACTCCTCCACCAACGAAAACTCCACCAAATAAACCACATAATATGAGGTTACCTACTTGTTGTTCACCTGCAAAATTAGTGGCAATCTTATCAAATAAAGGAACTCTAGCGAATAAGAAGGTAAAACCGATATATAAAGCGGAAGATAATGCAGTCTTTAACGCAAAGTCTTTTCCAATAAAGATTAATCCAATTATCCAGCTAAGAACTGTTAAACCAGCGACAACATAGTCATACACGTATATACCTTGGCTATTAAAACCGTGTTGGATAATAATTGCAATACCACTTACTCCACCAGCAACAAGTTCACTTTTAGTGAGGAAGATAACTGAACCGAAGGCCAACAAAAATGTGCCAATTAAAACAAGGATGTAATTTCTGATTTGTAATATTAATTTTTTAGACATTTTGTTTCGCCTCCATTTGCAAATAAGCATATAAGAAACCATCTATATTACCGTTCATCACTCCATGAACATCAACTTCTTCATAGTTAGTTCTATTATCTTTTACGAGGGTATAAGGGCAGAAGACATATGAACGAATTTGACTACCCCATTCAATGTTCTTCTTCTCTCCAACGATTGAATTTAATTCATTATTTCTTTTCTCAACTTCTAAGAGATAGAGTTTGCTTTTTAACATTGCCATCGCCATTTCTTTATTTGAAAGTTGACTACGTTCAACTTGGCAAGAGACCACAATTCCTGTAGGTAAGTGAGTAATCCTAACCGCGGTTTCAACTTTGTTGACATTTTGTCCACCAGCACCACCACTACGATATGTATCTACTTTTAAATCAGAATCATTAATCTCGATATTAATTGAATTATCAGTAAACTCTGGGATGACATTAACTGAAGCAAATGAGGTATGTCTTCTTTTATTCGCATCAAAAGGTGAAATTCTCACTAATCGATGGACACCCTTTTCGCTTTTAAGTAATCCATAAGCGTGTTTACCTGCAATTTTTAATGTGACTGATTTAATTCCAGCTTCTTCGCCAGGTTCATAAGAGATAAGTTGCATCTTAAATTTATGATTTTCAGCGTATAAAACATACATACGATAAAGCATATCCGCCCAGTCTTGTGCTTCTGTTCCGCCAGCTCCTGGATGAATTTCAATAATCGCATTAAGATCATCAAATTCACCAGTAAATAATCTTTCGACTTCAAATTCAGAGATGAGAGATTTTAGTTCATCAAAAGTTTGATTAAGTTCTTCTAAAAGAGACTCATCACCAATTTCGATAAGTTCTTCTAACCCTTTGTAGTTAGTTTCTAATGTTTTATATTTCTCAACTGCACTCTTTTTGCTATTGAGTTCACTAATAATTTTTAAAGCGGACTTTTGGTTATTCCAAAAATCCTCTTTTTCACTAATTTCGCCTAAAGAAACTATCTCTTTTTCTAATTTAGCGAGGTCAAAGAGAAGACCCGAGTTGGTGGATTTTCTCACCAACAGCACCAAGTTCTTGTCTAAGAGTAACGAGGTCTTTCATTATTTGTCTTCTTTCTTTTCAGCTTCAGCGTCCACTACCTTGCTTTCTTCTACGGTAGAAGAATTAGCTTCAGGTTCTGGTTGTTTTTTCTCAATTTTGACATTAACAAGATTTAAAACTGCGTCAACAGAAGCGATATCTAAACATTCTCTAAACATTTTGTAGCCTTCATTAACGTAATCTTGTAATGGGTTAACATTCGCATAGCTTCTTAAGTGAATACCTTCTCTTAATCTTGCCATTGCGTCAATATGTTTGGTCCAGTTTTGATCAATACATCTCAAGATGAAGCTTCTTTCAACTTCATTTTGAACTTCTTCTGGCCATTCTTTCTTTTTCTCAAGATATCGGTCATAAATGACTTCGCCTAAATCTGGTCCAACATCATCAACATACGCTTCATCATAAAGGGCTGCTTTTAATGAACCTGCAGGTAAAAATCTTGGTTCGACTTCTTTAATAAGAAGTTCTCCAGAAATAGTTTTATCAGTACTATTAGCAGGTACAGCTTTTCCTGCTAAGAATAAACCAGTAGTTCTAAAGATATCTTCAACGATATCGGTGATATCTTTTCCTTCAATAATACGGTCACGTTTGTCATAGACAATTTGTCTTTGTTTAGCTAAAACATCATCGTAATCAAGAAGGGATTTACGGGTATCAAAGTTTTGTCCTTCGATTCTCTTTTGAGCACTTGTAATAACATTAGAGACCATTTTGGCTTCAAGAGCTTCATCTCCAAAGTTCTTTTCAATGAAATTACGCATATTATCCGCAGCGAATCTCACTAAAAGTTCATCATCAAAGGAAACATAGAAACGAGAGAATCCTGGATCACCTTGTCTACCAGAACGTCCTCTTAATTGGTTATCAATACGACGGGATTCATGTCTTTCAGTACCGAAAACACATAAACCACCTAAGGCTCTTACTTCATCATCAATCTTAATATCGGTACCACGACCTGCCATGTTAGTAGCAAGAGTAATTGCGCCTTTTTTACCAGCGTCTTTAATAATTTCAGCTTCTCTAGCGTGGTTTTTAGCGTTCAACATTTCATGAGGTAAACCAGCTTCAGTTAATAATTTAGAAATTTCTTCAGAAGACTCAACTGAAACAGTACCAATAAGAATTGGTTGTCCTTTTTCATGTCTTTCTTTAACTTCTTTCACTAACGCTGCTAGTTTTGGTCCTTTATGCGCATAAACATAGTCAATCGCGTCAATTCTTATAATTGGCTTATTAGTAGGAACACAAACAACACGCATGTTGTAGATTTTTCTGAATTCTTCTTCTTCGGTTTTAGCGGTACCAGTCATACCTGCCATCTTTTTGTAAAGACGGAAGAAATTTTGATAGGTAATTGTCGCCATAGTGATGGTTTCTTGTTTGATTTCGACGTTTTCTTTAGCTTGAACAGCTTGATGTAAACCATCAGACCATTCTCTTCCAGGAAGAACACGACCAGTAAATTGGTCAATAATTTGAATTTGTCCTTCTGCGTCAACTAAATAGTCGACGTCTCTAGCCATAATGTAGTTCGCTCTAAGGGCGTTATGAATTCTATGTACTAAATCAGCGTGTTCTGGATCATATAAGTTTTTGATTCCGAACATTCTATCCGCCTTCGCGTTACCTTCATCAGTTAAATTAACTGTCTTATCTTTAACGTCAATTTCAAAATCTTTATCCTTTTTGAGAGATTTTACAAATCTATCAGCGACAGTATATTGAGAGGCACTCGCTCTAGCACCACCAGAAATAATAAGTGGGGTACGGGATTCATCAATTAAAATTGAGTCAGCTTCGTCAACGATACAGAAATTAAGCCCTCTAAGGACACGATGTTCCATATCGGTGGCCATATTATCTCTAAGATAATCAAAACCTAACTCAGAGTTAGTGGTATAAGTGATATCACATAAATAGGCTTCTTTCTTTTCACTTGTGGTTTTAACTCTTAAGTTAACTCCAACAGTTAAACCAAGGAAACGATAGATTTGACCCATCCAGTTAGCGTCACGTTCACTTAAATATTCGTTAACAGTAACAACGTGGACTCCTTTACCCGCTAAAGCGTTAAGATAAACTGCCATAGTCGCGGTTAAGGTTTTACCTTCACCGGTTTTCATTTCTGCTACATCACCAGCGTGAAGAGCTAAAGAACCAATGATTTGCACTTTATAAGGGAATTCGCCGATTGTTCTTCTTGCAGCTTCTCTAGCAACCGCAAAAGCTTCAACTTTAATGTCATCTAGAGTTTCGCCTTTAGCAAGACGATCTTTGAATTCTTGTGTTTTATTTCTTAAATCATCATCGCTTAGAGCTTTCATCTTATCTTCTAAAGCGATAACTTTGTCAGCAATTCTTCCGTAGCGTTTAATCGCCATCTTATCGAAAAAACCCATTTGTTATACCTCCGTTCTTCTTCTTTTATAAAAAGAATGAATTTTACGTTCGATAATAAATATACCATTTATGTATTAGTCTTGCCTAATACAAATTAGTGAATATTCTTATTTTTCCTTTTATCAAGGTCGATAGTTTTCGCTATCACTAATACTTTTATTTGTTTTGGTTTACCTTTTTTCACTAATTCAATGCACCTCAAAATGGTGCTTCCTGTCGTATAAATGTCATCGACAATTAATACTTTTTTCTCTTTGATTTGATTGATGTTATTAGCGTAGATATTCTTATTAACTTTTAACCTATCTTTATGTGATTTATCTGATTGTTTTTCTCGATTAATTTTCTTCAATATATTTAACATTGGTAGATTAAGATTTTCATATATTGCGACTACATGATTAAATCCTCTTTTTAAGTCATCAACTTCACTACTAGGAGCAGGGATGAGAACATAATCATGATATCTAAGTCTTAGATAATGGACATATCGATATAAGAAGACATCTTTAAGCTCATAATCGTAGCATCCTTTAAATTGATAGATTAATTGCCTTATTGATCCATCATATTGATATATCGCACTAGCGGTAATAGCTCCAATTTTGAAATCAATAAATTTCGCGTCTAATTTTTCTAAACATTTTCGACAGATAAAATTGTTATTACTCAATATATTTAATAAGGAATAATCATTAATCTCTTGAAAGCAAATTTTGCAGTGCTTTATTGCTTTCTTTGATATTTCTAATCGATTCTTCCATCTCTTTTGTTTTCTTACAAGCAAGATATATCACCTCCCCTTCTGGAGCGTCGATTTTTCTTCCCACTCTTCCAGCAATCTGCACTAATACCCCACTAGTGTATAAATCGTGATCTGCATGATAGACAATTACTTGTAAGTCTTTAACTGTAACCCCTCTTTCTAACACTGAGGTTGTTACTAAATAGGTAAAGGCTCCCTTTCTAAAAGCAGAGATGATTTCTTTCCTATTTTCTCTTTTAGAATGAACATAATTACCAGAAGGCATTATGAGATTTAACATATGATACGTTAGTTCGCATTCTTCAATGGTAGGAGCAAAGACAAATACCGGTTTTTTGTTTTTGATAAATTCATCTAGTTTTCTTGCTAACATGAGAAAAAGAAGCGGTTTCTTACTTAAAAATATGATTGGAGTAGGAAGAGGATGACGATGAAATCTGGTCTGTAAAGAAAGGATATCCTTCCCTTTTTTAGAGAAGAAAGAAATCGTTTCCGCTGGAGGAGTAGCACTCATCATCACATAATGTCCACATAACGATTCAAGAAACATCGCATAAAGAACTTTGTTGTCTTTAAAAGGGAAGGCGTCAATCTCATCTAAGATAATTAAAGAAAAATATCTCTTATATCGATATAACTGATGAGTAGTTAAAACAACAATATCTCCTTCAAGGTGACTAGTATGCCCTCCATAGACAGAAGTAACACTATTTTCTTTGAATATATCTTTTAACCTATTATATAACTCAATGCATACGTCTCTTCTAGGTAACGCAAAAGCAACTTTTTCTCCACAATTTATTGCATATTGGATTAGTTGAAGCGAGATCTCAGTCTTGCCACTTCCCGTAACCGCATACACTAAAGTGTCTATCCCCTTTTTGTAATTTTCAACTAGATCATCAGAAAGACTTTCTTGTTCGATTGATAACTCATAATTGAGGAAAATAGGGGCTTTCTTAGGGTATGAATGCTTCTTTTCGACTTCTTCACCCTTAAAAGAAATACACATTCTGCAATATGGTTTTCCGTGTATATAACCAATTGAGTTTATGTCTCTATTACCGCAAACAGGGCACACGAAAGAATCATTCATTTTTCTTGCCTTTCCTTTTTTGTTTTGGTTTAATGCTGCTAGATGGTGTGTGCCCTTCTTGGGTTAAAGCTTCATTCGTTAGCTTTCCACCATTTTTTCTTTGCTTTTTTATTAGGGCAACGTAGATATCTATTTTTATCTCATAATTACCAGTTATAGTAAAACTATCTGGAATTTCTATGTTTTCCCAAGCTCCATCTTCTAATACACAAATTTCAATAGATGGATGATATTTTGTCCTTTTGTTTTTAAAGTTTTTATATTTATTCATGTTGACTCCTTGTTATAGTGCTGATGTTGTGCTGATTTTCACTTTTTTGCGTTTTCTATTGTGCCTCTTTTTTTAGTTACGTTTAAAGCAACTATTATGAGGCACCGAAATTCTAGGGGGACCCTTGCTAAGATTGAGGGTTGATGCTACAATAATATTGTCTTAGGGAACAGCCTCAGTAGCATGCTTGGCTGCTCTTTTTTGTTTAGTTACGTTTTACCGCAACTAGAACAATGAACAATATCACTGCGAATACGATGAGTGTCTCCACTCTCGTACTCCTCCTTTCTTCTTAGCAAGGGAGCCATAAGACTATCCACAGTGTGAATTCCCCCCTCACTTTATATATAGGGGCGATTTTTAATTTTTTTTAAAATTTTCGTCAATTTTTTGAAAATATTTTTCTAAATTACAAATCAAATCCTTAAGGATTTGGTGCCTTACACCCTCAAAATGGTATTTATGGATCTTTGATTCAATGGTTAAACCCTCCCTGATTAATTCACCGGGTACGTAGTTAGGACTTGTATGTGTAATTCCGGCAACCAGACACGATCGAAAGAGGCAACAGTTGGCTAATAACAAGAGTATTCCACCTTCAGCAAAATATAAGGTATGTCAAAAGAGTCCAAAACAAGGTGAACCGGTAAGATAAAAGTAGA
>DEJH01000049.1:14411-14678 GCA_002353275.1 Caryophanales bacterium UBA2753 | reverse complement strand
AAATATTAGAAGAATATCAAAATAGTCATTCAAATTTTTCTTGGTATCAAGGAGAAAATAAAGGACCCGCTAAAAGCTTTTGGGAAATGTTAAGTAAAGTGAGTGATTCTGACTATTACGCCTTCTCTGATCAAGACGATGTTTGGGATAAGGATAAAATTAGTATTGCCATCTCTAAATTAGAGCAATTAGACCATAAGAAACCCCTTCTTTATATGTCTGATACCCGTGTCGTGGACGCTTCTCTTAATGTAAAAAGTGAAGGTT
>DEJH01000049.1:6081-14273 GCA_002353275.1 Caryophanales bacterium UBA2753 | reverse complement strand
GATTGGACTTTATATAAAATTGCGTGCATGTTTGGAGAAGTATATTTTGATAAATCTTCCCATATGTCTTATAGACAACACGGCAATAACGTTATTGGTTCAAAAAAAGGTTTAGCGAAATATTGGGATATCCTTTTTAAGAAAGTTAAAGATCCTAAATTCATTCATCAAAGACAAAGAAACGCAAAAGCGTTATTAGAATATTATGGAGATGAAATGAATGAAGAATATAAACATGTTCTTACTCTTATCGCTAATTACACAGAAGATAAGAAGTTAAAAAGAGAGTTGCTTAAAGAAAAACGACTTAAATATTCCACCAGTCAATATCTCTATCTCAAATATTTGATACGAAAGAATGTCCTATAAAACGGATATTTCTTTTTTTCTCACGCGTTTACGTATATAGTATACATAGCGTATGCGAACTATTAATGTCGTCTCTCCGGTTTATAAAAACCTAGAGCAAATAAAGAACCTTTACACTGCTATTAAGAATCAAAAAGAAGTCAATATTAGGAAAATTGTTTTTTCTTTGACTCTATCAAATGAAAACGTTGATCAAGAGATTATCTCTTTTATGGAAGAAAATGTGATCTCTTATTTCACAGTTACTCAAGAAGAATTCTCTCATAGTTTAACTAGAGAAAAAGCGATTAGAGAATATTGTGATAGTGAAATTGTCGTTCTTTGTTCTCAAGATATTAAAATCACTGATGAATACGCTCTTAAGAAATTAACTGATGCCTTAAATGATGAAGTGGTTTATGTCTATGGAAGACAGACATGTAATAACCATAGCATTGAAAAATACATTCGTAAGAAGAATTATCCAAAAGAAGGATACGTTGTTAGTAAAGAAGATATTGATAGATTACAAATCATGGCCTTCTTCTCTAGTGATGCATTCTCTGCTTTAGATAGAAATGTATTTATTAAATTAAACGGTTATCAAGGTTATAACGTAATGATGGGTGAAGATATGCTTTATTCTAAATTCGTTTTAGATAATGGATATAAAAAAGCATATGTTGCAGAAGCAATCGTAGAACATTCACATAAGTACACATTAAAGCAGTTATATAACCGATATTATGAAACAGGAAAATTCCATAAAGAAGTTGGTTTTTTCAAAAATTATAAAACTAATGATAGTGGTCTTAAGCTTGCTCTATCAGTATTAGGACAAGCCTTAATCCACTTCGATATCATCGTTATATTCAGATGGCTACCAGATATGGCAGCGAGATATCTCGGAATGAGGAAAGGAAAGAAATAAGATGAAAGGTATTATTTTAGCAGGAGGCAGTGGGACTCGTTTATATCCACTTACAAGGGTGACTAGTAAACAACTTTTACCAGTTTACGATAAACCGATGATTTATTACCCTTTAAGCATTTTGATGCTTGCGGGAATTAGAGATATTTTGATTATCTCCACTCCACAAGACACTCCAAGGTTTGAAGAATTATTAGGAGATGGAAAAGATTTTGGTATTAATCTCTCTTATGTTGTTCAACCTTCTCCAGATGGACTTGCTCAAGCTTTCATCTTAGGAGAGAAATTTATTGGAGATGACGCTTGTGCGATGGTTCTTGGAGACAATATCTTCTATGGAAATGGATTAAAGAAATCTTTAGCAAGTTCAGTTATTAGAGCAGAAAAGGAAAATATGGCTTCTGTTTATGGCTTCTACGTTAATGATCCTGAAAGATTTGGGGTTGTGGAATTTGATGAAAATGGAGTTCCTACTAATATTGTTGAAAAGCCAAAAGAACCAAAGAGTAATTATGCGGTGACTGGATTATATTTCTATCCAAAAGGTGTGAGTAAAATCGCTAAAACTATTAAACCTTCACCAAGAGGAGAACTTGAAATCACTGATTTAAATAGAGTCTACCTTAATAACAAACAATTACATGTTGAATTTTTAGGTAGAGGTTGTTCTTGGCTAGACACTGGCACTCATGAATCTTTAGTGGATGCTTCAGTCTTTGTTAAAACTATCGAAGATAAGATGGGATTAAAAGTATCTTGCCCAGAAGAAATCGCATATAAAAACGGCTGGCTTAGTAAAGAAAGATTAATCGAAATTGGTAATTCAATGAGTAAGAACCAATATGGACAACATCTTCTTAACGTCGCTAGTGGAAAGATTAAATATTAGGAGATTTCATCATGTTTAATGTTATTAAAACTGATATTGAAGGTTTAGTGGTCCTTGAACCAAAAGTGTTTGGGGATAACCGTGGTTATTTTATGGAAACATATAACCAAAAAGATTTTGAAGAAATGGGATTACATTATAACTTTGTTCAAGATAATCAATCTCATTCCACGAAAGGTGTACTACGTGGACTTCATTTCCAAAAGAAACACCCACAAGCAAAATGTGTTCGTGTTCTTTCTGGAGAAGTATATGATGTGGCGATTGATTTAAGAAAAAATAGCCCAACATATGGCAAATATTATGGAGTGATTCTTTCTGGAGAAAACAAGAAAATCTTTATGATTCCAAGAGGATTCGCTCACGGATTTTTAGTTCTTTCAGATAAAGCTACTTTCACTTATAAATGTGATGATTTTTATCATCCTGAAGATGAAGGTGGAATTATTTGGAATGACCCAGATATTAACGTTAATTGGCCAACTGTTGATGAGGTTATGCTAAGCGAAAAAGATCAACGCCTTCCAAGATTTAAAGACATTAAAATTGAGTTCTAATTATGAATAAAGAATTAAGAGTGTTAGTTACTGGATATAAAGGTCAACTCGGTTATGACTGCGTGAGAGAACTTAAAGAACGTGGCTATAAACATGTTTTAGGAATTGATCGAGAAGAACTTGATATCACTGATGAAAAAGCAGTTCATGATTTTATTTTAGAATTTAAACCTGATGTGATTATGCATAACGCTGCTTGGACTGCGGTCGATAAAGCTGAAGAAAATAAAGAAGCAGTGTATGCGGTTAACGCTTTAGGGCCAAAATATATCGCTAAAGCGGCTAAAGAAGTTAACGCAAAAATGTTTTATATTTCTACAGATTATGTCTTTAATGGTAAAGGAGAGAAACCTTTTGAAGTCGACGATCCTAAAGAAGGTTTATCAGTATATGCTGTTACTAAATCTCAAGGAGAAGAATTCGTCAAGGAATATAACGACAAACATTTTATTATTCGTACTAGTTGGGTATTTGGTATTAATGGCAATAACTACATCAAAACAATGTTGAAGTTAGCGGAAAGTAAGACTGAACTTAATATTGTTTGTGACCAAATTGGTTCCCCTACTTATACATATGATTTATCCAAATTAATGTGTGACATGATGGAAACTGAAAAATATGGTACCTATCACGCGACTAATGAAGGATTCACCTCTTGGTGTGATTTCACTAAATATATTTATAAAGTGGCGGGTATTACTTCCGTTAATGTCAAACCAGTTACCACCAAAGAATATCAAAAATTAGTGCCTTCTCAAGCTAATCGTCCACTTAACTCAAGATTAAGTAAAGCTAGTTTAGACAAAGCAGGATTTAAGCGACTTCCTACTTGGGAAAACGCTACCGAAAGGTTTATTAAAGAATATTTAAAATGAAAATTGATGGAGTAGTGGTCTTCTATAATCCTACTATTGAGATGATTGATAATATCCATAAATATTACCCAATTCTCAATCGTCTTTTCGTTATTGATAACTCTAATAAAATTAACGAAGAAGTTGTCTCCAAAGTTAAGGAATTAGAAAAAGTCACTTATCTTTCCTTAGGAGAGAATAAAGGAATTGGATATGCCTTAAAAGTCGGCTTAGAAAAAGTAAAGGAAGATAACGCTGATATCTGTTTAACGATGGATCAAGATTCAATTTTCCCAAGCGAAAAATGGGATGAAATAAAAGAGTATCTAGAAAAAGAAATGTCTAATTATGCGATTATTGGACTTAACTTCAATAAAAATGAGACCACAAAAGGATTAGTGGAAGTAAAGACATTACTCACTAGTGGAAACTTCATCAATATGAGTGATTACAAAAAAATCAAAGGTTTTAATGAAGACTTATTCATCGACTGTGTTGATTTTGAATTATGTGAACAGTTTTATAACATTAATAGAAAAATCGCTTATATTAATGAAGCTTCTTTAATCCATCAAATGGGCGATAACCCTATAAGAAAGCGCTTCTTTGGGGTTCCAATCACTTGTTTGAATCATTCCCCAATTCGATATTATTATCGATATCGTAATGGGTATTATCTATACCACAAGAATAAAAAGTTTTATAAAAACTTAAAAAATCAGTTCTTTTCCATTAAACTTAAAGTCGTGCTCTATGAGCCGAACAAAAAAGAAAAACTCAAAATGATGTCACGAGGAATACGTGACGCAAAAAGAAATATATTAGGGCCTTATAAAGGAGAATAGAAAATATGGCAAAATTCTTAGTTACTGGTGGAGCAGGATTCATCGGAGGCAACTTCCTCCACATCATGGTGAACAAATATCCAAACGATCAATATGTTTGTATTGATGCTTTAACTTATGCAGGAAACATGGAGACACTTGCTCCAATTATGAACAAACCAAACTTTAAATTTGTTCATGAAAATATTTGCAATCGTGAAGCGGTCTATAAACTTTTTGAACAAGAACATTTCGATTACGTTATTAATTTTGCAGCGGAATCTCATGTTGACCGTTCGATTGAAAACCCAGAAGTATTCCTTCAAACCAATATCATGGGTACACAAGTACTTATGGATGCTTGCCGTAAATATGGAATTAAGAGATATCACCAAGTTTCCACTGATGAAGTGTATGGAGATTTACCTCTTGATCGACCAGATTTATTCTTCCATGAAGATACACCAATTCATACAAGTAGCCCATACTCAGCTAGTAAAGCAAGCGCAGACCTACTTGTTTTAGCGTATCACCGTACATTCCATCTACCTGTCACAATCAGTAGATGTTCCAACAACTATGGTCCATATCATTTCCCAGAAAAACTCATTCCTTTAATGATTCAAAAAGCATTAAGAAATGAACCTTTACCAGTTTACGGTAATGGAGAAAATGTTAGAGACTGGCTTTATGTTGGAGATCACTGCACTGCGATTGATTTAATCGTCCGTAAGGGTAGAGATGGGGAAGTCTACAATATCGGTGGTCATAACGAAAGAACTAATTTACAAGTTGTAAAGACCATTTTAAAAGCGTTAGGAAAACCTGAATCTTTAATTACTTATGTTAAAGATAGACCAGGACATGACTTAAGATATGCGATGGATCCAACTAAGATCGAAACTGAATTAGGTTGGAAACCAGAACATAATTTTGATACTGGCATTGTCGCTACTATTAAATGGAATTTAGATAACCAAGAATGGCTTAAACACGTCGAAAGTGGCGAATATCAAAATTGGATGGAAAGACAATATAAATAATGACTCGAATAAGTGATGAGAAAAATCTAGAGAAAATCGAGCAGAAGAGTAAGAAAAACATCACTATTGGTGCTATTCTTGGCTTTGTTGCCGTATTCGTAAGCATTGCTTATGGTATTTTCATGACCCCAGAAATCATCAGGGTCGTCGGAATTACTGAATATGGTTTATATGGATTAAGCTCATCAATTATTAACTTATTTATTCTCGATATTGGTTTAGGTGCCGCTACATCTACTTATTTAGCGAAACTACGCGCTAAAGGGGATAAAGAGGGAGTAGAGAGATTTACTGCTGGCATATTTAAAATATACTGTTTATTAAACCTTTTCTTTATTATTGTGATTGCGGTTTTATATTTTGCTGCACCAGTGATTTTTGCGAGATCTTATGGTATTCCAGGACAATACGTTATCACTCATGAAATTAAAACTCTCCAATATTTATTTATTATTATTGGATGTTTCACAATCATTTCATTACCTTTCTCTACCTTTACTGGAGTTATTTCTACTTATGAAAAATTCTCAATCATTAAGCTTTTAGAAATCATCCAGAAGTTAATGTATTTAGGATTAACAGTCGCTTCTGTTCACTTAAATTGGAAGATTAGTGATTCTGGAATTATCCCTATTGTTTTAATTAACGTCGTTACTTCGGTATTGATGATGGTGATTAGGCTTATTTATATGAGATTCTATTTAGGAATCCATTTTGATCTTAGAAAGAAAATCACCAAAAAAGAAACTAAAGAACTCCTATCTTTCTCTTGGTGGGGATTTATTGTCGCGATGTGTATGCGACTAGTAATGACAATTACCCCAACAATATTAGGTGTTGTCTCTGATAGTGCTTCTGTTTCTATTTTCTCTGTTATATCCACAATTGAGTTATATATTTATACATTCGGTACGACAATATCGGCCTTCTTTATGGCGAAAATTACTAGAGCCGAGGCCGATGGAACTGAAGAAGAAAAACGCGCGAAGATGCAGGCAGTTGTTGAGAAGATTGCGAAGATTCAATTCGTGATTATTGTGATGATTATCTTCGGCTTTATTTCTTGTGGAAGCGAATTCTTAACTTTCTGGTTAGGAGAAGATATCCGTACTGGTCAATTATCCGCAGAATCTGTTGTCTTGATGTATTGGCTAGTGGTGATGATTTCTTCTTATGAAGTTGTCCATATTCCAACGATGATTTTCCAAGATGAAATGTATGCGCATGGAAAGATTAAACATGTCGCTTTTGTCTCCTTATCAAAAGTGATTATTAATATTCCTCTTTCTTTTGGCTTAGCGTATTATTTTACGAACACTCAAGGAACTCACTGGATTGGAGCAGGTGCTTTTGGTGCATGTATTGCAATTATGGTTGCTCGCGTTACTGAAGTAGTTGTCGCTAATATTGTTTATCGTAAACATTTGCATATTTCTTTACGTCACTTCTATAAATCAATCTATATTAGAGGATCAATTGGCTCTCTTTTCGCTTTAGCGGTTGGTCTTGGTTTACATTTCGTGCTTAAACCAATGAATTTTGGTCCTGGATATAAGATGGTGATTATTGGAGTAGCATTCGTCATTACTTATTTAATTTGCACTGTCTTTATCACTTTTAACAAAGAAGAAAGAAAATATTATATCGATATGATTTTAACTTTGTTAAGAATCAAGAAGAAACCTACTCCAGTAGTAGTGGAAGCTAAGCCTCAAGAAATTGAAGAGAATAAACAAATAGAAGAATAATGAAAATAACAATTTTGTTATCAACATATAATGGAGAGAAATATCTAAAAGAACAATTAGATTCACTTTTTGAATTAAATAATAGTAGTGATATCTCCATTTTAGTAAGAGATGATGGTTCAAGTGATTCGACACTTCAAATTCTTGAAGAATATAAGAATAAACACCCTAATCTTTCTTATTATCAAGGAGAGAACAAAAAACCCGCTAAAAGCTTTTGGGAATTATTAAATAAAACTATAGAAAGCGACTATTTTGCCTTTTGCGATCAAGATGATGTCTGGGATAAAGACAAACTAGAAATTGCGATTAATGAATTAGAAAAGAAAGATAAAAATAAACCTCTTTTATATTTTTCTGATGTCAGAATTGTTGATCAAGATTTAAAACTAGTTAGTAATACGATGGTCTCTAAAGACATTGATATCTCTTATCCTTTGTCTATCTTTAATAACATCGCTCCTGGATGTACATTTGTCTTTAATAATAAATTAAGAGAAATCGCGATTAAATATGATGTTAACAAAAACTATATCAATATCCATGACTGGCTTATGTATATGATTGCCTCTTGCTTTGGTGAAGCGATTTTTGATAAATCTTCTCATATGTCTTATCGACAACATGGCGATAATTCTATTGGAGCGATTAAAAATAAGCTTAAATATTTCATCAAACAATTTGTGAAACGCAAAGATATTAGAAATATCAATGTTAGACAAAAGATGGCCTTAGGTATGGAAAATACATATTCTTCTCTAATGAGTGAAGAGAATAGATATTTAACTTCTCTAGTGGCCCATTATATAAATAATAAGGATATAAAGAAGAAATTACTGAGTGAGAAAAGACTTCAATATAAGAAGAAGCAATATAAATTCTTCCGTTATTTGATAAAACATAATGAGTTTTAAAGAGGCTGTACCTCTTTTTTCTTACCTTGAATAAATACTTTATAAGTATTAGAATAACGATATGCAAACAAGAAAAGAAAA
>DEJH01000049.1:0-6043 GCA_002353275.1 Caryophanales bacterium UBA2753 | reverse complement strand
AAAAGATCATTTGATATCTTTGTTTCTTTTCTCGTTATTCTTGTCTTCTCTTGGTTATATTTAATCCTTTGGTTACTTGTTAAATTAACATCAAAAGGACCAGCGATATTTAAAGATAATCGTGTTGGCAAAAACTATAAAGAAGTCCATGTTTATAAATTTCGTACGATGTATATCGACGCTGAAACTAATATTGAGAAATATTTAACTCCTGAACAATTAGAGAGATGGAAAGTCGAAAGAAAAGTCGATAACGACCCACGTATCACTCCAGTTGGTAAATTCTTAAGAAGAACCTCTTTAGATGAAATTCCACAATTCTTCAATATTCTCTTTGGCTCAATGTCCTTTATTGGACCTAGACCAATCACTAACAGAGAGCTTAATGATCACTTCTCAGTAGAAGAACAAAAAATCTTATTATCTGCTAGACCTGGATTAATCGGTTATTGGGGAGTTATTGGAAGAAGTGATGTTGAATTCGATCACGGCCGCCAAAAGCTCGAACTTGATTACTTCAAACTTAGAAGTCTTTGGTTCGATTTCACCTTAATTATTAGAGTTATCCCTTCTGTCTTATTAGGAAGAGGAGCCCATTAAAAAAACTTCGGAAAACCGAAGCTTTTTTATTTGATAAGAGAACGGAGATTGACTTCTCTCTTTTTATACATAAAGCAATATAAGTAATAAATTAGACAGTTTATAACAAGATAAATTGCGATATTTAAAATTGAAAACGAAGTCGAAATATTTGGTTCGAAATGTTTATATACATTGAGTAAAGTCGATAAAATAATTAACCCTAATCCGAACACAAAGAAGACGCTGATAGCGATAAGAGGAACGTTATTGATTCTTTCATTTGTGTTAAAGGCAATCTTATAAATTTGAGACTCTTTTTTCCATCCTCTTAAAATGAAAATAATCTCAAATATCATCAGAAGTGATGAAAAAACGCAAGAAACGATATTTACTGTTTGATTTTGACTAATGTTAGTAATGCTATAATACATCACAAAAATATTGAAGCCTAAATTAAGCAAAATCATGAAGGACGAAATTAACCTAAAAGCGACTATTTTTCTCTCTGAAGCGTTCATATATACATAGTATACATCAAACAAAAAATATAAAACATATATTGCATCTATGAAATTAAGGTTGCTATAATTTTTTTATAAAAAAGATATTATTCGTTGGAAGTAATATCAGTTAAGTAGGTGCCCTATGAAAAAGAATTTTCGTAATTTTTCTTTGATGGCGAGTGTATGCTTACTTTCTTTTGGCGTGGCCTCATGTTCAAATGAGTATAAAGCCCCTGCCATGAGATTATCCGATAGTTTATTGAACATGAACGTCGGAGAGACAAAGCACATTAACATCTCGATTGATAAGAACTTTATGAATGCCCCTGTTCGTTGGTTCACAACTAATGAGAACGTCGCATTCTTCCGCGATCCAAGTGTTGGATACGTGACCGCTATCGGTGAAGGAGAAGCTACTGTTACCGCTTCTGTCGCTGGTAGTTACGCTGATTGTAAAATCGTCGTTACAAGTACTGGAGGAGATCCAGAAGCTGCAAGATTTACTCTTCAAGGATCTGCCACAGTTAACGCCGGAGAAACAGTCAAATTAGCATATTCTGTTAACCCAACCGGTTCTACAGTTACATTCACTAGCCTTAACGAAGCTGTTGCTGCTGTTGATGGAAGTGGTGTTGTTACTGGTTTAGCTGCCGGTACTGCTACTATTTCAGCAGAATGTTCTAATGGAATCACTAAACAATGTATCGTTACTGTTACTGAAAGCGGTGATGATCCAGTTGATCCAAGTGAATTAGATATTGGTCTTCCAGATACAGTTACTGGATTATCTGGTAGCATCGTTGTTGGTGCTTCTGATAAAGCTCACGATACAGTTCAATATTTAATCAACCAATTCAATGTCAAAACTAACAGTAATGTTAGCTTCACAATTAAGCCATATGAAGATGGTGATGGTGTTGCTAACTTCCCTAATGGCGCTGAAAGTGGACCAGATGTCTTCCCATTTGTTAGTGACCAAACCATGAACTTAGATAATAAGGGATGTCTTGCTCCTTTATATAAGAGCGATTACCAAAAATATAAAACTACAATGTCTTCTGATGCTATTCAAGCTGCAACATGGAATGAAAACGTTTTAGGTTATCCATTTGCTGCTGATAACGGAATTGTCATGTTCTATGATTCATCCGTTGTTAATACTCCTGAAAGAAAAGCAAAACTCGATACACTTGATGGTTTATTCGAATTATGTCAAGAAACTGGCAAGAAATTAGCGTATAACGTTACAAATGGTTTCTACGCTGCTAGCTTATTGCATACATATAATAAAGGTGAGTCAATGTTCAGCATTACTGCGACATCAACATCTTACGAATGTTCATCAACATTTGCAGGTGTTAATGGACGTAAAGCAATGGAACTTGCTTACAAAATTATGATGAAAGGCGAATCTGGCCAATGGACTTCACTTACTGCTGCACCTGGTAGTGAAGGAATCTTAGCCACTATCGTCGATACTTCCAACGTTAAAGAATATAAAGGTTCAATGGGTAGTAGATACGCTGTTGCTCCTACACCAAAAGTTGAAGGTGATACCAGACTTTGTACCTATTTAGGCTACAAATTCTATGGTGTTAATGCCTCAATTAAAGATAATAGTAAGAAAACTTTAGCTCACTATGTTGCTAAATTCTTAACTAGTGAATTTGCTCAAGATTATCGTTTCAAGGTTGAACAATCTCAACCAACTTTAAAGAGCTTACAATCAATTTGTACAGCCGAACCACACATCAACGCTATTAATCAACAAAAAGGAAGTGGCGCAACACTCTTATTGAACGTCTTTGGTGACGAATACTTCAATAACACTTCACTTTGTTTAACTAAACTACTCAATAACTTCGTCGCTGATGATGAAGTTCCATCTGAAGCTGATTATATGTCACTTCTTCAAGATCTCGATGGTAGCTGGGGTGTCTAATATATGACCAAATTGCAGTATTTGTCATTAACCAAAGGAGAAAGAGCCCTAGTCAATTTAGGGGACTTCTTTAAGAATTTTGGCAAAGGATTTGTCAACTTCTTTAAGAGCATTCCTAATAAGCTTCTCAAATTTTGGAATCACACTTTAACTGCTCCATTTAAAACTCTCGCTAGAGCGTGGAGTAAGGGCAGTTGGCTTGTGAGAGGGAATTTCTTAGTTTTTGGTTTATATCAAATTACTCACCGCGAAATAGCACGAGGTATCTTATTCCTCTTATATGAAGTTGTATTTATTTGGTTCTTTATTAAAACAGGTATTCCTTATTTAGCAAAATTAGGAACCTTAGGAACTTTATCTACAACTTCTCACTATATGATTGATCCATCTACAGGTGTTGCTGATGGAACATTCACTGCCGGTGATAATTCATTCTCAATTTTACTTTATTCTTTAGTCACAATATTCCTTTTAGGATTATTTGTTGTTCTTTGGTATTTATCAATTAGAGATGCAAAATCACTTCACGATAATATCTGTGTTGGTCGATTAAGCAAGAACACTCAATTCTTTAAAGATTTAGTTGATAGTAAATACCATACTTTATTATTAGCAGTCCCACTTGTTGGACTTGTTGCTTTTACTGTCATTCCAGTCGTCTTTATGATGATTGTCGGATTCACTAACTATGATGGTGGATATCGACAAACCCTCTTTGATTGGGTTGGATTTGATAACTATAAGCTCCTATTCTCCGGAGTTGGAAGTGGAGGAGGTGGAGTTGTTACCATCTTCTTTAAGATTTTAGCCTGGACTCTTTTATGGGCATTAATCGCAACATTCACCAACTATTTCTTAGGAATGGTTATCGCGCTATTAATTAATAAAAAAGGTATCAAATTAAAGAAGTTATGGAGAACGATTTTAATTTTTACAATCGCTGTTCCTCAATTCGTTTCTTTAATGCTTATTAATAGAATGCTTTCTGCTAATGGTTTCTTAACTAATTTATTCGTTCAAGCGGGTTGGATTAAGAGCCAAATCAGCCCATTCCAAAATGTCACTCTTGCTCGTGTAATCATTATTGTCATCAACATGTGGGTTGGTGTTCCTTACACAATGCTCATTTCTTCAGGTATCTTGATGAATATTCCTGAAGACTTATATGAGTCAGCAAGAATCGACGGTGCTTCTTCATTTAAGATGTACACCGCTATTACATTACCTTATATGTTATTTATTACCGGACCATATTTGTTATCACAATTTGTTGGCAATATTAATAACTTCAATATTATCTATCTCCTATCCAAAGGTGCTCCAAGCTTCAACTTGAATCCTAACCTTGGATATGGTGACCCAGGTGAAACCGACTTACTTATCACTTGGATTTATAAGATGTCTATGGAAAGTGGATCACAGAGTAACTATGCGATGGCCTCTACACTTGGTGTTCTTGTCTTCTTAGTCATCGCCTTCTTCTCACTCATATTCTATGGAAGAAGTAACGCAGTTAAGAACGAGGGGGATTTCTCATAATGGCTGAAAAACATTTTGCAAGTAAGAGATTTGCTGAGAAGAGTAATCGAGTCCTTGTCTACGTGATTTTAACGGTCGTATCCGTGATTTGGATCTTCCCATTCTTCTATCTCATTTTACAAAGCTTTGCTAATTATGCTGTTGCTGGTGGAGCTGATTCATCAAAACTATTCCCAATTCAATGGACTGGGGATAACTATGTAGCCTTATTCACAAGTACAACTCGTCCATTCTTTAGATGGTGGATTAACACATTCTTAATCGCCTTTGCGACTAGTGCGCTTCAAACCGTCCTCGTCTTAATGACTTCATATGCATTAAGTAGATTAAGATTTACTGGAAGACAAGGCTTAATGAAATTAATGCTTATCTTAGGCATGTTCCCAGGCTTTTTAGGAATGCTTGTTAACTATTACATCCTTCAATTATTAGGACTTAACGGATCGATGTTCTCTCTTATCGTCGTTTATGTCGCTAGTAGTGCGATGAGTTATTATATCGCTAAAGGATTCTTTGATACCGTTTCTCGTTCACTTGATGAAGCGGTGATGATTGATGGTGGTAGTAAGAACACCGTTTTCTGGCGAATTATCTTACCACTCTCTAAACCTATTATTATTTATACTATTTTGATTTCTTTTACCGCTCCATGGGGAGACTTCATGTTTGGTAACTTCATTGCTTCTGCAAGTCAAAATATTACCGCCGCTGATTATACGGTCGCTGTTGGTTTATATAAGATTACAGAACAAGCTGAATTTGGTGTCTTCTGCGCTGGTGCAGTAATGGTATCAATTCCAATTACCGTATTATTCTTCTGGCTACAACGATACTACGTTGAAGGTATTGCCGGAGGAGCGGTTAAAGGATAAGGAGGAAGATTTATGGCTTCACTAAAATTAGAACACATTTACAAAGTTTACCCTAATGGTCATAAGGCTGTTAGTGACTTCAATATGGATATTAAAGACGGAGAATTCATCGTCTTCGTTGGTCCTTCTGGTTGTGGTAAATCAACAACCTTAAGAATGATTGCTGGTCTAGAAGACATTAGTAGTGGTGAACTTTATATCGGTGACACTCTTGTTAACGATATGCAACCAAAAGATAGAGATATCGCCATGGTCTTCCAAAACTATGCTCTTTATCCACATATGACTGTCTATGAAAATATGGCCTTTGGTTTAACTTTAAGAAAAGTTCCAAGAGCCGAAATTCATGAAAAAGTGATGTGGGCCGCTGATGTTTTAGGTTTAAAAGATTATTTAGACCGTAAACCAAAAGCAATGTCTGGTGGTCAAAGACAACGTGTCTCTTTAGGTAGAGCGATTCTTCGTAATCCTAAAGTCATGCTTCTTGATGAACCATTATCTAACCTTGATGCGAAATTAAGAGGTCAAATGAGAAGTATGATCTCTAAACTCCATCAACAATTAAAAACTACATTTATTTACGTTACTCACGACCAAGTCGAAGC
>DEJH01000057.1:2896-3535 GCA_002353275.1 Caryophanales bacterium UBA2753 | reverse complement strand
TTAGCTGTTGTGTGATACTTAATAGCCTCTAAAACCGCTGCATCATCTATTTTAAATTCAATTTTTGTTAAATATTCGCCTGTAAATTGGTGATAAATAATTTGTGGGAGATACAAAAACTCTGGATAATGCTCCTTCATGATTTTTAATTCAGTCTTTTTATCTAATTCCTTTGCGCAATCATGAATTAATCCCGCTATTAGAGCTTTTTTAGGTTCTTCTACACTATTTGCTTTGGCAATTTCGTATGCTAATTTAGCGACGCTTTTAGAATGAATATATCTATCTGCACTCATCATTGACTTAATTTTATTCATAAAATACAAATCATGGTCGATTATATAATCAATGACTGAATCTGTTGTTTCTAACGATTTTAATGAACGGATATTGGTTGAACTTATATCGTTTATTTCCCCAGAAATCTTCATCATGTTATATTCTTCAACATTCTTTTCATTAAATTCTTCATTTAAGCGACCAAAAAAGACGATTTGAGCGAGTTTAGATAATTCCTTAGCGTCCTTCCACTTGTGAAAACTAAACACCTGATCTTGGCCAATTAGCAAAAATAACTTTGAGTCATTATAAATTTCCTTAAAGTGTTTGACTGTATCAATTGAATATGTTGATTCATTT
>DEJH01000057.1:784-2862 GCA_002353275.1 Caryophanales bacterium UBA2753 | reverse complement strand
CTTCCATGTCAGCGTCTTTAATCGCTAATTTGATCATTTCAATCTTGTCTTCAACACTGGCGAGGCTTTCGCTTTTCCAGACTGAAATTTTAGCAGGAATAAAAATCACTTCAGCATTTAACATACTGCTAGCTTCTCTAGCCATATTCAAATGTCCGAGGTGAATAGGATCAAACGCTCCGCCGAAGAGAATGATATTTTTCATTTCAATTTGATTTTAGGATTATCTTTATTCCTACGGAATAAAACTATTACTCTTCCCACCACTGAAACTACATCAGCGTGGAGCTTACTTGATAAATCAAGCGTTAATTCCATGATTGGTGTAACAGCGCTTTTAAGAACTTCAACGCGTATTAATTCACGCGCCTCTAACGCTTTATCGAGCATTGCCAAAAGAGATTCGTTAATCTCATTTTTACCAACTTGGTATTTGGTTTTATCTTGAGAAATAATAGCTTTTAATTGCTTCTTTTCATTTTTTGTAATCATTTATCTCACCTTGGATAGAGATTCCTTAACCGCGGCACCTTTAGGTAAAAGCACTCTAAGGATTTGTCCTTTGCCTCTTGTTGAGAACCAACAAAGTCCTTCAACAGAAATGTCGTGTCTAAGATTATCATCTTCAAGCTCGTATTCAAACATATCGTAATCTCTAAATGAAAGGAATCTTTCACTGACTGGTCTACAGAATTTCTTCTTGTAGTTAATGCGCATTATTTCGTCAACTTTGTTCACCGCAACCGCCTTAATTTCTGTCTTTTCGGATGTAAACGTACGTATAGAACCGCGTTTGCCCTTAATCACGTATAAGCATGCAAGATTTCCAACTAGAATTGCGCTTCCTTCTCCAATGAATTTTCTAGACATCACGATTTCCTTTTTAGGAATGATAATTTTCTGAATATCTTTTTCAACTTTAGAAATGACTGATGTTGAATTACTTAAATCTGGTAATTCATATAAGAACGAAGAATTAGAAAGAGGGATTTCCAATATATTGGAATTTGTTCCTGGATATGATTCTGTCTTGATTTGCCATTTAGTTTTATTGACATAGTTCTTCAAGAACTTGTTAATAAGGGTGGTTTTACCACTATTGAGTTCACCAACAAGATAAACATCACGATATTTACGTTGTTCTTTAAGAACATCAAAGGCATCATTAATGTCAATATGATCTTCGCTACCAATTAATCTAATTTCAACTGGATTAATGCCTACTTCTGAAAATCTTTCATCCAAATAACGGATCAACATGCTATCAGTAACAAAAGATGGGAATAAATCACGTTTCGATCCAATGACAACAACATTTAATTTCTTAACTTTCTTAACTACATCAGGATTTAATGTACCATTAAAAGCAAATAGATCAACCATCCAGACAATTAATGAATCAGTTGCGACTGCATCATTTAAAATCTTAATGATGTCCTTATCGGTTTCATGCTCCAGATTGCTTGCATTTAATGTAAGCATCTTCTCATAACAACTATTGCAATATGGAATTTTAGGTGCTCCATTTTCAATAATTGATTTAGAGATGAATCCTGGGATTTTTTTGCTGTCACTTTGGAGGATTGCTCCGCAATTGTGACATCTGATAACTCTTTTAGCTGTTGCCATTTATTTATTCCTCCAATCTATGAGATTGTTATGTCTGAGATGATATTTTCTAATTGGTCTATCAAAGATTCGATTAATATGGGTTGTCCATTGATCTTCTTTGACAATCTTCTCAGTTAATACCACTTTAATTTTTGCTCCATTAGCAGCAAGAACATCAGTCATCATTTGATCTCCAACGAGCATAACGCTATTTTTATCAACTCCGCGCTTTGCAATTTCGTTTTTGATTTTCTTAGAAAATGGTTTTCTTGCACTACTAAGGAATTCAACACCCAATAGATTTGCATATCCAGAGACTCTAGAAGCCTTATTATTAGAAATAATAATAGGATTGATTCCGTTTTCTTTTAACTTCTTAACATAGTTAATTGTAGCTTCTTTTGGTTCCCTGGCTTTAAAACTATCAAGAGTGTTATCGAGATCCATAAATAATGTTGTTATTCCAT
>DEJH01000057.1:523-724 GCA_002353275.1 Caryophanales bacterium UBA2753 | reverse complement strand
TTTTTAAACATCTGAACCTCGAAATAATTTTAAACGAAAAAGTCTTTTATTTATAGACTTTTATATAAAATCGATTATTTTTAGTTTATTTATTAAGAAAAAGTAGTCAAATAATTATTACTATTTAACTACTAATTTCTTACTATTATTTCTAATTATAACTTTGTTATATTAATCAATGTCATCGAAGATTGAAATCTG
>DEJH01000057.1:0-444 GCA_002353275.1 Caryophanales bacterium UBA2753 | reverse complement strand
GCTTTCTTCTAGCGAAGTTTCAGACTCTTCAGTATTTTCTTTTGGAGCAACCTCTTTAACAATTATCGGATGAGAAACATTTTCTTTTCCAACGTGTTCAATACTAGTATTGAAAGCAAAACTGATGTGTTGCTTTGAATTAATACCATCAATATTCTTTTTCGCATATTGAGCTTCTGTATTCCTGAAATCAGTAATAGATAGAGGCAATAAAGTACGATCGTTGAGATATAAATCAATTTTTAACTCTTCTTCGCTCCTATTGCCCTTTATTGCATAAATAATGCTATGTGGATCACCTTTAAAGCTTTGAAGGATTTGTTGTACCTTTCCTAATCGATTAGTGCGGTAGAACTTGCTGGAATCAGTCACACGCATGTGTCCTTTATTAGTAATTAATATAATCTTGCTCTTTTCTTCTCTTTCAAATGAGAGTAAAGCAGC
>DEJH01000008.1 GCA_002353275.1 Caryophanales bacterium UBA2753 | reverse complement strand
GTTACTCACGACCAAGTCGAAGCGATGACTCTTGGTACTCGAGTAGTGGTTATGAAACTTGGACGTGTCCAACAAATTGACACTCCACAAAATTTATATGATCGACCAATCAATAAATTCGTCGCTGGATTTATTGGTACTCCACAAATGAACTTCTTTAACGTCACCTTAAAAGATGAAGGAAAAGATGTTGCAGTGAGATGGTCGGATTGTGATCAACCTGCTCTAAAGATTTCTCATGATGCAGTTCTTAAAGCTGAAAGAAAATACTTAAATGGTGATATCCCAATTACCTTAGGCTTTAGATGTGAAGCGGTTTCTGCTGAAGAAGAAGAGATTGCTAAAGGCGATAACATCGTTGATGTTGTGATCTCTCACTTTGAAGAACTTGGTAATGAAACCTTAATCTATGGTGATTTAAAAGAAATCGAAGGATTAGGTGGAGAAAGTACTACCAGTATTATCATCAAAGCCAAAAACAAGATGGGACATGTCCATGGAGATCATATTAAGGCTCGTATTAATGTCGAAAAGATTCACTTATTCGATAGCGAGACTGAAATGACCATTATTCCACCAGTCCCTTCATATAACGTTTTACCAGTCGATATCATTAATGAAAGAATGACATTATTTGGTACCGCAACAAAACCTGAATCAATCCCAGTTGATTTTGTTAAAGGTGGAACAATTACCATTCCTCTTGACGCAATTACTGTTGGTGAAGGCGCTATTCCTGCAAAAGTGGAACTCGTTGAGGAACACGGAGATAAACATCTCGCTTTAGTTACTAGCGGAGATAAGAAATTATTCGTCTTTGTCCCAGAAGGAACTAAAAAAGGTGATTCAGTGAAGTTCTCTGTTGATTATTCCAGAGCGACATTTAAAGATCCAGAAGGCAAATTACTTGCTTCTCCTTTAGCGGATAGAGATAACTTATATGCAACATTTGTCAACTTAAAGACTGCTTTTGAAGTGACTCAAGATGCATCTTTTGAAGAACTTAAGAATCAAAGAGTCGGCGAAGTGATGCAAAAATATGAAGGTATCGAAGGCGAATTCGAACAAGAAAAAGAGGCAAAACTTAATGAAGCAATGGTCAAACAAGAAGCAATCGCTCCTGAAATTGACTCAAGAAAAGCGGAAATGGAACAAAAGGTTTCCGAACTTAAAGCCGAATTAAGCCAAGCTAAGAATGAATTTAAAGCCGCTAACGCTGAAGCTAAAGAAAAACATAAACAAATCTTTAAAGAAGAAATGGCGAAGATTGACGCTCAATATAAAGAGATGTGGCAAAAAGAGAAAGAAGATTATCAAGAATCGATGCGTAAAAACAAAGATCGTGAAACTCGTTCTCAACGCCGCATGAGTTATTCTATCTTTAAAGAGAGCTTCCCTCAAATGAAAGCCAATGATGTTGAAAGAAAGACAAATTCTTTAGAATTTGATAAAGAGACCGAACTCAATGGCTTAAGAGCGAGATTCAATCAAAGAAAAGTTGTTATTACCGATCAAATCAAAGCGTGCAAGAAACAATTTGAAGAAGAATGTTATCCAGTGAAGATCGTTAATAAAGAGATCGCTATTAAAGAGAAGGAACTCAAAAAGAAGAAAGATGAAGAATTATTACACGCTCAACTCATTTTCTTCTTCAAATTTAATGAAACCTATTTCTTAATTCCTGATGCGATTACTGGTCGAATTATTCAAGGTTTAGGAAACAAAGTCTTCACCAAGACATTTAGAATTGAAGTCCCACATAACGGATTTATCGAGGATGAGAAAGGACTTGAATTTAAAGTGGTCTCTTTCGTCAACTATGGCGATGTGAAGATGTATAAATGTACAGGAGAACTTTTCGGGGAACAAGTCGTGGTTTATCTAGATAAGACTAGAGAGATGACATTAGGCGAAACCATTCACTTAATTCCAGATTTCGAGAAGTCACAGATTTACGAAAACGAATTAAATATTAGGTTATATTAATATGAAAAAAGGAATACTTTTAACATTATTATTTCCTCTATTATTAACAAGCTGTCGCACTAATACAGTTTCTTTAGAAGCGCTTGTCAATCATGTTAATCAGATTGCTAATACGAACGAACATCCTTATTACAGAGTTAATGGGTCAATCGATATTGCTGGAGCGATAACTGAAATTAGTGAAGATGACGGCACATTTAATAACATGCCTAATGGAATTAGTTATGTCGCTAATGCGCGATATAATGAAGGATTCTACAACGCCAAAGCTGAAAGATTAACAATGCAAGGTGTGAGTGGCTATTCCGAAGATGACATCATCATTTATGGAATGAGTAGCCGTTCTTATTGGACTAGAATGCCTCTTAGATTGCATAAAGACAATTTCTACAAGCATCGCGCTGATGGTTCATTTAACCGTTCATGTGGATATTCAAATCTCTTATATTTGATTATCGCTTGGGCGGATGCAAAAGGAGCGATCAATGCTTCTACTAACTATCCATATTATGAAATTCTTCCTGATGGAGGATTTGCAATTGGTGGAGATGCAGTAAGAACCAAAGTTGCGATTGATAACTATCCTTTCTATATGAATTATGAGAAACATCCTGAATTAGGTGAAGAATGGGTTCCAGATGATCCTCTCCCAGTTTATAGCTGTTATGCGAATAAGGGTGAACTCGATGGTAAATTCAATATTCGTTTTGAATACGACAAAAACGGATGGTTAAAATCTGAATATATTGCTACTGCGGATTACGATTATCGCAAAACTACACAAGGACAAGTAGCGATGTATTCCACCTATACCTATAGATTTAGTTAATATGAAAAGAAGAATACTGCCTTTTACATTATTAGCAGTATCACTTCTATCATGTAACCAAGTTCAATTAAGAAGTGATATCAGTGATTTTATCGCTTCTTTTTCTTTGGTGTCTTCCTTAGAAAAATATCGAGAATCTCGATATTTATTAACGATTACTTCCGTTGAAGGAAGCGATACTATTTATCAAGAAGATAACTTCTCTTTTAATGTTAAAGATGATGAAAATATCACCTATAAATTCACTTCCGTTAAGAAGAAAAATGGTGAAGTTCTCTCTTCAATTAATGAAGAAATAAAAAAGAGTGGAGATGAATATTATTATTATAAAAATGATGAAGATCCAATTGAAAAAACTGTTTCTGAAATAAAAAATGATTACATTAAGAAATTTTTCTATAAGGACTCTTCATTAGATATTTACACCCAAGGAATGTATATCGCTGATTGGCTTAAAAGTGTCATTGTTAACATCCAAGACTGTGTTACTATCGACCAAGAAAAACACCAATTAACATATAATAAACCTCGCGAATTAAAAGATAACGAACTTGATTTTGAAGAAATTATGGTCGTTGATTCTTTAGGAATGATAGTCACTACAGACATCGTTTTATATCATCCTCAAGCCACTAGAACCACTCATATCGAAGTATATAATTACGAATAAATCTTATAAATTTCATTTATACCTTTTGCTTTATAAAAAAAACAAATATATACTATTTGTGTATACATATTTGTCCATATAAGGAGAAACTTTATGAAAGGTAAACTTTTTATTCCTTTTCTCTTATCGTGCGTGTGCATGAGCTCGTGCACGGTTTTGGTCGATTCTTCTACAAACTCCAGTGTTCCTGGACAAGCAGCTTATTCTCTTGAACTACAACCAACTCTTGGCTTATCCGTTGGTGAAAGCCGTCAGTTAGTTCTCGACATTGTTGGTGAAAAACCTGCTAAAAGTAAAGTCACTTGGAAAAACTCAGATACCTCGATCATTAGCATTTCTCAATCCACTAGCGAAACCATTACTGTAGTTGGTGTTTCTAGTGGAAGCGCTACTGTCACTGCTTTAGTTGGAGCTACTGCTTCTGCTAGCTGTGTCGTCACTGTTAAAACTGGTGGAGCAACTGAAGTTACTGTTACTTCAATTACACTTAGTGAAACCGAAAAAGAATTCGTTTATGACGCTAGTGGTGATACAACCTTCACCCTCGAAGCTAGTGTTATTACAAATAATGGTTCAACTGTTAACCCAGCTTGGAAAAGTGGAAATACCGCAGTCGCTACTGTGACTGGTAGTGGTAAAGTTGCAACTGTTACAGTTCATAAATCAGGAGACGCAATTATTACTGCTTCTGCTGGTGGACTTAACGCTACTTGTTCTCTTCACGTTAAAGATGCAGGTGAGCCTGAATCCATTAGCGTAAGCATGAATAAAGTTTCTGCTTCAATCAAAGTTGGTGAAACTGTTGAATTACAAGCTATCGTTAGTGGTGGAGTAGCCGTTACTACTTTATGGCAAAGTGATAGCACCGCTGTTGAAGTTAGTGATACTGGTGTTGTTACTGGTAAATCAGTAGGAAGCGCTACTGTTTCTGTTACTGTTAGTGACGCTAATGGAAAACAAGCTTCTGCCACTTGCTTTATCACTGTTAAAAGTGGTGAAGCTTCTGCTTATGACAAAGAAGTTGCTAAATGGAGCAAACCTGGACATGTATACTTCCATTATCTTAGAAAAAATCATGATTACGATAACTGGGCAATTTGGATTTGGCAAAGTCAACCAAAGAGCTTAGAAGGAAGCTTATGGGGCGCTAATCCTGCTCTTGCCCCTCAAGTTCTTGAAGGCAGTAAAGTCACTCCTCAAACCATGGGCTTTATGACTGAAGCCGAATGTGGTGGAACTGGAACTACTGTTCATAGAGATGAGCATGGAATCATTATTGATATTAATGTTGCCGATGAAACTATTTTAGGTGGAAAGAGTAGACAAGTCTCTCCATTATTAACATGGAAGACATTTGATCGAAAAGTTCAAACCATGGGATTCTTCATTGTTGATCAAACCAATATGACTGGTGAAACCAACTGGAAGAGTGATGGTAACTCCGAAATCTTTATTAAAGACGTGAAGGCAAATCTTTTACCAGAAGGCAAAAATAGTTTTGCTCATGTTTATTGTATTCAAGGACAAGTTGCTAACTATACTACATCTGCTGAAGATGGAGGAACAGTTATTACTAACCCAACAATTGATGATAAAACTGGAAAATATGTTAGTAATGACGATACTTCACTTTTAAGAAAAGACGAATATGGAAATGGAGTTCCTTCTTCAACCACATTCTTAGAAGATCGTCCTGGCGTTGGATATCAAATCTTCGTTCCTGCTTTTGCTGATAGTGATGATGACGGAATGGGTGATATTCAAGGTATTATTGATAAACTCGATTATTTACAAAATGATGTTGGAGCGAAAGTTTTATGGTTAACTCCAATTCAAGAATCTAATAGCTACCACGGCTACGATGTAACTGACTATTATAAAATCGATCCAAAATTTGGAACGATTGAAACATATCAAAAACTTCTCTTTGAAGCTCATAAACGTGGAATGAAAGTTCTCATGGATATGGTTATTAACCACACTTCAAAGAGTAACGTTCTCTTCCAAAAATCACAATCTGCGATTGAAGAAAAAGTTAACGGTGAAACCATCAAATATCGTGATATGTACATTTGGAAATATAAAGGCAACGAAGTTAGACTTTGGGATGGAGAAGGAGATAACGATAGTGCACCACAACATTTCACAACCGGAATCTTAGGTGGAACTCGTGATATCGATAAGAAGCTTAATGATTTATGGTATAAAGATGGTGAAAGTGATTACTACTACTTCGGTAAATTCGGTAGTGGTATGGCTGAACTTAACTACAATAGTGAATATACAAGAAAATATATGACCGATATGTGTAAATATTGGTTAAGCTTTGGTCTTGATGGATTCCGTCTTGATGCAACTAAACATATTTATTTATTAGGTGAATTAAGCACCAAACTCGATTTACCTCAAAGTGAGATTGTTTATGATGTCGGTAAGAAACAATATTGGAATGAAGATAGACAAAAATATTTAGAGATGGATAACGATTATTCTTATGACCGTACTTTAAATGTTCTCTTCTGGAAACAATTTGCAGGCAATATTAAATCTGCTTATCCAAACTGTTTCTTAGTTGGTGAGAACTTTGATGGATGGGATGAAAGAATGGCGCCTTTCTATGAATCAATGGATTCTCAATTCGACTTCCAAACTTATTTTAACCTCAGTCAAGCTTATGAAAGCGATATTGGAAGAAGAATCAAGAATTCTCAAGAAATTTTCTCTAAATATAGACCAAATGGATTAATCGATGGATGTTTCACTTCTAACCATGATATTTATCGTTTACTCAACCACGCTGCGGAACACGAAGATGATGTACCAAGAGGTGTTAATGGTAAAAACCACGCTGAAGTACATGGTTCAGAAGCAAAATATGATCCTGATCCAGAAAAGAGCCAGAAGAATAACAAAGATTACGCTATCAAGATGGCGAAATATTACGGTGCTGTAACCTTATTATCACCAGGATTAAGCTGGATTTATTACGGTGACGAACTTGGTATGTCTGGTAACCTTAAAGATAAAACTGAAATATATAACGACCATGGAAATAACGTTGATAGATGGTATCGTCAACCAATGAGATGGGGTAAGACCAAAGGCAAAGACAATGTTGTTGATTACACCTTTGGTGGTATAGAAATTCAATGGGATGACTATAATGAACTTCATTTAGCGACCCCCGCTGAACAAAAATTAGATTCTAACTCTATGCTTAATTACTTCAAGGAAGTATGTAGAATCAAGAATAGTAAAGATTATCCAACATATGGACATATTGAATATTGGGGATCAATGAGTGGTGCTTCACAAGGTGAATGTTATTTCGAACTCACTGATGGAGTTAGAAGAGCCTGTGTTTGTATCAATAACACTGATCGTCCAGTATCTACTGCCAAATTAGGTTGGAGACTTTTAGGTGGCTTTGGACAAGGCTATAACGAGACAACAGTTCCTTCTCAAGGATTCATTGTCTTCGTTAAATAAGGAGGATAGAAAGATGAAAAAGAAATTATTAGTTTTACTCCCTCTCCTCTTTTTAGTGGGATGCGCTCAACATGAAATTGGCAAAGAAGCCGTTAATGAGAGTTATACCATTACTTATAACGCTAACCGTTTACCAACTGTCCACCGCGATAATAGTAAACACATTACTTATTTAATGCTTTCTAAATATGGCAGACTTCAACTTGGAAGCGAATTATTAGAAGGTGGAGATATTCCAGAGAAATATTATGAAAACTGTGTTGCTCTTGAATCTCAACCAGGATTAGCTCTTCCAGAAGCCGTTTCCACTTATAGCGACGAAATCGATTTTAGAGGCTGGTATCAATATAACGATAAAGTCTTTGCAGATAAGATTGAAAATGTCCCTGCAGTTAGTGGACAAACCCTTTATGCAATCTTTGACGGACCAAAAGGTGGTTCAGGCGGAGGTGGCGGAGGCGGCGAACAAGGTGAAACCGCATTCGGATTTATCTTCTTTGGCAAAAACGCTAGAACCGTTAAAGGTGTTTATACTGGAAAAGAACATGATGGAGACGGCACTGAATATGATCAATATAAAGTCACTGGCTGTGAATTTAAAGCCGGGGACGAATTCGCTTTATATGACTTCAAGCTTGGAACTTCTTGGGCTGTTTCATTAAACCCATATTCATTTGGTGACACTAATGGAACTGGTCAAGTTTGGTTAACTTGGTTAAATAAAGGCGAAGATAAATACACTGTCTTAAAAGACTTCAAAGCTGATGTTTACATTAAGTTATGCTTTGGAAAAGACAATGTCTATTTCGAGAGAGTGTAAGGAGGTTACGAATATGAAAAATAAGTTATTAACTTCTGCTCTTTGCTTATTAGCCTTTGCTTCCCTTTCTCTTCCTGGTTGCGCAGTTGCGCCTCAAAATGGAGAAAATGTGGAATATGTTGGAGAAGATCCAATCATCTATGACGATAGTGATAAAACTACAGTCACTTTCGAGAAGATGAAAATGCTCGAACCAAAAGAAGCAACTTATCAAACTCCAAAAAAAGTCATTCTTACTTATGTCGATGATGATGGTAGATGTAACGCAAGAAGATTATATACTTGGGTTAATGAAGTTGATGGATTAGAGCAACCAAGCACATCTAGTGAAGCCAATCAATTTACTTTAGAGATGGATTTCACTACATCTAGATATTCTATTTACGCTGATCAACCATCGATGTGGTTTATCGTTAAATTCGCTGGTACTTGGGCTGGTCAATCTGATGATATTCAAATCGTCTATTCTGAATATGAAGATTTAATTGATGTTTCTGGAACCTTACATTTATGGCTTATTCCTGGTGAAGGTAGTTCAGTTGAAATTTGCCGTAGTGAAGAAGAAACAAAAATTACCAAAATTAAAACCGCTAAATTTACTGATTTTAAAACCATCCACTGTGTATCAAGTGAAAACAAAGCTCCACTTTGGTACAAATTATATGGTTTTGATCGTGTCTATTTAGATTCAAGCGCAGCCGCGCAAGATGCGAACAAAGAATTCTATCTTCTTAAAGAAGGAAATGATATTCAAACTGCTGAATTTGATATCACCCTTAATTACACAGCAAGAATTAATGTTCAATACATGATTGAATCAAAATATCCTGGTTGGGAAGAAAAAGCCGCTAGAAAAGTCTATGTCTCTTTTGAAGAACTTTATAAGACTACTAGATTCAATCAATATTATAACTATTATGGTGATGATTTAGGGGTTACTTATACTCCTGAAAAGACAACCTTCAAATTATGGAGCCCAATTTCAGCTTCAGTTACCTTAAGATTATATCAAGAAGGTTCTTCTGCTGCTGATGGAGGAAGTGATAGAGGTAGCTCTACCCCAATGTATTATACAGGTCACGGAGTATGGGAAGTTACTATCGCTGGAGATATGCTTACTAAACCATATCGTTATTATAATTACATTGTAACTAACCCAGGTGGTGTTAAAGTCGAAGCCACCGATCCATACGCTCACGCTGTTGGACTTAATGGTAAAAGAGGATATATTTATGACTCTAAAACCGAAGTTGATGATGTGATTAGTTGGGATAGTGTTCCTGCTATTTGGGATAAAAATGGTAAATACGATATCTCTAACCCACAAGATTTATCCATTTACGAAATTCATGTTCGTGATTTAACGATGGATTCTACGTGGCTTAGTAATAGCGATGTTAAACGTGGAACATTCGATGCCTTTAGTGAACCTAACACTAAATATACTGAAAACTTCAAAGGCACAAATTATACAGTTTCAACTGGTTTCTCTCATATTAAAGAACTCGGTGTAAAAGCAATTCAACTTTTACCAGTCTTTGATCATGATAATGAAGAGAGTTATGAGAAATATAAATTCAACTGGGGTTATAATCCACTTAATTATAACTGTGTTGAAGGTGCATTCTCCTCTAATCCAGCTGATCCTTTAGCACGTATTAAAGAATATAAGAATTTAATTAAACAATTTGCAACATATGATGAAGATCCAGTTAGAGTGATTATGGACGTTGTTTATAACCACGTTAGTAGCGCTCCTAACTCATGCTTCACCAAAATCATGCCTAAATACTACTTTAGATATAATAGTGAATGGGCATATACCGCTGGTAGTGGATGTGCTAACGACGTTAGAACTGAAGCCCCAATGATGAGAAAATATATTGTTGACTCCCTTAAATGGTGGGCCAGTGAATATAAAATTAAAGGTTTCCGTTTCGACTTAATGGGATTAATTGATGTTGAAACCATTAGACAAGTGAGAAACGCTTTAACCGCAATTGATCCAGATATCTACATTTATGGAGAAGGTTGGTCCAGTGGCGGAACTATCTTTGATAGTGGCGCTGTCGGTGCTAAATCTGCCGAAGTATATTCTATGCTTTATAAATCAAGTTCTACTAATGGATATGTCGGCTGCTTTAATGATGCTGCTAGAAACGCCATTAGAGGAAAGAACGATTCTGGTTGGGCAGATGTAGGTAATAAATATCCAACTTGGGGATTTGTTGATCAAGGTAAAGGAGACGGAGCTGGCAAATGGTTCGTCCTTGAAGATATGATCAAAGGTACCCACTCTGATGAATATAATTCCGAAAAAGACGTTGGGGCTAACCCAAATCAAATGATTGCCTATGCTTCTTGTCACGATAATTTCACTGTTTGGGATCAAATGAGATATGGTATGGCGACTGCTGGATATTCCGAAGTTGATGAAATGGGACCAGGTGGTTCTAGTAGTGGTCGTAAATATGAAGAGCCACTTCGTCCTAATAAAAAAGGTGAACCTAAGATCAGTGATTTAGTTGCTGCTACGATTATGACACATGGTATGGTGATGGCTACTAATGGCGTTGCATTTATGCAAGGTGGAGAAGAGATTTACCGTACTAAAACAATTTCTGGTAGTGATAATCTTGAACAAGGATTTAAGAAAACACCTGAATTTGAAGAATTAACTAAAGGTGGGGATGAAGCAATTATGAGAGCCTTCCCACAATATATGAACTACGATCCAAAGAATAACCCTGAGGACGAAGGATATGATCCAAGCGCCCCAATTTCAATTCTTTGTACAGGTGAAGTAAGAATGTTTAATGATGATGAATATGTCTCACATAACTCTTACAAGATGCCTGATAGTGTTAACTCATTTAAGTGGGACAGAAAAATTCACATTGGTAACACTTTAACTTATAACAATTTTGATTCTTGGAAAGCGATGATTGCTTTAAGAAAAAATACCGCTAAATATGATTATGACTCCTTAAATACCGGAGGAAAGCTTAATAGTTTCTCCACTTGGGGAGAATATGGTAATGGTGGAGCTATCGGAATGTATATTCCAAATGGAATCCATCTCATTATGGCAAGTAGAGATGGTGGTTCTTTAGGAATTGGCGCTCAAAACTTTGCTTATAAATCGAGGGATGCAAAGAGTTATGATAAAGATACATTAGAGATGTATGCTTATTCACTCTTTGTCTACCATAGAGGTTAGGAGGATATAACGATGAAAAAGTTGAAATTATTAATGTTATCTTCCTTATTAATCTTTGCCCCATTAGCAGGCTGTTCTACTAGTGGTAATGGAGTTAACCGAATTGATGGAAATGACGCTCGAGTTACTAAAGTTACTTTAGATAACACCTATATGAAAATGGAAGAGGGTCAAATGATTCAATTGATTCCTACTATTACTTATAAAGATAATGTTGAAGTTAGTGTCTATAAATTATGGAAGAGTAGTAACACTAAAGTAGCAACAGTTGATCAAGAAGGTAATGTTGCCGCTATTGGTGGAGGAGTTGCTCATATCACCTTTATGGCGGGCTACCAAGCTGCTAGCTGTATGATTGAAGTTCCTAAAGAAGATGCTCCAATTGATCCTGATGATCCTACTCCAGATCCACCTAAACCAGGTGAATTCACAATTAGATTAACCGAAACTAGTATTGAAATGGGATATGGCGAAACCCATCAATTAACCGCAGTTACTTCGGAAGAAGCTGAAGTTAGCTGGTCAGTTACTGAAGGTGGAAATATCGTTTCAGTCGATAATAGTGGTTTAATCACTAGTTCTACTGTTAGTGGTCGCGCTAAAGTGACTGCTACTGCTAATAATAAATCAGCATCATGTTACGTTAATGTTAGTGATACAGGCGGAGATGATGACGCTGATAAGACCGTCAAATTCTTCTTCTTTATCGACTATAACAGCACCGATGAAAAAGATGATACTGGTACAAAATTATTAGCCTCATTCAAATGGTATCCAGATCGCCCAGTTGGTGATAGTGGACTTGTTCCTACTGACCCAATTAAAGCCCCAACTGATGACTTCCCATATTTCATTGGATGGAGTGATCACCCATTTGTTGATACTAAAAACGATTTAATCGATGTCTCGACTTATTGCGCGGGAAATACGCGTAACTTTAAATATATATTTGGCATTTGGTCAGATGTGACAAAGGAGGCGTTTGTTAAATAATGAAAAAGCATATTTATTTAATTCCTTTAGCCTTATTCGGATTAGTCCTTACTGGATGTAGTGATCCAAAAGCTCTTCCAACTGGATATTCTGAAGCGGACAAAAATGTTCCAGGAGAATGGGTGGATTATGAAATCCCTGCTACTGGACTTGTATTCGATCAAAGTGAATACAGTATGCAAATAATTAAAGGTGAAGATTATACCTATCATTATTTCGCTACACCTAAAGCTGCTACCCCACCTACTTTAGAGTGGGAAAGTAGTGACGAAAGTGTTGTTACAGTTAATGATGGCACTATCCACGCTGTTGGTGGAGGCAGTGCGACTATTACTGTTAGTGACACTAGACAAAACTTCCTTCCAGTTCATCTTGAAGTTGAAGTTTCTGTCCCAATTACTAACTTTACTGTTAAAGAAGTTGGTCACGATATCTCTTGGGGACGTGATTATACTTTCGAAGTTGAATATGAACCTGCCGACACTACTCAAAAAGTGTTAGATTGGAGAATTCCTGCTGAAGAATCTGAATTAGCAACTATTTCTAATGGCACTATTCACACCAATAACACTGATGGAGAAATTCATGTTCATGTTAAATCCCCAGAATTACCAGATAAAGAAGAACAAATCATTACTGTTAATATTCATAAAGTTCATGTTTCTTCCATCTCTTTAGGATTAATTCCTGGAAGTACTAGTGAAATTGAAGTTGATAGTATTTCTGCTGTTGAAGCTGTTATTACTCCAAGTAACGCTGAAGATGCATCATTAGTGACTTATGAGTCAAGTAATCCTGAAATCGCTCGTGTTGACGCTTCTAGCGGCATCATCGTCGGCGTTGAAGCTGGTACAGCTGATATTACCGCTAAATGTGAAGGAAAAGTATCTAACACTTTACCTGTCACTATTAAAGAAGCTCACGTCAAAGGTGTTCATATTAATGAAACTGATGTTGAAGTTACTAATGAGCCTAATGGCGGTAAACAAATTACTGTTTCTTATGACACAAGTGAAGCTGGATATAGTAAACCAAGTAGAGAAAAGACTATCTTCTATTCTTCTAATCCAGATGTCGTTAAAGTTGATAATGAAGGTAATTTATTAGCGATTTCTAAAGGTGTTGCGACAATTACTGCAGCGGTTACTAGTACAGTCGATAAAGAAGGAGATGACTACAAAGTCTATTCTGATTCAATTGAAGTTAATTCAAAGATTTACGCCACTAAATTAACACTTAATGCACCTGTTACGATATATTCAGATGAAACAGTGGAACTTAATACATCTTTAACTCCAAGTGATGTTTCTTTAGAAGATGTTAGTTGGTCAATTAGTCCAGAAACAGCAGGTACAATTACTCCTAATGGAAGAACTGCAATCCTTGCTCCTAATAGAACTGGACCAATTGTTATTACTGCTTCTATGACTGGTATTGAAGGTACATTAACTGACACTAAGACAGTTTCTGTTACTGAAAGACCTGTCTATTTCGAAGACAATACATATTATCTTGTTGGTTCTTCCGCTTATAAAGATGGTGAATCTACCGATTTAGGTGGAGGAAGCTGGGGACAAGCTAAATACGCTTTTGAATTCGTCGAAACCACCTCAAATCCAGATGCTATTTACGAATATAAAGGCACCATTAACTTTAGAGCCAATGACTTATGGAAGATTAAGAAAGGCTCTGATGGATATAAAGATATCGAAGGCTGGGGACATCAAGGCGAAGGAGACGATGCTTGGTGGTACCGCACTGGTGAATATAAAGTTCATGAAGGTGCTTTTGCTACCGGAGATATGGAAGTTTATACCGATGAACAAGGTAACACTAATATTAAAGTCATTAATCCAGGTAAATATGATATCTACTACGCCTGGTATAACGATAAACCAGAAGAACAACCAGAAGGATGGTATTCCATCTCTGCTGTTCCACATGGCTTAAAACTTTCTAGTTACAATATCGTCTGTAAACCAGGAGAAAAAGCAACCATTACTGCTAGTGAGATTGAAGGCGCATTACAAACGCCGGTTATCGCCGATGAAACTGTCGCCTCGATGAATTTCATTAGCGCTACAAATACAATTGAAATTACCGGTGTTAGTGAAGGTAAAACCACATTAACCGTTAAAGATAGCGTTACTACCTTAACCGTTCCAGTTACCATCACTAATAAACCAACTGAATTTGAAGATAACAAACCATATTTAGTTGGTAATAGAGACTATAGTAGTGGTACTTCAGTTAATGATGGAACTTCTCCTTGGGGAAAAGATCCAATGAAGTCATATCCATTCATTGAGTCAACTGCTCCACATGGTACAGATGTCTACGCTCAATTTGAAGCGACTGTAACCTTAAGTAAGAACGATGAATTCCAAGTCTTAATTGGTAAAGATTATTGGGATGCAAATTATGAAAGCGTAGGTGCAGTAGGCGAAGGACAAATCACTCTAGTTGATAATGGATATGGTAAGCTCAACAAATGTAAAGTTGCTGAAGATGGCACTTATAAGATTTATGCGAAGTGCTTAGCTAATAACAAAGGTTGGAGTATCTATATCGAACCACATTCCGGTGGCGGAGGTGGAGGAGAAGACCCTTCTTGGGTAAGTAATGTCGCTTATCTTGTCGGTAATAAAGATTATCATTCTGGTGTAAGTGCGACTGGAGAATCATGGAATGATGTGACAAAAGCATTTACATTCATTGATAGTACTTCTCACCCAGCAGATATGGAAGGTGTCTCTACCCAATATTATGGCCAAATCACCTTCGAAGAAGGCGACTTATGGAGACTTAGAATTGGTTCCGAATATAATGACTGTGTCGAGCTTGCTGGTGCTTTTGGAAGCAAAGCTCAAATGGCAAAAGTTAATCCAACTGATCCATATACCAATTATGTGGTTAATACTGCTGGAACATATGATTTATATGTGAAATATTACACAAACGGAACTTATGGAATTTATGTCGCAGATATTGAGACAGGTGGAGATACTCCAGGAGAAGATAAGATTGTTATTTATTTCGACGGATTATCAGGCTTTGGCACCATTAGTGAAATTAAGGTCGCTCTTGATTCTACTTGGGTGAGTGGAGTAGCTACTACTGGAACAGAAACTAGCTATGGTCAATATAAATTTGAATTTACAATGGCTAGCGCCACTACAGTAGACACCTATTTCATTGAAGATGTTGGTAGTAACAAAAAGCAATATTATCACACCGCTTGTGGCGCATCTAATTGGGACACAAATCACACAAGTGTCAATATTGGGTCTGTCACTGTTAGCGCAGGACATTCATATAAATTAAGCTTCACCGGTTGGGAAAAGAATTACGACAACTGGGAACACGCTTGGTTTACAACAAGCTTTGTTAAAATTGCTTAATTAACCAAAATATAAACAGGAAGTTCGCAAAATTTCCTGTTTTTATATGGACTAAAAAGTATTGATTCCATTTATATATTGTTTTATTAATAAAACAAAGTAAAAAATCTTTGTATGTAATAAATTGTTAATATAAAATATTAATACTCTTATTTATAACATCAAAGAAAATTCTAAGGAGTTTTATTATGAAAAAAGGATTACTTATTTCAACGACTTTAGCGATGCTTTTAGGTGTTGGTGTAGCCGTCGGTGCACATCAAGCAAAAGGCGCTAAAGAAGTTAAAGCGGCTGAAAATGTTACTCTTTACTGTAAGATGACCTATGGTTGGTGGACTGTTGATGGTGCTGCTATTGGTGTTCACTATTGGGGAGGAGAATCTTCTACAACATGGCCTGGAGTTAGAGGAACTGAAGTCGCAACAGATGAAAATGTATGGAAATTTTCTGTTCCATCAGATAGTACAGGCTTAATTTTCTCTAGAGTTAACCCAAGTGGTACTGTTAGTGACTGGGGTGCAAAAACCGCAAATCTCACATTGCCTACAGGAAAAAACAATTTATACACCATTACTTCTAGTAGTGCTGTTTGGGGAGATCCAGGTGTCGCTGGTAAATGGAGCGAATATACAGAACCAGCCGCTGCATCTGTTTACAAATATTCTGTAAATGGTGGTACTGCAGTTGAAATGACAAAATCTGGAAACGAATACGTTTCTGCATCTGCTTCTTTCAAGAAAGGTGATGTTCTTTCATTTACCAAAGATTCAGCTGCTTACGCTGTTGCACCAAAAGATAGTGGTCAACAAACAAAAGTGTATGCTGTCGAAGGCGGATTGAAATTCGCTGAAGATTATACTGGTGTCTTATATTTAGATGCCTCTGCTAACGTTTTATGGGCTGGACAATTCACTCCTGGCTATTATTTAGCTGGTGTTGGTGGTGAATGGCAACCAAAATTAGCGGCCCCAGCACATAAAGTCGCAGAAGAAGATCCTGCTTATGTTGTTGAGAATGTTCACTTAGAAGCCAATGAAGAAATTAAATTCATTAACTTCCCAACAGAAGGTAATGTTGTTACCTGGTATAATGCTGATCCAGAAAAAGTTTACACAGATACTGAAGCTGGTTATGAAGTTATTCAAGAAGAAGGCGAAAGCTTTGGTAACTTAAAAATCACAAAGACCAGTGATTATGATATCTATTACAATCCTGAATCTTCCTGGTATTCAATTACCGATAAGAACTACGCACCAGATGTACCTGCTGAAGAAGGATATTACATTTGTGGCGAATTCTCTAGTGTCGAATCATGGACATACGAAAACGCTTCTAAAATGGTATCACCTTCCACTGTTCCAGGTAACGTAGCTAACTTAATGAATTTCTATGTTGCTGTTGGAGATAAACTTAGAGTTCGTTCCTATTTCACCGATAGAGATCCACACGATCAATGGGCTAAATTAGGAAATGATACCGAAGAATATGGTAAGCCATCCAAGAGCAGTGAAGACCCAGAAGAATTTGATAATTTCGAATTCACTAAAGCTGGATATTATGATATTTATGCCTACTATGAAAATGATATATTTACATATTTTGTAGCAGAGCACGTTGATAGTTACACAATCTCAATGCATGGTTTGAAATATGCTGGTAAAGACAAAGTTGGAAATACAATTGATTTTGCAGATCAAACTGCTTATTCAACCTCTAACTTCGAACCAGCAATTCCTGATCAAGAAGGCTATGTCGCTCGTGGTGTCTACTACGATGAAGAATGCACAGTAGAATATCAACCAAAGAAATTTGGCGAAGCTGATGACTTATATATCAAATATACAAAACTCACTTCTTACTTAACTGGTGATGATACATTCCTTGGAGAAGGACATGGTTGGGACGTTGATTATTCAACCGAAATTGGACCACAAGGTACTAATAAATATGTTGGTACTGTTGTTGTTCCAGAAGGTGTTGATGCTGATCACCCAATGAAAGTCAAACCATTAGAATATGTTGCTGATACAGATGCTGAACAAGAAGGTAATCAACCAGGATGGGGTGGTATCTATTTCACTCCTGGATATAAAGAAGAAGAAGCACCAGATTTTGTCTCCATTGACGATAATGGCAATTTCTCTTTCGTTAAACCTGGAACCTATGCATTCTATGTTAATGGCGAAGATAAAGTTTGGTTTAATGGTGGAGAATATGCTTTCCACGCCGCATTCTTAACACAAGTTGGTGGCACATGTGACTCTGATGGTAAGACTACAGATTTAAATGCTTTAAGCGTATTATGGGGTAATTTCGAAGCTGCTTTTGGTAAATTATCACCAGAAGAACAAAAACACGTTAAAGATTACACAATTGATGGTGGAGACGAAAAGTCTAAGGATGATTGTTTAAAAATGATTGCATTGTATTCATACATTGTTCATAAGTATGGAACAGAAGTATTTAAAGACTTCATCTGGGGCGGATCCTATCCAGACATGGCAAACATTATTCCATTTAATTCAACCGTTGAATCTAATAACGCGTTTATCGTTGTTGCAGTTATCGCTTCTATTACCACTCTTTCAACCGCTGTCTTATTAGTGATTAAAAAGAGAAAAAGACAATAATAGTAAGATAATTTCTTAACCAAAAATAATTAGGCTAGAGGGGCCGTTCTCCTCTGGCCTTTTTGGTTGTTGATCAACCGCAGTTTTTATTAGATAAAGGCAACAAATTTAATGTTGACAAAATCGTCCTGGGGGGGGGGTATATTAATTTTACATGCTATACTTTCGTTAGAAAGTTAGATAAGTTCACAACAAAAAATTCCGAAAGGAAAGGAGTTACTGTTGCTTGTTTTAGCAACAATACACATTTATGAAAATTAAACATCTTATCTCAAGTTTGTTATTATCAGCATCATTAGTTACTGCGGGTGCTCTTTTTGCTTCTCAAAAAAAGGCTGAAAAGGCGGAGGCTGCTACTAATTCTGTTACATTAGCAGGATCATTTAATAACTGGAGTACAACCGCTAACCCTTTAACACTTAATGGCGGTTTTTATACAATTGAACGCTCTTTTAGTATTGGCGATGAGTTTAAAGTTGTTGTAAACGGTGGTGATTGGGTCGGCTATGGTAATGGCGTCACTAATAATGTTGGAAGCGCAATTACTGGTAGCGGAGGAAGCAACTTTACTGTAGCAACAGCAGGTAAATACCTAATTAAAGCAATTAGCAGCATTGGTGACTACGGTGACAAAAGCTATGGAATCACAATTGATTATGGTTCAAAGGAAGATCCTGCAACAACCACTAATCAATTCTATGTTTACGACCCTCATACAATTTTAGGATCAACTTTCTCTAATATAAGGGTTTATGGTTTTGGTCAGGATGCTACGATTAAAGAAATGGAGTGGCCAGGAATTCATACTGGAATTACTCAGGTAACACTTGGTAGAGCTTCAATGTACAGCGTTGAACTATCTACTTCATACCCAAGTTTTATTATGAACAACGGAACAAACCAAACAGGAAATTTAAGTGTTTCTGGTAATACTGGAAAAGTTTTAGTTATTGATAGCACAAAAACCGGTAGTAATTATGATTCACACTGGGATAACGCTGATATTTATACAGATTGTCCAGCAATCGATGGTTATTTTTTAGTTGGAGATGCTATTTTTGTGTCAGCCACGACTGGTACTGGAGATGCTTGGAAATATTCAGGTGGAGTAAAAATGAACTCTCTTTCTGGAGAAGGCAATAAAGCTAACTATGTTTTAATTGTAAACAAAACAGTAACATTTAGAGCAAGATCTTATTTTAATATATCAAACGCTTGGTTAAATTTTGGAACTACCTATGATGGAACCGATGGAATTACTTCTAGTGGTGACAACGTTCAAGTTGTTGCTGGTACTTATTCTATCTACGTTAGTGGAGAAAGCACTGTTTGGGTTGCTAAAGGCTTACCTTTGGATGCTTTCTGTTCACAATTCATAACTAATATAAATAATGTATGTAAAACTGATGGAAGTACGGTTTTAAATGATTTGAAAAATACATGGTCTAACTTGTCCACATTATTTAGCCAATTAACTGCAAGCGCAAAAAAAGAAATCTCGGATATTGGTTTCAATGGTGGTAGTGATGCTGATGACCCACACAAAGTAGTTAAAGCATATCACTACATCGTTACTAAATATGAAACCTCTAATTGTAATGATTTTATTTGGAATCAGAATGTTTCCGGCACATATAGTCAAAGAATCGCTATTTTAGGAAATACAACTATAGCTACGAACAATACTATTATCGTTGTAGTCGTAGTCGGTGTTGCTGCTCTTGCAGTAGGTGGTTACTTCTTACTAAGGAAGAAGAAAGAAAATTAATTAGGTAACAATTTCTACAACTCCCGAAAGTTATAATGTTAGTAGAAAATTGATACAGAAAGCGACATAAGTCGCTTTTTTCTTATATAATGTATTTCTACTATTTATATAAATATAAAATTGTTTGTGTAATTTAAAATATTCAAGTAATATAGATGTAATCTACATTAATAAGACTTTCGGGAGGTTTTATAAATGAAAAGATCGAAAATGCTTTTTTCGTCCGTATTTGCATCATTTTTAGCAATTGCTGCTTTTAGTGGTGTTATGGTCGCTAAAAATATACAACATGTTCAAAAGGCTGAGGCTGCCGGTACTAGGAGAATATTCTTAGACTGCACACAACATTCTGATTATGATAATGCGCAAAGTATTGGCATTCAGTACTATACTGGCAGTTATATCAAGAAAGAATGTACAAAAGCGGCAGATAACTACTGGTATGTTGATGTTCCAAGTACAAATTTAACTAAAGTTCAATTTTTTAGATGTGATAAAGGTAATGTTGAAAAAAACTACAATTGGCAGTGGGAAGGAAATCCTTCGTCTGTAAATTATTATAGTGTTAAAGGATGGGATAACAATGGAGATTGGTCTAGCGCTAATGGGGCGGACGAATCATACACTGTTGCATCAACCACACCTACAACATCTACAAAAAGAATTTGGGCTGATCCTAAAGATAATTTTTATGATGGCAATGCAAGAGCAGGCTTAAGAGTGTTTAATGGTAATGGGCATTACAAAACATATATCTTGGGTGGAAGTACACAATTTAAGGTTGTTAGTGGACAATATCTATTTTATGTTGATATACCAGTTTCATATGATTGCCAGTTAGTTAGGTTACACAATGTGTTTGATATAGTTTGGACTTATGGTGGTAATTTTTCTAATATTACAGGTTATAATACTGCAAATGTTGTTTATAGTTGGGCAACCGATGCTGGATATAGCGCTGGTAACGAAGGCTCGGCAACCGTTGATTACGCAAAAGCGTTATTAGATGGTTATAGTACTTGTGTTTCTTCTGCTGATAACGGATATGGAAATTATAGTAATATTATGTCTTGCGTTATAAGCAAGCTTTCACAATCAGACTTATCTACATTTAGAAGTTCGACTTTTTCTGCTTCAGGATATGGTACAAGAACATATGGTGAAAAACTCGATTTGATGAATCGACAAAATAACCCATCTTCTAGAGGTATTGTCAACGTAGTGTTTAATAATGCTACATCTTCTACAACGATGACTATCATAATTGTGTCAGTTGTTTCTGCTGCAGCAATTGGTGGTTACTTCTTACTTAGAAAAAAGAAAGAAAACTAAGTTAACTTAAATCTATATTAAGCAATCCTTAATTGGGTTGCTTTTCATATGGGAAATTTTTGTGAATTTCCCTTAAAGAAATGAAACCTATTGAAAATAGATAGTATCTACTTTATGATTTTTATTGTTGAGGTTATATATAAGTATGGAATCTAAATATGGTATATTGCTTTCTGTCTCCTCTTTGCCTTCTAGACATGGGATTGGAGACTTTGGTGAAGCATCTTTTAAATTTATCGATTGGTTAAAAGAACAAGGATATAAATATTGGCAAACTTTACCAATTAATCCTTTAGGACCTGGATATTCTCCATATATGTCCACTAGTAGTAATGCTTTGGAATTTAGATATATATCATTAGATTTATTAACCAAGAAAGGATTATTACCTAAGGTTCCTTCTTTTCAAGAAGATAGTAACAAAGTAGATTTCTATTCCGTTGGTGAATATAAGAAAGAATGGTTATATAAAGCTTATAAGAAATTTATGAAGAAACATCCTGAAACACTTCATAAATTTAAAACCTTAAATAAATGGGTGAATAGCTACGCTACATTTGAAGTTTTCAAATGGATGAATGATAACAAACAGTGGAATGAATGGGATATAGAATATTTAGATTATTTTAAATATCATAAAAACCCTCCAAGACACTTAAAAGATCAAATTGATTTTGTGATCTTCCTTCAATATGTCGCTTTAAAACAGTGGAAGCGTATTTTAAGATATGCAAAAAAACAAGGCATCAAGATTATCTGTGATATGCCTTTCTATGTTGGTTTTGATGGAGTGGAATGTTGGCTTAATCGTGACCAATTCTCCATTGGAAGCGATAACAAATTATTCGAAGTTGGTGGAGTAGGTCCTGACGCCTTTAGTGATGTTGGTCAACTTTGGGGAACTCCAATATATAACTTTGAAAAAATGAAAGAAGATAATTATTCTTTATTAATCAATAGAGTGGGATATCTTGCTAACTTATGTGATTATTTAAGAATTGATCACTTTAGAGCGTTTGATACATATTATGTAATTCCAGCAGGAGAAGAAACCGCTCGTAATGGAGTGTGGAAGATTGGTCCTAGAGATGATTTCTTTAATGAATTATATAAGAAATATCCTAATATCAATTTAATTGCAGAAGATTTAGGAGATCTCCGTCCAGAAGTATTAGAACTCAGAGATCAATTTAATCTCCCAGGAATGTTCATCTGTGAATTCACTATTTTTGATTTAAATAATGAATCTACAAATAGACAACTTGTCTATCCTGGTACTCATGATAATGAGACATTATATGGATGGTATCTTAATCTTAATGATGATCAAAGAAGGTTTATCGCGAATAGATTACATGTTGAATATAACGATGAATTATTCGATAAGATTGTAGATTATATCTACACTATCCCTTCACTTATGACCATATTCCAACTTCAAGATATCTTAAAATTAGATAATTCAGCGAGAATGAATTGGCCAGGAACAGTAGGAGATCCTAACTGGACATGGAAATTAAAAGATTTCTCGTTTATTGATAATGTGAAATACCCAGTTGGTAAATATTTAAAATAATAAATTATTAATATAATCATTAGAAACGGCCTATAAGGCTGTTTCTTTTTCATTATTTTGTATTCACAAGAATATTATTATCATAATATAATAATTTTGTATGGCGTTCGGATTACTTTATGACTATTTAATGGGACAAAGCATTGATGCATTCAATTACTTTGGTGCTCATTTCGAAAAACGTGACGATGTCGATGGTGTGGTCTTTAGACTATACGCACCTATGGCAAGTGATGTTTCAATCATTGGAGATTTCAATGACTGGAATATCTATAGTCACAAAATGAACAAAGTCGATGATTGTGGTGTCTATGAATTATTCATTCCAGGACTCTCTAATTATCAATCCTACAAATATCACTTTAAAAACGCGAAAGGAGTGTATGTCGACAAAATTGATCCATATGCGTTTTTTAGTGAAGTTGCTCCAGGAACTTGTTCGCGTTTATTTAACATCAAAGGCTTTCAGTGGCATGACGATAAATTCTTAAAAGAGAGAACTCGTAATTTTGATAAACCAATGTCAATTTATGAGATGCACGTTGGTAGCTGGCTTAAAAGTCACGAAGGCAGATTCTCATCTTACGAAGAACTCGCTGATGAATTAATTCCTTATATTAATGGAATGGGATTTACCCACGTTGAATTCATGCCAATCATGATGCATCCATTTTTAGGAAGCTGGGGATATCAAGCAACTGGTTTTTATAGTTGCGATCCAAGATATGGAAATCCTTTCCAACTTATGTCTTTAATAGATCGACTCCACCAAGCTGGAATCGGTGTCATTATTGATTTTGCTCCAGTTCATTTTGCTAACGATAACTGGGCTCTTAAGGATTATGATGGTAATTCATTATTTGAATATAATAACCAATATCGTGTTTCCCCTTGGGGAAGTTATCAATTCGATTTAGGAAAAGATCCTGTTCGTTCTTTCTTAATGAGCGCGATTAATTTCTTTGTTGAAATGTATCACGCGGATGGAATTAGAATTGATGCAGTTAGTAATATCATCTTCTATAACGGAGATAAACGTAACGGCACTAATGATGGAGCAATTGAATTTATCAAACGTCTTAATGGAAAGATGCATATTGCTCATAATTCAGTGATGATGATTGCGGAAGATAGTTCTGATTATCCTGGAGTTACTAAAGGCACTGATGTCGGTTTAGGATTCGATTATAAATGGGATTTAGGATGGATGAATGACACACTTAAGTATTACGCTTTAGATCCTGTTTATAAAAAATACGACCATAATAAATTAACTTTCTCTATGGCTTATTTTTATAGTGACAATTTCTTATTACCATTCTCTCATGATGAAGTGGTACATGGAAAAGGCACACTCTTAAATAAGATGTGGGGAGATTATTATCAAAAGTTTGCGTTATTAAGAAACTTAATTACTTATCAATTCGGTCACCCAGGAAAGAAACTTAACTTCATGGGTAATGAATTCGGTTCATTTGATGAATGGAACGAAAATAAATCATTACCATGGAATTTAAAATCATTCCCTGCTCATGATTCAATTGCTCGCTTATATCACGATTTAAACTTAATTTATCGCGCTCATCCAGCGATGTATGTTGAAGAACATAATCCAGAGAGATTTAAATGGTTAATCGTTGATAATAGTACTGATTCTGTTTTTGCCTTCACTCGTAGAGTGAAAGGAGAAAGATTAATCTTCGTCTACAATATGACTCCTAATTTCTATGAAGGATTTGGTATTCCTGTTGAAGAAGAAGGAGAATATGAAGAAATCTTTAATAGTGATAAAGATATCTATGGAGGCGCTAACCAATATAATGGAGCGACCTTAGGAAGTTATGCTGGCTATATCACCATTAAACTTGCTTCTTTTGGAGCAATGATTTTCAGAATGAAAGATAAAGAACCAGTAAAAAAAGCGGTTAAAAAAAGTAAAAAATAGAAAAGGAACTGAATATTATGTTTGATTCAAAAAAAGATTTTAAAACAGAATTTCAAGCCCGTTTACTTCAAAGATATGGTGTTGAAGTGAAGGACAGCTGTCCTAACGAACAATACACCATCTTAGGAGAAATGATTAGAGATTACGCTAACGTTGACTGGAGCAAGACTCATATGGAGTCCACTTTAGGAAAGAAACGCACTTTAATCTATTTCTCAATGGAGTTTTTAATCGGAAGATTAATGAATAATAACATTCAAAACCTCGGCATATATAAAGTGATTAAAGAAGGTTTAGATGAACTTGGAATTGATATTAATACATTAGAAAACGAAGAAAGTGACGCTGGTCTTGGTAACGGTGGTTTAGGTCGACTTGCGGCCTGTTTCTTAGATTCAATTGCTTCTTTAGGTTATATTGGTCACGGTAACTGTATTAGATATGCTTATGGTTTTTTTAGACAAAAGATTGCCGATGGCAAACAAAAAGAATTACCAGATCAATGGTTAACTAATGGTAACGTTTGGGAAGTTAGAAGAGCAAAATACGCCGTCGAAGTTAAATTCTATGGACATCCTGAAAGTTATCAAAAGAAAGATGGTACTTTTGGTATTAAAACCGCTGACGCTTTAATCGTTAGAGCGGTACCATATGATATGCCTGTTATTGGATATCGTAATAACGTCACTAATACATTAAGATTATGGAACGCTGAACCTAGTAGTAAGCCTCTTCCAAAATCAACCTCCTTTAGTGATTATTGTGTGGCTCTAGAAGAGTTATGCCACGGCTTATATCCAGATGATTCAACCGAAGCAGGACGTATCTTAAGACTTAGACAACAATATTTCTTAGTCTCCGCTGGTTTACAAAGTGCCTTAAATTCATATTATAGACACCATGGAACATTAATCGGTATCCATAATGAATATGTTTTCCAACTCAATGACACTCACCCAATTTTAGCAATTCCTGAAATGATGAGAATCATGCTTGATGAATATGATATGGAGTGGGATGATGCTTGGAAAGAAGTCACTCAATGTATGGCTTATACCAATCACACTGTGATGGTGGAAGCTCTTGAAAAGTGGCCAATTAATTATGTTCAACATTTAATTCCACGTTGTTACATGATCATTGAAGAAATTAATCGTAGATTTAATATTGAAATGGTTAATAATGGCGTCAGCGAATGGGATAGACATGCGATGAATATCATTAAAGATGGTCAAATTCATATGACCAATTTAGCGATTTATACCGCCTTCTCAGTTAATGGTGTTGCGGCATTACATACTGAAATTCTTAAAAACATTACTTTTAAAGAATTCTATAAATATATGCCTCAAAAATTTAATAACAAGACCAATGGTGTCACTCATCGTAGATGGTTAGTTAATTCTAATCCAAGACTATCCTCTCTTATCTCTAGTAAGATCGGTGAAGAATGGATTACTGATATGGATAAGATTAAAGGATTTGAAAAATATCAAAATGATGAAAAAGTCCTTAAAGAACTCATCGATATCAAGCTTGAGAATAAAAAGAAACTTGCTGCTTATATTAAAGAGCATAATGGAATTGAAGTTGATGTTAATTCAATCTTTGATGTTCAAATTAAACGTTTACATGCTTATAAACGTCAATTAATGAATGTCTTCCATATTATCTATTTATATCAAAGAATGAAGTCAGATCCTTCATTTAGAATCTATCCACATACTTATATCTTTGGCGCAAAAGCGGCTCCAAGCTATGTTTACGCTAAAAAGATTATTGAATTAATTTTAGCGGTAGCTGAAGTTGTGAATAATGATCCAGAAATATCTCCATATCTAAAAGTCGTATTTATCGAGAATTACGGGGTTTCTTTAGCGGAATTAATCATTCCTGCTGCCGATATCTCTGAACAAATTTCTACCGCTGGAAAAGAAGCTAGTGGTACTTCAAATATGAAGTTCATGATGAATGGTGCAATTACTTTAGGAACTTTAGATGGAGCGAATATTGAAATTGTTCAAAACGCTGGTGAAGAAAACGCGATTATCTTTGGATTAAAAGCTAACGAAGTTGAAGAATTCTATCAAAACGGCACCTATTCCCCTTGGGATATGTATAATTCCGATATGAGAATTAAAGCGATTATGGATAGCTTATTTGATGGAGCCTGGACTAATTACCGTCGCGATAAATTTAGAATGATCTTTGATGAAATATTCAATAATAATGACCAATATTTCATTCTTAAAGATTTACCAAGCTATATCGAAGCTCAAGAAAAAGCCGCTTCCTTATATCAAGATAAGATGAAATGGGCAAAGATGGCTTTAATGAATATCGCTAATAGTGGATATTTCTCTAGCGATAGAACGATTAAAGAATACGTTAGAGATATTTGGAAATTAGAGAAACTTGATTAATATGCTTTGTATATTAACCGATTTATATAAGAAACAAAGAGAATTAGATGAAGAGATTGCCGTTAATCACGGCGTCTCTTATTCTTCTACTCGTAATAAACGTACTTTAGCGTTACTCGTTGAACTTGGTGAATTCGCTAATGCGACCAGAACATTTAAATATTGGTCAAATAAACAAGCCGAATCTAAAGAAAGAGTGCTAGATGAATTTGCAGATGGACTTCATTTTCTTCTTTCTTTAGGAATTGATCAAGGATTTGAAGTAGATTCAATCGAAGTTTTTGATGATGGAAATAGTTTAACTGATAACCTTTTAAGAACTTATGAATTAACCTCTATTTTCTATTGTGATCAAACTAGAACCAATTATTTAAAGATGTTCTATTCTTATCTAGTGGCCTTATTTAAATTAGGTTATTCTTGGGAAGAAGCACGTGATGCTTATTATCTAAAATTAAAAGAAAACCATAATAGACAAGCCACTAATTATTAACTTTGTTAATAAAAACAAACTTATTATTTTATTAGAAAAATGAAATTGACGATTTCGATTTGTGAAATTGTCTTTTTTTTGAGATAATAAATATATGGAATACAAAATTAATGATCGTGTAGTTCACGCTAGAGAAGGTTTATCTACAATTACGAATATTACAACGATGATGGATCGTGAATATTATGTTGTGGTTGCCGATAAAGGTGAACGCGAAAATATTTATGTATTGAAAGAGAGAACTGAAAACATTATTCGCCCAATTATGTCCTTAGAAGAAGGAATGAAAGTGGTGGAATATATGAAGACAGTGAAAGCTGAATTCATCTCTAACACCAAACAAAGAAGAGACCAATATCGTAAACGTCTTCTTTCTGGTAATGTCTTAGATCTCGCTTATTTATCTAGACAATTATATTTCTTTAATTATTATAATTCGATTGGTCAAGTCGTGAAACTTGGTCCAACTGACTTACAGATGTTAAAAGACGCTGAAAAGGTCTTATTTGACGAATTAGCGTTATCGTTTAATGTCGATAGAGACAAAGTTGATCAAAAGGTCGCTGAATTACTTGCTTAAATAATCTATTAATCCGCTGATGTCATTAATAAACAAAGGTGGATTTTTTATTTTCTCTATTAATTCTTCTTTTTTACGATATCCATAAGTCACTAAGACAACATCTAACTTAGAATTAATTGCGGTTTCGTAATCGACTTCGGTATCACCGATATATAAAGCATCTTTATTATCGATATTTAATTCATTTAATACCTTATTAACTAAGTCTGGATAAGGCTTATAGTTAAGAGTGTCTATTGATCCTTGTATCGCATCGAAAATATTAGGAAAGAAAGTAGTCACTAATTTTTTAGCACCTTCATCAAATTTATTCGAAACAACAGCAAGCTTATACCCCTTATTTTTCAAAAAAGAGAGGGTTTCTTGCGTGTTTTTGTATGGCTTTGAGTATTCGGAATAGTGGGTGATATAGTAACTTCTAAATTCGTTAAAGACTCCTAAATAATCTGGGTTATCTTTTCCACCAGGAATACTTCTTTCAATTAGCTTTTTCACTCCATTACCGATATCGTTACGAGTTTCTTCTAAGCTTCTAGATGGATAACCATATTTTTCTAAACCAACATTAGTCGCTTTATTAAGGTCTTCTAAAGTGCTTATTAATGTTCCATCTAAATCAAAAATCAGTAATTTCTTTTTCATGCTTATCTATTTTACCACTTATTGTCTTATTATCATTAGACAATTACTAACTTTCCCCCTATAATGTATATTCAAATGGGTAAATTAAGATTTACATTCACTAATATCTTCTTTTTAGTAGGAGTGGTTGCTTCTATTCTTTTGTTTGAGAACTTATCTTTCTTTGCTCCAAATGACGCTAATCCACTCATGACTTTTGGGATGGATAACTCATATTTTTTCCTCACATTTTTTATCGCTTTATTTAGTTATGCTGCTCTTATCATTTATGAAGCAATATATAACAAATCCAAAATCAACCTTAAGGTTTTAATTCCAATTGCTACTTTGTTTTTAACAGTCACTATTGGAGTTATTCTTTTTGATGGGATGCATTTTAATACAGTTCATCCTATACCTGATTTGGTAATTGATGGATGGAATAAATTTAGACATATATTAACGTTATTTCTTTACGCTTTAAGCATTTATTGTGCTTTTACTTATTTCAATAAAAACAACCCATCTCTTAAGAGACTTAAATACATTTTTTTAGCGGTAGTCTTATTTGTTTTAGGAATTACGATTTATTCCGTTATCAAGGAATATTCAATTTATGAATACATCGCTAATAGGAATGTAGTTGAACCTCATAAATTCTCAATCATTAAATCAATTTTCATGAATTCCAATATGTATAGTGGAATGCTTCTTATGGGAATAGCCTCTGCTATTGGACTTAATTATTTTAAAAAGAATCCGCTTTCTTATATCTCAATGGTTGGATTCTGTATTATCCAAATATTTGTTAATTCTATTAGTGGAACCATTATTTCATTAACTACGGTTGCTATATATTTTGCCTTTGAGATCTTTGTTAACTTCAAAGAGAAGAAGAAATTCGCCTATTTAAAATTATTTGCATACGTTATTCCTTTAGTGACTATTACAGTGCTTTTCTGTCTTGCTCAAGGATATGATATTCCGGTTTTAAGCCATTTCTGTCGCTTCATGTATGAAGCTTTATCTAATTCGGATTTCAAAACAATCACCAAAAGAACTGTCACTTGGGGTGAATGTGGTAACTTTATGGGAAGCCATCCTTTACAAATGATTTTTGGTTTAGGACTTAATAATACTAATAGAGTGATTGGTGGAATGGTTTATGACACGCATCACACAGTAATCAAAAATTATTCACTATCTGCCCATAATGGATTCGTTCAATTATTCATGGACTTTGGCATTATTGGTTTATTAGTTTATGCTTTCTTTATTGGCTATTATTTCTATATGCTAATTAAATTAATGAAGAAGCATTATCGCTTCGCTTTAATTTTTCTTTTACTCGGAGTGGCTTATTTCTCTTATGCGATGAGTGAATCAATTATTGCCTTTATTCCAAGCGCTCAAGGAATGTTAATTGGAATATTATTCTATCTACCTGTGTTTAATAATTATAAACACTTAAAAGAGACTGAGATCGTTAATGATGTGATTGATTTCAATAAAGAAATAAGTTTCTTATCTCCAGAATTAGTGGTGAAATATGTCACTAGATTCTTCTTATCAATTACTTTAGCCGTCTCATCTTTATTCTTCGTTGTTGAATATGTGACAGTAAAAGAGATGAATACCGCTTTACTATCTGCTTTTATTGCTTGTTTATTAGCGTTATTTACTGTTCCATATATCGCTGGATTATTGGCGAAGAAAGGAAATTTTAAAGACTTCGCTATTAGGATGATTATCTTTACTGCGATATATTCTATTCCAAGCTTAGTTTTCTCTTTATTGATGTTAATTCCATCAATCTCTTTAGTGAATGGATTTGAATGGATTATCTTTGTGATTATGGTTATGACTTCTTTAGCGTGTATATTACTATATTCACAAAAATATCAGGGTTCTTTCGCTTTATATTCAAATATCTTTAAGACTTTTAAAATGGTGTGGCCTTCTATCGTTATTATTGGAGGAGCATATATTCTTCTAATTTGTGTTAGAGGGTTTATCATTGCTTTCTCTCCATTAACTGTTATTTTATTAATCGTCTTATTCTTAGTTATCTTTAACGCGACAACATTAATATCTAAAGATAAGGATCTAAAAGAAATAGTGGAGTTTAATCGAGATATCGATTTATTCTATTTAAAGCATAACGTCATCAGAGATCGACTGGAGGAGCCTTATGAAATCTAGCGGAATTAAAATAATTGCCTCTAATAAAAAGGCTTTCTTTAATTATTTCCTCTCTGAATTCACTGAATGTGGAATTGAATTAAAAGGAACTGAAATCAAATCATTACGCGTTAATGGGGCGACAATTGGAGACGCTTATGTGGTGATAAGAAACGGTAACGCTGAAATCATTAATATGTATATTAAGCCTTATGACCATGGTAATCTTTTTAATCACGACCCATTAAGAAATAGAAGGCTTCTTCTCCATAAGAAAGAAATACTCTGGTTTGAACAAAAGATGAAACAAGGTGGTTTCACTGTAGTAGCCACTAAAATTTATCTATCTAAAGGTAAAGCTAAAGTAGAAATTGCTCTCGCTAAAGGCAAAAAGTTATATGATAAAAGAGAGACCATTAAAAAAAGAGATTTGGATCGAGAAATGGATAAAGGTGAATAAATAACCTACTAACTTATATGAAATTAAGAAAATTATTGCTCGCTTTATTATTACCAGTCTTATTTATTGGCGTTAGTCTAATCGCTACCAATAACTCTTTTAGTAGTGACAATAATGTTATTGAAGTGAAAGCCGCTACAAGTGTCGATTATGATAATTTCATAAATGCTTATGATCAATTTAGAATTAAATATCCTGAATCTATTTGTGATATTTCAAAAGAAGATTGTGATGAACTTTTAGGTTTATATAATAAACTCTCTGCCGAAGAAAAGCTGGATTTAAATGAATATAAATACGGGGAAGATACCTTTAGTGCTGCTCAAGCAATCACCGAACTCAAGAAAAAATATTATCCAGATAAAGAAGAAAGAGATAATAAAGGAGAGAAGATTTCTCAATCTACTGCAATCATTATTGTGGTGGTGGTCTCTATCTTTGGAATGAGCGCAATCTCTGTTTTATATATCCTTAAAAAAGATAAAGTCATCGAATAAGATTATTAACCTTCAATATTCAATTAAAATTGTGGTTTATCCACATTTTTTATTTTTTTGAATAACTATTTTGAAAATATTTTATTTACAAAAAGGAGAGATGAGTGATAGATTAATTACACTGAAAATTACATAGGGAGGTCAACATGAGAGAAAAAGTTCTTTTGATTTGCTCCGAGTGTCTATCACGAAACTATGTAACAACAGTAAATAAAGAAAGTAGCAAAAAATTAGAGTTAATGAAATATTGCAAAAACTGCAATAAACAAACTCTTCACAAAGCTAGTAAATAAATGGAGGTAAACCATGGGATTAAAAAAATTCGCTTCTGGAGTTATTAAAGAAGGTAAAAGAGTTCGTTGGCCAAAACGTGAAGTTCTTATTCCTTCAATCATTGTCGTTATTATTATCGCGGCAGTTACTGGATTACTTCTTTTTGGAGAAGATGTGGCAGGTAAGAAATTAATTGATATTCTTTCTGACGCTTTTAAGGGAATTAAATAAGGAGATTTGACTAATGGATAATACAAATAAGAAAACAGCCTTTACAGACACCAATAGTGATCTTAGTGAAGACATTGGTAATCGTGAACAAAAATTAGGTGAAAAAGCATGGTATGTTGTTTCCACCTATTCCACTCACGAAAGAAAAGCCGCATATAATTTACAAAAACGTGTCGAATCAATGGGATTAGAAGATCTAATCTTCCGTATCGTTGTTGTCGAACAAGAAGTTCCAGTGATGAAAGATGGACTTCCTACTGGTAAAACCAGAATGAAGAACTTATATCCAGGTTATGTTTTCGTTGAAATGATTATGACTGACTATGCTTGGTATATTGTTAGAAACACTCCAGGCGTTACTGGATTCGTTGGATCTGCAGGTAAAGGTACAAAACCATTCCCAGTTCCAAGAGAACAAATCGAACCAGTCCTTAAGAGAATGGGTATGGTTGATGAAAGTATGTATGATCGTTATGCGGTCGGTGACTACATCAAAGTTATTCATGGTACTCTTGAAGGTACCGAAGGTAGAATCCTTTCTATCAACAAAGACACTGGTGCAGTTGAGATTGAAACCGTCTTCTTTGGAAGAACCACCAAAGTGGAAGTCGATTTCTCTGAAATTGAAAAGATTTAAACCGAATGAAAACACAGGAATTAAACCTGTGTTTTTTTCTTTATTTTTTTATTAATTGAAAGGATAAAAATTAGTCGCTCCAAGAATATGTATACACATATTTAGATTCAGTAGTGGATTCATCCTTATTAGTGGTGAAATATGTGATATCTTCTCTAACGAGATATCCTTTTACATTAAATGTACAAATTATAGTAGATTGAGTAATACTTTCATCTTCCTCATCTTGATATTGATTAATATAAGTAAATTTAAGTGGATTACCTTGATAAGTCCATTCTTCTGAAATATATTCACTTCCAGTATCGCTTTCATAATATAAGAGATACGCTAAAGCGTTGTAATCGTTAGTGAAATCATAAGGAGCATCTGTTCCTTCTTTAAGAACCCAGTTGTTATCTTCATATGCGAATTTTGAAGAAGAAGTATATGAATAATTTGGATCAATGATTCCATCTTCTGCATATTCCATCGAAAAAGTAGTGTCTAAATTTAGATATTGATAAGTTCCTAAAGCTGAGACTACATTATAAAAATCATCTCTATTTTCATAATTAATTGGTTCAATAGGTCCTGGATCACTAGGAGAAGGCGGAGTTTGATTGCATCCGACTAATATAGGTAAAACGAATATCAATAATAACTTTTTCATAATAAATTAAAAAAGCAAGTTATACTTGCTTATTTCTTTTTCTTGCCGTTAATTGCTTCTCTAAAGGCAGAGATTTCTTTGCTAGTTCCAACAACGTACACTGTGTCATCTGGAAGTAAAGAATCATCACCACCAGGAACGAATGATTTACTTCCTCTTCTCACTAAAACGATATTAACACCATAGACGTTTTTAGGATTCATCTCTCTTAATGTGGTTGGGAAGAAACCTGGATTAATAATGATAGAAACAACTGAATATTTACTATCAAGTTTGTAATAGTCTTGGAAATCTTCATTACCGATACGGTTTGCTAAAGCCGCTCCAGCAGCTTTTTGAGGAGTGATAACTTCAGTAGCACCAAGTTTTTTCATAATTGGGACATAATAATCATCATCAACACGCACAATGATGTTTTTAACCCCAAGTTCACGGAGAATGACAGTGGTAAGAACACTTGCTTCTTGGTTGTCACCAAAAGCAACGATTGCGGCATCGACATCGTTAACCCCGAGTTCTTTTAATGCTTTTTCATCAGTAGAATCAGCGATAAAAGTGGTAGGTAAGTCGTTAGCAACTTCTTTAGCGGTTTCTTCATTAACATCAATCGCGATAACATCCATTCCATTATCGACGAGTTCTTTAACGACAGATCGACCGAATTGTCCTAATCCAATAACTGCAAATGATTTGTGTGCCATAGAGATTTCCTCCTATTATCCAATAATAACATCTGTTTCAACACGTTTGAAATGTTCTGTTTCTTGATTGTCGATTTTATCTTGGAAAACTTGGAACAAAGTAATTGGACCAAGTCGACCAAAGAACATTAAGAAAACAAGAATAATTTTACTACCAACTGATAGATGTGTTGTAAGTCCAGCGGTTAAACCAACTGTGCCAAAGGCAGAGAAGACTTCAAACATCACGTTTTCAGTACTTAATAAACCAGCTGGATATTCATCAATGTGGTTATTTTCTATTGATTTAACTGCCACGAAAGAAATAGTGACAATTAATAATGATAATAAAACAAGAGACATTGCTTTTAAGATTGATGTTCTACTATATTCACGATTAAAAGCAGTGATACGTTTACCTTGTAAGAATCTAATTAAACATAAGACGATGATAAAGATAGTAGTGGTTTTAACACCACCTGCTGTGGAGATTGGTGAACCACCAATAAACATGAATAAGCAGCTGATGGTTTTTCCTGCTACTGAAAGCGTATTTTGATCAAAATTAGCGAATCCCGCAGTTCTTAAAGTGACACTTTGGAATAAGGCTTCAAAGGTATTGATATTTCCAGTCGTGCACTCGGTAAGCATGAATACGCCCCAACCACCAAAGAGTAAAATACCAGTGGTCATTAAGACGATAATCACAAATGAATTCCATTGTCTTGGTTTCTTTCTTAAGATGACAATTTCGATAATTGTGATGAAAGAAATGCCACCTAATACAATAAGAATCATAATATAGGAACACATGTAATAATACGCCCATGTAGGTAAAGAATTGACGATATCATTACCTGCAGTTCTTATAAGGGAAGAAGCTCCAAAAATATCAAATCCAGCATTATTAAATGCTGATGTAGCGGTGAACCAAGAAGCCCAAACCGCTTGTCCAGGAGTGTAAGATGGGACATTTAAAAAAACTGGTAAACCTAATAAGAAACCTAATATTTCAATCGTTAAAACGATAAAAATAACACGTTTGACGAATTTAGAAACTCCAGAGATCGAATCACTATTAACAGCCTGAGATAAAAATAGACGATCTTTAAACTGTAATTTTCTGATAAAAATTGAGACTATGAAGGTAAAAACAGTAATAAAACCTAATCCACCGATTTGAATCATCACTAAAACGACGGCTTGACCAAATAGGCTTAGCTCTCCTCCAATTCCTGCAGGATATGTTGATAAACCAGTCACACAGGTAGCAGAAGTAGCGATAAAAAGGGAATCCATATACTTACCCCATTGTCCATCTTTGTGAGCAAATGGGATAGTCAATAATAACGAGCCTAATAAAATCACTCCAACAAAGGAGAGGATAACGATTAAATATGGGGATACACCTTTAGTTTTGCTATTTTTATTCCTCATAAAACTGCTTGTATTATACACAAGTAAAAGAGAAAAGCAAGCGGACGAGAGTGAAAATAAACAAAGTTTAACTAATAAGCGAATAAAAAATAATCGTCCGTTCTCTATTACTTTGGTGGATAAAAATCACTCCTATATAATTTAGAGGAGGAACCCTTGTCGGGTGAGGGGGAGTGTGATAATATAATATTGTCTTGGGACACCCGAGTATCACTCTCGAGTGCCTCTTTTTTATTAGCGGGTCAACGCAAGAACGATGACCATAATAGTGACAACTACTATAACGAGGTAGACCAATGTCTCCACCGGAATACTTCCTCCTTTTCTCCTTCAAGGGTCCTCAATGCTTTGTGCATTTTGATTTATACCCCCTCACTTTATATATAGTGGCGATTTTGAAATTTTTTAAAAAAATCAACCCTATCAAAATTTTTATTAATTTATTAATAACTTTTTTTCATTCTTCTTAAATGATGTATGGGTTTGGTCTTTACTTTTTGTCAGTAAAAATATTTTTGAAAATTTGCTTGCACTCGCATATACATATTTGATACGATATACAAGCATGTTGCCTTTACGCATATGAGAGTACGTAATACACATGTAATTGTTCTGTGGAAGAGTGGTGATTCACCCGTACCACAGCACGGACAAATCTAAAAATAGGAGGAAAGTCACGTGAGTAAAAAAATCGCGAAAGTCTTAAAGATGGAACTTCCTGGTGGCGAAGCTAAACCAGGACCAAAACTCGCATCTGCTGGTATTAACATGGCGAAGTTCTGTACCGACTTCAATGCTAAGACCGCTGATCGTCGTGGGGAAATCGTCCCAGTCATCATTACGGCTTATGAAGACAAGTCTTGTGATTTCGAAATCAAGACTTCACCAGTCGCCCCATTATTATTAAAGGCTGCTGGAATTCAAAAAGGTTCACCAAATAGTAAAACCACTATTGTTGGACACATCACTAGAGCACAACTTAAGGAAATTGCTCAATACAAATTACCTGATTTAAACGCTAATGACATTGAAGCGGCTATGAAAATCGTTGAAGGTAGTGCTCGTAATATGGGAATCGTCGTCGACGACTAATGGAGGAAACTATGAAAAAGGGTAAGAAATATGTTGCCGCTTTAGAAAAAGTGGACTCCAACAAACTTTATACAGTTGAAGAAGCTGTGGCGCTTGTCAAAGAAACTTCAACCGTTAAATTTGATGCGACAGTCGATGTCTCATTCAAACTCAATGTCGATCCAAAACAAGCTGATCAACAAGTCAGAGGAACTCTCATCCTTCCACACGGAAATGGTAAAACCAAAAAAGTCTTAGCCATTACTGACAAAACTGAAGAAGCTAAATCTGCCGGAGCAGACCTCGTTGGTGGAGCAGAAATGATCGAAAAAATCAGCGGTGGCTGGTTTGACTTCGATGTTATCGTTGCTACTCCAAATATGATGCCTATGTTAGGTAAAGTCGCTCGTGTCCTTGGTCCTAAAGGCTTAATGCCAAATCCAAAGACAGGAACCGTCAATCCTGATATTGCTCGAGCAGTCAAAGAAATCAAAGCCGGTAAAGTGGAATACCGTGTTGACAAAGAAGCTAATATGCATGTTTCTATTGCCAGAGTAAGCTTTGATAAGAAAAAGATTGAAGAAAACTTAAATGCCTTAGTTGACGCATTAATAAAGGCAAGACCAGCTTCAGTCAAAGGTACATATGTTAAAAACGCTGTCATCCATACGACCATGGGCCCAGCGATCCACTTCACATTTAACGGTCGATAATTAACTAGATTCTAATATACCCAAGACAGTAACGGACGTGGAGTCTTAATAATGTTACCGAGGTGAAGAAATAATACATTTTATTCTCACTGTATATTGGAGCCTCAAAAACTTAAACAAATTGAAAAGGAGGTCAAAACATGAATAAGGATGTCTTACAAGCCAAGCAAGAAACAGTTAGTGAGATTGTTAGTAAAGCCAAATCAAGTTCTGGAATCGTTGTTGCAGAATACCGTGGCTTAACTGTTGCTCAAATCCAAGAATTAAGACGCGCATTAGCAGCTGAACACGCTTCTATGAACGTTTATAAAAACTCTTTAGTGGAAAGAGCAAGCTCTGAACTCGGATATGAAGAATTCAAATCATTACTTTCTGGACCAAACGCTATCTTCTTCTCTGAAGATGTGAGTGGTGGTGCAAAAGTTCTTGCCAAATATGCTAAAAGATATGGAGACGCTTTGAATATTAAGGGTGGTCTCTTCGAAGGACAATTCGCTGATAAAGAGAAAGTCTTAGAAGTTGCTAAACTCCCTTCAAAAGAAGGTCTACTTGCCATGTTATTATCGTGCTTACAAGCACCAGTCCGTCAATTTGCCTGTACAGTTAAGGCTGTTGCGGATGCAAAATAATGCCAATTTAGGAGGAAAAGAAAAATGGCTAAATTAACAAAAGAAGAAATTATTTCCAGCTTAAAAGAAATGACAGTTCTCGAATTAAACGAACTCGTCAAAGCTGTTGAAGAAGAATTTGGTGTCACCGCTGCTGCACCTGTTGCAGTTGCTGCTGCCCCAGTTGAAGAAGAAGCTGCTAAAGGACCAAGCGAAGTTAGCTTAATCCTTAAAGCTGCCGGAGCTCAAAAAGTTCAAGTTATTAAAGCTGTTCAAGCAATTACCGGTTTAGGATTAATGGATGCAAAGAAATTAGTCGATGCCGCACCATCTGCTATTAAAGAACACATCTCCCCAGTTGAAGCTGAAGAGCACAAGAAAGCTCTTGAAGCCGCTGGTGCTGAAGTCGAAGTTAAATAATTTCGCTTTAGTAAATATCTTTTGAGGTAGTAATGGGCCATTATTTTGATGAGAATCCAGAAATTAATTCCGCGATTCGTGAAATTAGTTTCTCTCTCTTTGATAAGTCTTATACCTATTACACCGATAATGGAGTTTTTTCCAAGTCAAAAATTGATGAGGGGTCATATATCTTTCTTAAGGTATTAATCCCCCTCAATTTGACTGGGAGAATATTGGATTTAGGGTGTGGTTATGGTCCGATTGGATTAACCATTGCCCAAAATTCAAAAGAAGCGAGAATTGATCTCGCTGATATTAATTCGCGCGCACTCGCTCTAGCGTCAAAGAGCAGTGAACGGCTGAATTTAAATAAACGAGTCACCATCCTTCATAGTGACATCTACGAAAAGATTGAAGGACCATATGATTCAATTGTTGTTAATCCCCCTATTAGAGCTGGTAAAGTTGTTACCTACTCAATGTATAGTGGAGCTTATCAACGCTTAATTGATGGCGGTTCACTCTATATTGTTATCCGAAAGAAACAAGGAGCAGAAAGCGCTTTCAAATATCTCGAAACAGTATTTGAAAACGTTTCCGTGCTTCACAAAGAAAAAGGCTATTGGATAATCAAAGCCACAAAAGTGAACTAAACAAAATTTTATCGAAAAGGAGCCATTGTAATGTCCAGAAATATTACTGAACTTAGACAAATCAACAATCACCGTTATGATTACTCCAAGATTTCTGGTGATCTTCCACTCCCAAATTTAGTGGAAATCCAAACTAAGAGTTACGCTGAATTCTTAGAAAAAGGTTTAGATGAAGTCTTTAGAGAATCATTCCCAATTGAAAACTATGTCGGTACATTAACAATCGAATATTTATCAATTAGATTAGGTGAACCAAAACATTCTTACTTAGAATGCAAAGAAAAAGACCTTACTTATAACGCACCAATGTATATCACAGTGCGCTTAATTCATAAAGAAACTGGAGAAATCCAAGAGAGTGAAGTCTTTATGGGTGATTTACCACTCATGACTAGTAGTGGAACATTCATCGTCAATGGTGCAGAAAGAGTTATCGTTAGCCAACTCGTCAGATCTCCAGGAGCCTACTTATCTAGCGAATTCAAAGCCGGCAAATATTTATATGAAGCTGACTTAATTCCAGGAAGAGGTACTTGGTTACAATTTGAAAGCGACGCTAAAGATTTACTTTCTGTTCGTATTGATCGACAAAGAAAAATCCATGCGACTACCTTATTAAGAGCGTTAGGTCTTGAAACTGATGAAGATATCCTCAAATTATTTGGTGAATCTTTCGCTTTAAGAAACACTCTTGATAAAGAAGATAGCAAGATTAAGACTACTAAATACGCTCTTGTTGATATCTTTAAGAAGATGAAACCAGGTGAACCAGTTACTGAAGAAGGAACACAAAACTTCTTAATTCAAAGATTCTTTGACGAGAAGAGATATGACCTTGGAAGAGCTGGTAGATATAAGTTCATCAAGAAACTTGGTATCTATAACCGTTTACCAGGCAGAATCTTAGCGGAAAACTTAGTCTCCGCTGAAGGTGAAATCAAATTCAAGAAAGGTTATCAATTAACCGTTGAAGATGTCGAAGAACTTAGAAATGAAAAATTCTTCGAAAAAGGTGCTCACCTTAAGAAAGTCAAAATCAATGAAAAATTAGATGGTAACTGTAATGTCAACATCGTTAAAGTTTACAATAACGAAAAAGACAAGAAAGTTTGCCCAATCATTGGTACAGATTTACATAACACATCAACCTATGTGAATATTTGTGATATTTACGCGGTTTTCTCATATTTCCTCAATGTCATGGATGGATTCGGTGACACCGATGATATCGACCACTTAGGAAACAGAAGAATTCGTTGTGTTGGTGAATTAATTCAAAATCAATTTAGAGTTGGTTTAGCAAAAATGCTCAAAACCGTCCAACAAAAGATGTCGATTTCTGATTTAGGCAATGTCAAACCAAAAGCCTTAATCAATCCACGTCCTTTAGTGGCTTCAATTAGAGAATTCTTTGCTTCTTCTCAACTCTCTCAATTCATGGATCAAACTAACCCATTAGCAGAATTAACTAATAAGAGAAGATTATCTGCTTTAGGTCCTGGTGGATTAACTAGAGATAGAGCCTCCACCGAAGTTCGTGACGTTCACGTTTCTCACTATGGAAGAATTTGTCCTATTGAAACTCCTGAAGGTCAAAACATTGGTCTTATCAATAACTTAGCCTCATACGCGAAAGTAAATAAATATGGATTTATAGAAACCCCATATCGTCCTGTTGAAAACGGCAAAGTCCTCTCAAAAGCAGAAGACAGTGTCTATTTAACCGCTGATGAAGAATGGGATTACACAATTGCTGAAGCGAATATTAACCTTGGAAAAGATGGCGAAATCTTAGACGAAGTTGTCGTCGCTAGACACCACGGTGAAAACGTTTTAGCTAGAAAAGAAGAAGTCGACTTTGTTGATGTTAGCCCAAAACAAGTTGTTTCGATTGCTGCTGGTAGCATTCCATTCCTTGAAAACGATGATACCATGCGTGCTCTTATGGGTAGTAACATGCAACGTCAAGCTCTCCCACTATTAAAACCACACGCTCCATTTGTGGGAACTGGTCTTGAACATCAAGTCGCTCGTGACTCAGGCTTAGCGGTTGTTGCTAATAATGATGGTATTGTCACTTATACCGATAGCAGAACCATTGAAGTCTTAGAAACTGGTAAGAGTGAACCTGTCACATATCACTTACAAAAATTTGAACGTTCTAACCAAGGAACATGTATTAACCAAGTGAGCATTGTCAAAGTCGGCGATAAGATTAGAAAAGGTCAAATCATCGCTGATGGACCAGCAATGGAAAATGGTGATCTTGCTTTAGGTCAAAACGTCACAATCGCCTTCATGACTTGGAACGGCTATAACTATGAAGATGCCGTCATCATGAGCGAAAGATTAGTAAAAGATGATGTTTATACATCTATTCATATTGAAAAATACGATTGTGAATGCCGTAGCATTCCAAAACTCGGAGATGAAGAAATCACCGCTGATGTACCAAATGTTTCAACTGAAGCTAAATCTCACTTAGATAGCCGCGGAATTGTTGTTGTTGGTACTGAAGTTAAAGAAGGCGATATCTTAGTTGGTAAAGTTACTCCAAGAGGACAAACCGAACCAACTCCAGAAGAAAAACTCTTAATGGCAATCTTCGGAGAAAAGACAAACGAAGGAAAAGATGCCTCATTACGCGTCCCTCATGGTGGAGCAGGTATTGTCCTCGATGTCAAAATCCGTAAGAGAGAAGAAAAAGCCAAAGATAACATTCTCCCTCCAGGAGTCAATGAGATCGTTACTGTCTATATCGTCCAAAAGAGAAAGATCTCTGAAGGAGATAAGATGAGTGGACGTCACGGTAATAAAGGTGTTATCTCACGTATCTTACCAGAATGCGATATGCCATTCTTACCTGATGGAACTCCAGTTGACATCATGCTCAACCCACTCGGCGTTCCTTCCCGTATGAACATCGGTCAAATTCTTGAAGTCCATTTAGGTATGGCACTTAAGAAACTTGGCTATAAGATTGCAACTCCTGTCTTTGATGGAATCACTAACGAAGAAATCTTCGAAATGATGGAAAAAGCAGGAATGAGCAAAGACGGAAAAACTGTTTTATATGATGGCCGTACTGGTGAACCATTTGATGAAAGAATCACCGTTGGTGTCATGTATATGATTAAACTCGTCCACATGGTTGATGATAAATTACACGCTCGTGCGACTGGACCATATTCTCTTGTCACACAACAACCTCTTGGTGGTAAAGCTCAAAATGGTGGACAAAGATTTGGTGAAATGGAAGTCTGGGCTCTTGAAGCTTATGGCGCCGCCCACATCTTACAAGAAATTATTACCGTCAAATCTGATGACCGTGTCGGTCGTAGAAAGACTTATGAAGCTATTATTAAGGATCAACCTCTTCCAAAAGCAGGTATTCCAGAAGCCTTCAAGGTCTTGGTAAAAGAATTACAATCCTTATCAATGGATGTCGAACTCCTTGATAACGAAGGTAACAATATTGATATGGACGCTTTAGCAAAAGAAGCTGACAAAGAAGAAAGAAAGATTAACACTGCTTTAAGAAATCTTGTCGGTGATGACGCTAATGTCCAAACTGGCGTTGACGAAGAAGTCTCAATGACGACTCTTGTTAATGGCAGCGAAGAATAATGAAAGGAGAAAACGACAATGTTTGATGTAAAGAAATTATCTGCCATTAAAGTTGGCTTAGCCTCTCCTGACACTATTCGTAAATGGAGTCATGGTGAAGTTTTAAAACCAGAAACCATTAACTATCGTAGTCAAAAACCAGAAATGCAAGGTCTTTACTGCGAAAAAATCTTTGGTCCTAGTAAGGACTACGAATGTCACTGTGGTCGTTATAAGAAAATTAGATACGCTGGTGTCGTTTGTGAAAAATGTGGAGTTGAAGTCATCTCTAAAGAAGTCCGTAGAGAAAGAATGGGTCATATTGAACTCGCTTCTCCTTGTACCCATATTTGGTATTTAAAAGGAATTCCTTCTCGTATTGGCTTACTTCTTGATGTCTCTCCAAAACACTTAGAAGAAGTTGCTTATTACGCTGCTCACATCTGCTTAAACCCTGGAAAGAGTGAAATTCTTACCAAGAGTGAATTCATCAATGAGAAAAATGGTAGAGATGCCTTTATCCCAGTGATTAGAGAAATTCAAAAACATGGTGAAGAATGGGGTTTAATGCCTGGAAGTGATGATTATCAAAGAAGTGAAGATTTAATCTCTAGACTTGAAAATAGAGGCGAAGTCTTTGACTTTGAAACTAATTACAACTTCATTAAGAAATATACTGGTGCTGAATTCTCTGAAGGTGCCGCTGCTATTAAACGCTTACTCGCTGATATTGATTTAGATGCTGAAGCTGAAGAAATCAATAATAAGATGAAATCTACAAGCGCCTTAAATAGAACTAAGCTCACTAAGAGACTTGAAGTTATTGAAGCTTTCCGTCATAGCGATAATAAACCAGAATGGATGGTGCTCGATGTTATTCCAGTCATTCCACCTGATTTAAGACCAATGCTTCAACTCGATGGTGGTAGATTTGCTACCAGTGACTTAAATGATTTATATCGTCGTGTGATTTCTCGTAACAATCGTTTAAAGAAATTAATCGATATGAATTCTCCTGCCGTTCTTCTTTTCAATGAAAAACGTATGCTTCAAGAAGCAGTTGACGCTTTAATTGATAATGGTAGAAGAAATAAACCAGTTACCGGTCCAGGAGGTAGACCTCTTAAATCTCTCTCCAGTGGATTAAAAGGCAAACAAGGTAGATTTAGACAAAACCTCCTTGGTAAACGTGTCGACTATTCTGGTCGTTCCGTTATCGCGGTTGGTCCATTCTTAAAAATGTATCAATGTGGTTTACCAAGAGAAATGGCGGTTCAACTTTTAAGACCATTCATCGCCTGTGAATTATTAAAAAGAGGTATCGCGAGCGCACATAAGCAAGCTGATAAGATTATCGATAGATACGATCCTCAAGTTCTTGATATCGTTGAAGAAATTATCGGTAAGCACCCAGTTTTATTAAACCGTGCTCCTACCTTACATAGACTTGGTATTCAAGCCTTCCAACCTTGCTTAGTTGATGGAAGAGCAATCCGTTTACACCCACTCGTTTGTACTGGTTTTAACGCTGACTTCGATGGTGACCAAATGGCGGTTCACGTTCCATTAAGCAAAGCTGCTCAAGAAGAAGCATTAGATTTAATGCTCGCAAGCAATAACATCTTAGGTCCAAAAGATGGAAAACCAATCGTTACTCCATCTCAAGACATGGTTTTAGGTAACTATTACTTAACTCTAGAAAGCACTAAAGAAGATTTCTTACGTAAAGCTGAAGAAGTTCGTAAATATGATCCAGAAAGAGCAGAAGAACTTGAATTATTCGCTGCTAGTGAAGGAAAAATCTTCCGTAGTGTTGATGATGTAATCCTTGCTTATCAAACTAAACAAATTCATTTACATAACCGTATTGCGATTATCGGACGTGCCTTAATGAAGAAAGGTTTCACCGAAGAAATGAATAGAAGTTACTTAATTACCTCTGCTGGTAAAGTAATCTTCAACCAAATCTTCCCAAGTGATTTCCCATATCTTAACGCCGTTAATAGCGCCAATATGGCAAGTGATTTACCTGAATATTTCGTTCCAATGGGAACTGATGTGAGAAGTGTGATTGCTTCAATGCCACTCCGTTCACCAATTAAGAAAGGTGATTTAGGTAAAATCATTAACGAAATCTTCCAACGTTATGACCGTAAAGGTAATCCAAAGACCAGTGCGGTTCTTGACAAGATGAAAGATCAAGGCTTCCAATATGCAACTATCGCTGGATTTACTATCTCTATTGACGATATTCATATCGTTGAAGGAAAAGAACAAATCTTAGCTGAGGGCGATAAGAAAGTCGAAGAAATCGAAGAAATGTACTCTTTAGGTATGTTAACCGATGAAGAAAGACATAAATCTGTTGTCGATGTCTGGGCTAACGTTACTGTTGCAGTGAGAAACAAATTAACTGAACAATTCCAAAAAGATACTCGTAACCCAATCTTCATGATGAGTGATAGTGGTGCTCGTGGTAACATCTCAAATATTACCCAATTAGCAGGTATGAGAGGTCTTATGGGTAACACCTCTGGTGGTACTATTGAATTACCAGTTAAACGTTGTTTCCGTGAAGGTATGACCGTTTCTGAATTCTTTATTGCGACCCACGGTGCTCGTAAAGGTGGTACCGATACCGCTCTTAAGACTGCTGACTCAGGTTATTTAACTAGAAGACTTGTTGACGTTTCTCAAGACGTTATCGTTAGAGAAATCGATTGTGGAACAGACCATGGCTTTAAAGTTAAAGAAATTAGAGATACAGCAAGAAATGCAATTATCGTTAAATTATATGACCGTTTAGTTGGTCGATACGCTCTTAATGATGTCGTTAATCCAACTACTGGTGAAGTAATCGTTAAAGGTAACACCATGATTAACGAAGAAAGCGCAAAAGCGATCGTTGATGCTGGTATTACTGAAGTGGAAATTAGATCTCTCTTTGGTTGTGAAACTAAAGATGGTGTCTGTGTCCACTGTTATGGACGTAACTTAGCTACAGGTAGAGAAGTTAAAGTTGGTGAAGCAGTTGGTATTATGGCTGCTCAATCTATTGGTGAACCAGGTACTCAATTAACGATGAGAACCTTCCACACTGGTGGTGTTGCTGGTAGCGATATTACTCAAGGTCTCCCTCGTGTCCAAGAATTATTTGAAGCTCGTAACCCTAAAGGAGAAGCTCTCATCAGTGAAATTCCTGGTGAAGTTACTCGTATCGAAGAAAAGAATGGTTGCTATTTAGTCACTGTTCGTAACGACCTTGAAGAAAAAACATATACCACTTCTTTTGGAGCTAAACTCCGTGTTAAGAAGGGTGATAAAGTCATTAACGGTGGTAAAATCACCGAAGGTGCTATCGATCCTAAGAAACTTCTTGAAGTTAGTGATGTCACTGCGGTTGAAAAATACATCATTAAAGAAGTTCAAAAGGTCTATTCTTCTCAATCCATCGGTATTTCTGATAAGCACATCGAAGTTATCGTTAGACAAATGTTAAGAAAAATCTTCGTTATCGACGCTGGTGATACAGATTTAATCGCAGGCACACGTGTCTCTATTAATACATTCACCGCGAAAAATAATGAAGCGATCATTAACGGTAAACGTCCAGCGGTCTTCTCTCCTCTTATCTTAGGTATCACTAAAGCTGCTCTTGAAACTGATAGCTTCTTATCAGCGGCTTCCTTCCAAGAAACCACAAGAGTGCTTACCGATGCTGCTATTAAAGGCAAGACCGATTACTTACATGGTTTGAAAGAAAACGTTATTACTGGTCACTTAATTCCTGCAGGACGTGGCTTAATGAGTGAAGAAGAAAGTGAAAAATTACTTGAAGGCTTCTCCGTTGAAAAAACAATGCACGAAGTAAAAGAACGCTACGTTGAAGACCATGATCGTGCAATTAATGAAATTCACGAAAAGATTGACCGCAAATCTGAAGAAACTCATTAATTGAATTATTGAAATAACAACAACCTCCAAACTTACTTGGGGGTTGTTTTATATTATGTACAACTCATAAAAATAATCGTACAAAATTATTGAATAATCGTACAATATACTTATAATTAAAGTAGGAGGTAAAAAAATATGACTATAACTGCCACCGAACTTAAAAATGATTTAAGCAAATATCTATCTATTGCGGAGCAAGAGGAAGTTTTTGTGTCTAAAAACGGAAAAATAATTGCGAAAATAAGTTCACCTTATGTCGATAAAATGGCCTTAATTGATGAATTAACAGGGATTTTACCTAAAGATGCTACTTTAGAAGAAGGCAAAGAAGAAATGCTTAAGAAATATGAAATATTTAATTGATTCAAATGTCATATTAGATGTTTTAACTAATAGAGACCCTTTTTATGATTCATCTAGAAAGGTGTTTGAATTAGCTTTAAAGCAGAAAATTGAAGCTTACATTGCTTCTTCTTCATTGCCTGCTCTTTACTATCTACTTCACAAGTATTATCACAATAGTAATATATGTAAACAAACTATATTAAAACTATTTGAATTCTTTAATGTTGTGGATGTTGATGGCAATGATTGTGCTAAAGCAATAGCGTCAATTATTCCTGATTACGAAGATGCTATTATACACGAGACCGCTATTCGACACTCGATGGACTATATCGTGACACGTGACAAAAAACATTTTAAAGATTCAATAGTTCGTGTTATAGATCCATCAGAACTATAACAAACATAACTCCGCTTAGATATTTATATATAGAAAACGCTCAAGTTCAGTTCTTGGATGAGCGTTTTTTCTATTCTCTTTCAATATCGTTATTATCGTATGCTTCTTTTGGAAGAGTTCCGAAATAAGATTCCCATTCTTTTTCTAGTCGCTTTGATGGTGGCACCAAAGCAAAAAGTATCTTCTCTCCATCACAAATTAAGGTTTCTTCGTCTAAACCATGTTCAATGATTAGATCGATGTTATTTTTAAACTCTTCTAAAGAAATTCGATTCATATGTTAATTCTAATTGCTGTTTCCAAAGAAAACAATTTCGTTCATAATATTTTTACAGGAAATTAGTATGAAAAGTAAATTTATTGTTTTACCTATTTTGTTAGGACTTTTAGTGGGTTGTGGAACTACACCTACTCCTAGTGGAGATCCAGGAGGAAATCCACCAGAAGGAGGTAATAGTGTCTTCCATAGTGGTGAAGGTGTTCCTTCTGCTTCTATCGGAAAACAATATGACCATTATCTCGATTTAACAAGTAAATACGTGTATGAGAAAAATGATGGTGTGTGGTATAACAAATTCTCCATTGGTTCAGATGTTTTATTAAGCAGCAGTGTTCAAAGCTTATTAAGAAAAGCTTCTCCTGATACAAATGAAGAGATTAAAACCGCGATAGCGAATACTTTCTATTCCACGAATATTTCATTTGATTATTATCTTGCTAATGGAGAAGCGGAATTAAATAAAAACATAGAATTCCACATCGTTAAAGAACAGTCGTATTTAAAATCATATATCGGTGGTAATGAAATGGACATTTATTATCGAGTTAATAACAATCAAGACCAATATTACATTGTGGGAATGACAGATGGATTCATTAATGTCGATAATCCAAATTTATATTGTTCACTTCCATTCCCTTCATTAGAATGTACTCCGAATCTATATTATGGTTTCCAAGATAGTGAAGTTGGTGGCTTTGCAGCGATTATTGTTTCTAAATTAGGCTACGCTAGTTATGATGAAGAAACTAAAACATATTCCATTTCTAATATCACCGCTAGTCATAATGGAATTAGTTATAAAGGGTGGAACGTAGAAGCAGGAAGTTCTGAATTCAGTGTTTCATTTAAATTATCTGAAGACAAGAAATACGTCAGCATTCTTGAATGCAATGTCATTCACTCTTCCGTTGGTGAATATCTCACTAACGATCACTTCAAAATGGAATTCCATGATTTCCATTCCACAACAGTTTCTCTTCCTGAGTAAAAGGAGTTTAAATTTATGAGATTATTTATTCGAAACAAATGGTTAACACTTCGAGGCTCTTCTTATGTTAGAGATGAACATGAACAAGATGTCTTAAAAGTTCAAGGCAAGTTCTTTACATTTACAAGAAAGAAATTTGTTAAAGATCTTCAAGGTAATGTCTTATATATTGTGAGAAATAAGTTCTGGTATTTATTTCATCGACAAGCTTTTGTTTTAGATCCAAGCGGAAAAGTAAAACTCGCTCATTTATCAAAGAAGATATTTACTCTTCATGATCACTATAACATTACTACCGCTGAACATGGTGAAGTAGTGGTGAGAGGTAATATTTTAGGGTATGACTATCATATCTTTGAAAACGAGAAAGAAATCGGTCATGTTAGTCGAATGATTTCTTTAAGAGATTCATTTGTCTTAGATATTGAAGAAGGGGCTGATTGGCAGTTCTACTGTGCGGTTGTGATTGCCATCGATAACATCATCGATAAACTAAGAAGTGATGCTTCTTCATCCTATTCTTATTCAAGTAGCGATAATTAAAATAGAAAGAGCACTGATGAAAAAAAGTCAGTGTTTTTTATACATAAAATCACTATTTTCTAATAAAAATAAAATATTTTAATTTTCTTATTGCGCCCTTTTTCCTATTTATATATATTATATAGGCGTGTGATTCTGGTATCCCGCTGACCAAAAGGTCCATTTTTTAAAGGAAAATGTGATACACCCGGTAGCGTGGACAGTTAATCATATAAAAAAACAAAGGAAATAATTGAAAGGAGCAATATATGCCAACAATTAATCAATTAGTCCGTGATGGCCGTAGAACTGCGGTTGTAAAATCAAAAGCTCCAGCTCTTGGAAAAAGATGGAACTCCTTAAAGAAAAAGGAAACCAACCAAGCAGCTAGCCAAAAAAGAGGTGTTTGTACCCGTGTTGGTACCATGACCCCTAAAAAACCAAACTCTGCTTTAAGAAAATACGCTCGTGTTCGCTTAAGCAATGGTTATGAAGTTACAGCTTATATCGGTGGTGAAGGCCATAACTTACAAGAACACTCCACAGTTATGATTCGTGGTGGACGTGTTAAGGACTTACCAGGTGTTCGTTATCACATTATTAGAGGAACACTTGACTGCGCTGGAATTGAAAAGCGTCGTCAAGGCCGTAGCTTATATGGTTCTAAGAGACCAAAAGCGGCCAAATAATAGAAGGAGGATAGAAAAATATGCCACGTAAAGGAAGCGTTGCAAAACGTGATGTGTTACCAGATCCAATTTACAATTCAAAACTCGTAACACGTTTAATCAACAAAATTATGATTGATGGCAAAAAGGGAACTGCCCAAACAATTCTCTATACCGCCTTCAACAAAATTGAATCCAAAACTGGTAAACCAGCAATGGATGTCTTCGCAACAGCGATTAACAATATCATGCCTGAAGTCGAATTAAAGGTTCGTAGAATCGGAGCAGCTAACTATCAAGTCCCAACTGAAGTTTCTCCAGAAAGAAAAGTCACATTAGGCTTAAGATGGTTAGTCAACTACAGTAGACTCAGAAATGAAAAGACCATGGAAGATAGACTCGCTAACGAGATTATCGATGCCGCTAATGGCACTGGTGCTTCCGTGAAGAAAAGAGAAGATACCCACAAGATGGCTGAAGCTAATAAAGCTTATGCACATTATCGTTGGTAATCTTAGGGAGAAAAGAATATGGCACGTGAATTTGATTTAGCTCATACACGTAACATCGGTATCATGGCTCACATCGATGCCGGTAAAACCACAACAACTGAACGTATTCTCTTCTTCACAGGTAAAATCCACAAAATTGGTGAAGTTCATGAAGGAGCTGCCACCATGGACTGGATGGAACAAGAACAAGAAAGAGGAATTACTATTACTTCCGCTGCGACAACCGCAATGTGGAAAGGCAATAGAATTAACATCATCGACACTCCAGGGCACGTCGACTTCACTGTTGAAGTTGAAAGATCCCTCCGTGTTCTCGATGGTGCGGTCACTGTCTTAGATGGTAAAAATGGTGTTGAACCACAAACTGAAACCGTTTGGAGACAAGGATCAAAATATGGTGTTCCAAGAATTGTCTTCGTTAACAAACTTGACGCCATCGGTGCGGACTTCGAAATGTGTGTCCGTTCCTTAAAGGAAAGACTTGGCGCTAACGCTAAGGCTGTCCAACTTCCAATCGGTATTGAAAGCACTCTTAGAGGCGCTGTCGATATCATTGAAAGAAAAGCATGGGTTTATGATAAAGACTCTCAAGAACCACATGAAGAACCTGTTCCAGCAGATATGGTTGATTCCATGGAAGCTCATAGAGCAGAACTCGTTGAAGCTCTCGCAAGTTTCGATGATGACTTCATGATGAAAGTCCTTGAAGGTGAAGAACCAACAGTCGAAGAAATTAAATCCGTAATTCGTAAGGCTGTTCTTACAGGTGAATTCCACCCAGTCTTCTGCGGTAGTGCTTATAAGAACAAGAATATTCAATTACTTCTCGATGGAGTTATTGATTATCTCCCAAGCCCACTTGATATCCCACCTGCAAAAGGTGTCGATGAAAATGGTAATGATGTCGTTTGTAAACCAGATGATAATGAACCATTAGGCGCTCTTGCATTCAAAATTGCAACTGACCCATTCATCGGTAGATTAGCTTACGTCCGCGTTTATAGCGGTACACTCAAATCTGGATCATATGTCCTTAACTCCACCAAAGGTGGAAAAGAAAGAATTGCTCGTGTTGTCTTAATGCACAGTAACCACAGACAAGAAGTTGAAGAACTTCACGCTGGAGATATTGGTGCAGTCGTCGGACTTAAGAACACCACAACTGGTGATACCTTATGTGACGAAAAACACCCAGTCATTCTTGAACAAATGGAATTCCCAGATCCAGTTATTGAAGAAGCGGTTGAACCAAAAACCAAAGCTGATCAAGAAAAGATGTCAATTGCTCTTCAAAAACTCGCTGAAGAAGATCCAACCTTCAGAGTGAGAACCAACGCCGAAACTGGTCAAACCATTATCGCTGGTGTTGGTGAATTACACTTAGACATCATCGTTGACCGTATGAGAAGAGAATTCAATGTCGCGGTTAACGTTGGTGCTCCACAAGTTGAATACCGTGAAACCATTAAATCCACCGCTGAATGTGAAGGTAAATACATTAAGCAATCCGGTGGTCGTGGACAATATGGTCACGTTTGGATCAAATTTGAACCAAACCCAGGTAAGGGATTCGAATTCGTTGATGCAATCGTTGGTGGTTCTGTTCCAAGAGAATATATCAAACCAACTCAAGACGGACTCGTTGACGCTCTTGGTAGAGGTATGATTGCTGGCTTCCAAGTCATGGATATTAAAGCCACCTTATTCGATGGTTCTTACCATGATGTCGACTCCTCTGAAGCAGCTTATAAGATTGCTGCCTCAATGGCCTTAAAAGAAGCCGCTAAAAAATGTAACCCAGTTATTCTTGAGCCAATCATGAAAATCGAAGTTACAGTTCCAGAACAATATTATGGTGATGTTCTTGGTGATATCGCTCGTAGACGTGGACTCGTTACTGGTGAATCTCAAAGAAATAACGCCAAAATTATTGAAGCCGAAGTACCATTATCTGAAATGTTTGGCTACGTCACAGACTTACGTTCTATGACACAAGGTCGTGGAAACTACGTAATGCAATTCGACCACTATGGTGAATGCCCACGTTATGTCCAAGACGAAATCATCAAGAAAAGCGGCATGAGTGCTCGCTAATCTTGAGATAGAATCATAATTAATAACCAATTAAATTGGTATTGATTATAAATAAAACTTGCTATATATTAAAAATGTTGGATTCATTTATTTGAAAGGAGAAATTCAAACAATGGCAAAGGAAAAATTTGACAGAACTAAAGAGCACGTTAACATTGGTACCATTGGTCACGTCGACCACGGTAAGACAACCTTAACTGCTGCTATTACTACTGTCTTAGCAAAGAGAGGCTTATCCGAAAAGAAAGCATACGATCAAATCGATGCTGCTCCAGAAGAAAAAGCCCGTGGTATTACAATTAATACTGCCCACATTGAGTATCAAACAGAAAAAAGACACTATGCACACGTCGACTGCCCAGGTCACGCTGACTATGTCAAAAACATGATTACTGGTGCTGCTCAAATGGATGGTGCAATCTTAGTTGTTGCCGGTACTGATGGCGTTATGCCACAAACTCGTGAACACATCTTACTTGCACGTCAAGTTGGTGTTCCTTACATCGTCGTCTTCATTAACAAGACCGACTTAGTCGATGACCCAGAATTATTAGACTTAGTTGAAATGGATGTCCGTGACTTATTAAATAGCTATGGTTTCCCAGGAGACAAAGTCCCAGTCATCAGAGGTTCCGCAAGAGCTGCTCTTGACGGAGATCCAAAAGCTGAAGAAGCTATCTTGGAATTAATGAAAGCTTGTGATGAATACATCCCAGCTCCAGCTAGAGAAACCGACAAACCATTCTTACTCGCTATCGAAGACGTTATGACTATTTCCGGACGTGGTACAGTCGTTACTGGCCGTGTTGAAAGAGGTAGTGCTAAACTCGGTGACGAAGTTGAAATCGTTGGTATTAGAGAAACTCAAAAATCAGTTATTACTGGTCTTGAATCCTTCAGAAAAACTTGTGACTATGTCCAAGCTGGTGATAACGTTGGTGTCCTTTTAAGAGGTATCAACCGTGATCAAGTCCAACGTGGTCAAGTTCTTGCAAAACCAGGAACCGTTACTCCACACACCAAATTCAAAGCTTCTGTTTACGTTTTAACCAAAGAAGAAGGTGGCCGTCATACAGCTTTCTTAAGCAACTACCGTCCACAATTCTACTTCCGTACAACTGATGTTACTGGTGTTATCACTCTTCCAGCTGGAACCGACATGGTTATGCCAGGCGATAACGTTGAATTAACCGTTGAATTAATTCACCCAATCGCTCTTGAAAAAGGTACCAAATTCTCCATCCGTGAAGGTGG
>DEJH01000004.1 GCA_002353275.1 Caryophanales bacterium UBA2753 | reverse complement strand
AAACATTAAACTCCACGTATTAGCAGCGGCAAATTCCCCGATTAAATATGGAAGAGGATTAATCTTTGCTCTTTTACAGAAAAAGCAAATAAATGGAGTAAAAGTTAATATCACTACATCATTAGATGTAAAAATTGTTAATAAAGAAGTTAAAGCGTAGAAAATAAAAAACAACGATAATTGATTACCTTTTGCTTTATTACTTGCTTTATAAGCGAGATATTTAAATAATCCAAATTCATCGAGGAAGACGGAGATAATCGTCATTGAAAAGAATAAAATCAATATCTTTAATGGATTAATTGATGAAGAGGAAGTTAATTCATTATAGACTTCGTTAATTGGAGATAAAGAAGTCGCTAAAATGATAATCGCTCCGATTAAAGCAATAATCCAATATGTATCGATATTAATCTTTCCTATTTTAATATGAGGAAATAACAAAATTGATAATGTAATGAGTAATAATGTGATGACACTAATAACGATAACAGCAATCATACAAATCACTATTATCTACTTTTATTTCTAAAAGCGATAATAAAAAAATGAAAAAGTTCAAATTTTTCTCAAAGCCACTCAAAAATGGTCTCTCAGAAGAAGATGAAAATGAATCGCGAATACTGAATGGCTATTATTCATCAAATATATATCTTTATTATATTAATTCTTCTATCTTACTTGCGGTTTCTTTAGAGATTGTCACCGGACCTCTTAATAAAGGGATACCTAATGATCTAAGAAAAACAATGTTAATATTGTTATTATCTATCTTCTTAAGTAGTTTTATCTTCATGACTTTGGTCATTGATACTTCTTTAGATTTATATTCATAAGGAATATCAGTTTCCACTACTTCACATTTATATTTAATCGCTTTAATAGGAGAAGCGATATACATATAACATATATCACCAATATTAACTTTTCTGGACTGTTTCCAAATAGTGATTCCTTTATCTCTAACAAAAGCCTTTTCTAAATCATAGAAAGAAGGATTGCATGGTTGAATAAAATGCATTGTTTCATTATTTATCCTTTTAGTTTTTCCTACCATAAAGTCTCTAGAATAATTGATATATTCCATTACTTCCTCATCATTAAAAGTATCATCTAATAAAATAGAAACCCATTTTTGTTTATTCATATGATAAGAAGGATATATGCCTTCATTTTTTAATATTTGTTCTCTATTATTTTCGTCAATTCGAACATTGATAACGTCTACGAATTCATTCTTACTATTAGGTAGAAAGTTAGATTTATTAACATTCATAATAAGACCATACCACTTCTTATTAATGTGATATCTAAACACTCCATAATTTTGTATTTTTGGATCAGAAAAAGGAAAATCAGGTTCTTCGTGATATCTTTCTTTAATGATAGTAGCAATCCTATTAGCCTGATTAGAGACAAATATATCCTTTTTAAAACATTTATTTCTTATATCTAACAAGATATCTCTACAATTTTCCCTAATCTCACCGATATATTGACCTTTATAAGAATCATTATTGATTTGAGTGTATTCTTCATTAAAGGCTAATTCGATAACTTTAAAATATACTTCACCTTTTTCATCAATAGTGATTAAGGCTTTAAATTCGTCGTTATGAAAATTAATAGAGTAAGTATAGATATCTTTAAAACATTCAAAGCCATACTCTATTAACTTTTCTTTTATTGGATGATAAGAGGGAAATATATCTTGTTCAATAGACATAATTTATATTATATTAAAAATTGTTTAACAAACACCAAAACAAGGATTATTTATCATTAACACTACTTGGCATTGTAGTCTGAAAAATAGCAAACACCAAACACGATAACGCCATAAGTAAAAATTCAACAAATAGAGTCATATATAAAGTTAAGAATCTAGTGTCAGCAACCGTTCCATGGATGCTAATCGCCACTATTGATAAAATGGTGAGAACTATGAATGCGAACCAAGCCAATCCGCTAGAGCCAGATTTTGATATATGGTAGTTTTTGAATTTTTCCTTATCTGGATGGAAAGGATCTTTTGAAGCGAGCATCAAAATACCAGCGATAAACGACAAGCAGAACATGGTCATTATTGCGTATCCGACAATTTCTCTCTTGTTTTTGCCTTTTTGCAACGCTCCAAGCGTAGGTATACCTAGGACCAGTTCTATAACATAGAGGATGGCCAAGACAGCGAATATCACTCCAGTCTTTTCATAAGAGAAAATTCTCATAAAGTTAGCCGAAAAACTTATAGGTGTCAGAACCATGCCAAGAATCAAGAATACCTTCGTTACTATGTAACTGTTACTTGTTTTCTTTTGGGTTGTTGGTTCAGCTGGTTTTTCTTCTTCTTTATGTTCTATTTGAGATTCTGCGATTTCTACATCTTTGACTAACCAGTCTAAAGAAACTTCAAATGTATTACTCATCTCGACAAGTTTATTAAGTTCCGGGGTGGATGCACCACTTTCCCATTTTTGGACAGCTTGACGAGAGACATTCAAAAGGTTAGCCAAGTCTTCCTGGCTCATTCCTTTCTTTTTTCTACTTAATTGAATCTTCTCACCTAAAGTCATATCTAAAGTGTAAAATTTCCTATCTTAAATCACAACCAACCGGCACTTTGCAATTTGACAACCAGCAGTTGCTAATTATCGTGTAATCGGTATTCTATGACACATAACCTATATTATTTCTCTTTAATATCCAAGCATCTGGTTATATGCATCCAATACACATTCTACAATTGTAGGAATCTCCTATCAAGAAAGTTCACACCCGTTCTTCCAAGGTGGTTATTCATTGTTAAAAAACATAATGATGCATACATGTTCACACTTCCACTCACACATATTATTGGAACATAGATCGTCGCTACTGCCAACGTTTCGTCTAACAGAAAGGCCCACTTAATTATGTTCATCAAAAAGCCACTCCTATTTCTAAGAGTGGCAATTGAATTAAATTATTATCTATATACTATGCAATTTTAATTGTTATAGCAGGACGGACAGCGCGATTATTAAGATCAACTCTTACGTCGCTTAGAGCACCATCAGGTACTACTTCATGGGCAAACAATTTATAATACGCAGTAGTATTAGGCGAACGTGTCCAATAATAGGCAAAGTATACTTCATTAATTAATACACAATATGTTCCCCTTGCCCTTGCATAATCTGTTGGTTCACAACGTCTAGATTCGTTTGATGTAAATCCATAACTACTATTGCTATAATCCTGATAACTTGGTAAGAAGACTTCATCTTGCAAATTATTATCAATTGTTGTGGTTTGAACATAATCGTGATTTAGCGCAAAAGCAGTGCTATAAAAAGAGGCATTTAACCATTCGCGAATATCACTATATTCATAATTGTGCGGATAAATTGTAACGTCATCAACCACAGTTTCAGCAGTTGAAGCATTGAAATGATTTCCATCTAATAAAGCTGATGAGAGTAGGCAATAATCACCATTTTCATCACTTAATACATTCCACTTGATAGGCTCGCATATATACCAATATTCCTTGTTTTTGACAATAGATTCACCATTTTTAAATTTTGGTTGGCTATTATCAACGCTAGAGGTTGCTTTTGCGTAATAAGTGCCATCATAAAAATACCAATTATTTTCATGCTTGTAAGAATCATCTAAACCATCCAAAGTTGATATTAAATCTTCATCAGCAACGTGGGTTTGAGGATATAAGCCATAAGTTAATGATTTTCCATCTTTAGAAAAATTAGGAACTTTACCTAACGCAATATCTGTAACGTTAACTAATTTATATTGGGCAGTAAATATAGTTGGAGCTTGGATATTTTCTAACGATTTATCCCAACCAGTGAATTCATATGCGTATACAACGCCATCTTGCTTATATCCTTCTCTAGTTGGCTCTGGTCCATCATAAACAATGTCACTACCTTTTTCGTAATAGAAGGTATAAAGCATTGATCCATCATAGTCATTAAAGATAGCAGGAATATATTGAACAGCGTCTTGACCATTTTTGCCATCAGAACCTTTGATATTTCCTTTTAAGACCCATTCACCATTTTCTTTAACATAATAATCACAATTGGATAAATTGATATATGAGTCACCGTCATTACCTAAAGAGGAAGAAGGTACACCACTTCCAGTTAGCATTGATGTGCCATCTTTTCCAGCTGGGCCTACTTCTCCGGTATTGCCTTGTTCACCATTTTGACCATTAGTGACAGTAAATGTTGAGGTCGTACCATTAGAATAAGTAATTGTGTATATATCTACATTACCTTCAGATGATGTTTTTGCTATAGAAACAACTGATACACCATCTTGTCCGTTTTGACCGTTATTTCCATCTTGGCCTTTTATGTTACCTTGTTTAATCCAACCTGAAGAAGTTTTATTATAAAAATCCCATGTATCTAAATCGATATATGAATCTTTTATTGTTCCTAATTCGTTAGAAGGAACACCATGTCCAGTTAATAAAGAAGAACCATCTTTGCCGTCCACTCCAGGCAAACCTTGTTCGCCTTGTTCGCCTTGTGGGCCAGTTTCACCTTGCGCCCCTTTAGCCCCACATGCGGTAAGAGTCAAACCTAATAAGGACAAACTTATTAATATTTGTGTAATTTTTTTCATGTTTTATCCTCTCATTTCTATGTGTAAATAATATATTTTATTTAACATAAATGCGATAAAAAGTTACCTAGCAAGTGGTCAACTTATTATTAATAACCCCACAATAACCCGCCTTTTTAGAGCCAACTCTTTCAATATAATTTTGCTCTTTCAAATAGTTCAAATTCAGATTTGATGGTTCGAACTGCTATTAAAAAACGCTATAAATAAAGAAAAATACGCGTTTTGTCGCGTATTCCTCATGTTTTCAATGAATGGGGCGAACGATGAGAATCGAACTCACGAGTGTCTGGTTCACAGCCAGATGTGTTAACCACTTCACCACGTTCGCCAAGTCGCAAGAGATAGTGTAATAAAATATCTCAAGCTTGTAAAGAAAAACCTTGGGTTTATCTTTTTTAAATTATTCGGCGCTTAAGAAGGCAATATAGCCTCTATAAGCTTCGAATAGGTCGGCCTTAGAAACAATTTCCATAGGCGCATGCATATTAAGCACTGGAATACCAGCGTCAATAACATTCATATTGATATTACCCATGATGTAGGCGATCGTTCCTCCACCACCTTGGTCAACTTTTCCGAGTTCAGCATTTTGCCAGCAAACACCAGCTTCTTCCATCGCTCTTCTTACCCAAGCATAATATTCAGCGTGAGCGTCATTACAACCACTCTTACCTCTACTACCAGTGTATTTATTAAACACTAATCCATAGGAGAAGAAAGCGGCGTTATTAGCATCAGCAACTCCTGGGAAAAGAGGATCAAAAGCAGCAGAAACATCACTAGAAAGCATCTTAGAATTTTCTAAAGCAATTCTAGCAGACCATAATGGACATTTATCTCCTGAAAGTTCAAGAAGTTTAGCGACCACATTTTCAAAGAATAATGATTGAGCACCAGTAGAACCGATTGAACCAACCTCTTCTTTATCAACGAGTAAACAACAAGAAGTATATTTTGGTTTTTCAACTTCTAAAAACGCCATTAAGGAAGTATAAGCACAACTTCTATCATCATGACCATAACCTGCCACCATTGAAGAATCTAGACCATAGTCTCTAGCTTTACCTGCTGGAACCACTTCGATTTCAGCGGTAATGAGATCTTCTTCACTAATTCCATATTTCTTCTTCAAAAGAGCAAGTACTGCTTGTTTAACAGCGTTTTGTTCGGCTTCTTTAAGAGGCTTATTAGCGATAGTTACATCAAGCGCTTCTCCTTCAATTACTTTACCTGCTGGTTTAGTTAATTGATCTTGAGAGAGGTGAACTAATAAATCAGAAATACCAACAACTGGATCATTTTCATCTTCACCAATGTTGATTTCAACAGTGCTACCATCGAGTTTACAAACCACTCCATGAAGAGCAAGTGGAATAGTCACCCATTGATATTTTTTAATTCCTCCATAATAGTGAGTATCCGCTAAAACGAATTCATTTTTTTCATATAATGGATGTTCTTTTAAATCCATTCTTGGTGAATCAATATGAGCACCAAGAACTCTTAAACCTTGATTAATCTTTTCTTCGCCAATGACGAAAGCGCAGACATTCTTATTTCTATTAATGAAATAAATTTTATCTCCTGGTTTTACACTTTTAAAGTTAGAGGCATCTTTAAATCCTTTGGCTTCAAGTCTTTTAACTGCTTCTTTAACAGCGAGTCTTTCGGTTTTGCTACTAGAAAGGAATTCTTTATATCCTTCCGCGAAAGTCATGACTTCTTTTTCTTTTTTTGAGTCATATTTTTTCCAAGCATTCTCTCGATACATAATCTATCTCCTTTATTATTTAATAATTTCAGCAAGTCCACCTAAAGAGGTTTCCTTATATTTCGCGTTCATGTCAATTCCGGTTTGATACATCGTTTTTACCGAATCATCATAACTCACATGAATGTCATCATCTGGGATGATAACTGCTAATTTTACTGCATTAATTGCTTTAATTGCAAATAAAGCACATCTTTCAATACATGGAATTTGTACATATCCATCAACTGGGTCACAAGTTAAACCTAATGAATGTTCTAGAGCGATCTCTGCGCTTTGAACGATGTCTACGGTACTTTTACCAAAACAGTGCGCGATCATTGCTGCTCCCATTGAACAAGCAACCCCAATCTCAGCTTGACAGCCACATTCCGCCCCACTAACAGAGGCATTCATTTTACAAATGATGCCAAATAATCCTGCCACCATTAATCCTTTAATAATGTTTTCATCACTGACGTGTTTCATTCTTAAATATTGGATACATCCAGGAATCACTCCTGCACTACCACAAGTTGGAGCAGTAACTATTACTCCTCCAGAAGCATTTTCTTCTGCAACCGCAAAAGAATGAACAGCGACATTCATCGCTACATCATTAACACCAAGAGTGGATTTTTCCATGGATTCATACATCTCTTTGGCTTTTCTTCTCACCTTGAGTTTTCCAGGAAGATAGCCAGTCGCGTTAAGTCCTCTATCCACTGCTTCATCAATCACTTTTAAAACATTTTCAAAATATGGATAGATATCTTTGTCTTCGTGAGCGACAACATAGTCATATAAAGAAATATCTTCTTTGATACAGTAATTCATGATGTCGGTCATATATTGATGAGGATATATTTCTTTTTTCTTCGTTTTTTTAAGATTGTCAGAAGTGATAATTGATCCCCCTCCAATAGAGATGACATCTTCAACTTTAACCCCCTCAGGAGTGTCAATTTCAAAAGTCATCGTATTAGGGTGTTCAGTCACTGTTTCTTTATCAAAAATAATTTCATGAGGATAATTTTTAAGTGACAAATCGATAATGTAATCAGTTAAGTGTCCTTTGCCAGTTAAGGCTAAAGAACCATATAAAGTAACTTTGATATGATTAATCTCTTTATATTTATTTAAAATATAATCACAGGCAAAATGTGGACCCATCGTATGAGATGAAGATGGTCCATGTCCTACAATAAAAATTTCCTTAATTGAACGTAGTCCCATATATTAAGCCTCTAAATATTTCACTGTGATACTGGTGACTTTTAAATAATCAGTATTACCAGTCGCACCAATATAGATTGGATCAATAACAATTTCTTTTGAAGGCTCTAATAATTTCACTGTAAAGAAAGCAGCGAATTGTTTATATGCTTCAATTTCTAAATCCCCTAATCCAGTTATATATGAATAAGAACCTTTATATAAGGTAAACCCAATAATTTCTTTATCAAATGTAATAACAAGTTTGGTTGCGTCTTTAATCTTAAGATAGTCCACTCTTCGTTCAATTGTTCCTTCACTAGTGGAAGAGTTAGAAACAACTAAAGAATTATTACTATTTGACCAAGTTTGATACACTCCATCCTCTCTTTCACAGCTTGCTTTAGAAGTATCAAAAGTCATGCTAGCTTCTGAAGCATTATAGTAATCTAAAGAGAAGATTAAATCTTCAATGACATTCACTCTCCATTGATTCTTATGATTAACCGTTTCTAAGCGAGAAAGAGTGAAATATAATGTCACACGATATTCTTCTGCTTCTTCTTTTGAAGAACAATCATTAATCACGTAATTAATTAAAGATTGATTATAATCAATTTCTTCAACATTAAAGACATCTAGAGAATATTTATTAGCAGAATCAGTGCTACTAGTTCCAGTTGTACATTTATTATTAATAACCCAGCAATCGGTGTTAAATGTATATCGATCTTTAGAGCCATCGTAGTAAGTAGAAACAAGCACATCCGCGGAATATAGATTAAATTCCGATAATGGATATTGGCTAGAAGTCTCACTAATGGAATAAATTGGGGTAAGAGAGTCTAATTTAATCGTTGAATTTTCAAAATCAAATTCAGTTGGAGTGAGTTCACTAGGTTTAATAGAAAGAATTCTAAACGAAGGTCTTCCGTTATACATGCTTTCTAAACCAACAATGTCATAACATTTTCCTTTTTCTAAAGAAGAACGATCTTTATTTAACGCAGAGAAAACAGGAATTAATTGTCCTTTTTGATCGACGAATAAATAGCTACCAGCTTCTTTATTATAGACATTGAAATAAGTTAATCCTTTGATTTCCACGACATCTCTAATTCCATATCCTTTGGAATTGAGTTTTACTGTTTCGTTATGTGTTTCACTAGCAAAAGCTTCACTACCATCAATAGTTCTCTTTTTAAAATCATCAATTGTGTGAGAGAAAGTTAGATTTTCTTTATAGGTAGCAGCTTCTACTTTCACTTCAACAACATCATTTAAGAAGGCAATCTTTCCAGTAACGGTATAAGTTGTAGTTCCACTTTTAAGATATTTTTTCACTTTTTGGAAGAATGACAAAGATGGAGAAGTTTCTGTTCCACTAGAAAATAGCATATATCCAGTATCATCAATTGCTAATATTTTTCCTCTAGCGTTAGGATCATATCCTTCAGAAGCGGATGAGGCTGCTGAATCAATTGCATCAATCGCTAAAATGTCGACAGTAACAGTATAAGTAGAGCAATACCATCCAGCGTCATTAGGAAGATATTCAATCTCACTAGCGATGTCTAATACTTCTTTAATTGTGCATTTCTCACCAATGATTGGTTCAGGTTTGTCTTCATTAACATATTTAATCTCAATATGGTTAAAACGATTTTGATTAACTGAGGTAAAGGTGATTGATTTACTTTCACCTTCCCAAGTAGCAATAGAATTACTAACTTCAACCTGACCAACGTTAACTGTGAATGTATTAATCTTATCTTTTAAAGTTAACTTTACTTCTACGATATTTCTTAAAGAAGTAATAGTCATGCTATTTTGGTCATATAAAGCGATATAACCACCACTATCTTTGCTTGATATAGGGGTATTACCACCATTTTTTGCAAAAGAGAAAGTGAAATACTCACCTTGATTAGTGCTATAACCATCAAGACTATTTTGCTTTCCGATTGTGGTCGCTAAATCATCTGAGTAAATCTTATAAGGACTATCTTTGACTGTAATTTGATAGGAAGTATTCTTTCCACCATAGGAAACTTGAACTGTGTAAGTTCCAGCGACAGACATGTTATATCCAGTAAATGAAGCGGAAATAGAGACGTTTTCTTCATCTCCATTATCGTAAATAGCTAAAACAACTGGGCGTTCAAATACATCATTAACTGTGAATTCAGTTTTTCCTTCTCCTATGGAGATATTTTCTAACACTCTGATATCTCCTCCTCCGTGAGAAGAAACAACGATTTGATAAGAGGTGGATTTATTTTTATATGAAACGTGAACGGTTTGATTTCCTTCTCTTGATAAATCATAACCATTAAAAGAAGCTAAAGAAGAGACATCATCTCTACTACCATCTTCATATATAGCGGTCACTGTTGGTTTAACAAATGTTTCGTTAACGTAATAATCTATTTTCTTATTTGAAAGTTCAAGAGACACCACGATCTTCTCTACTGGTGAGGGAGGATTATCAGTTGGGGAAGATTGGGAACAGCTAACAAATAATAATGAAGTAATAACAAAAGGTAATAAGAATTTCTTCTTCATGATGAACTCCTTCTAGTTGATGAATTTATTAATTATATCTTGTGAATAGATTACTTTAGTGTCTTTAACTACTGAGTTAACAATAAAAACGTTAGAGCCAATAACCGCTCTTTCTTCGATGATGGTTTTGCCCCCTAAAATAGAAGCACCGGAATAAATAGTGACGTGGTCTTTAATTGTTGGATGTCTTTTCTTTCCAACAAGCATTCTTCCTTCTTCAAGAGAAAGAGCGCCTAAAGTCACTCCATGATACATCTTTACAAAGTTACCAATTTCACTAGTTTCACCGATAACGATACCTGTTCCATGATCAATAAAGAATGGGGAACCAATTTTACAAGCAGGATGAATATCAATTCCAGTTTTAGAATGAGCAATCTCAGTAATTAAACGAGGAATATATGGAACATTAAGTCCATAAATAATATGGGCAATACGATATAGCATAATCGCATAAAAACCAGGATAAGCGATAATGATTTCTTCTTTCGATTCACTAGCGGGATCACTTTCATAAAAGAAATCTAAATCCTTATTCATCTTTTCTTTTAAGTTAGGGAGTTCTTTTAAGAAATATTCACTAGTGGATTTACATACATATTTTTGATAATACTTCTTAATTCGATTAATCGATTCTTTTTTATCAGAAAAATATCCAGGGAATAAATAATCCTTAACCGAATCAACAAATAATAAAATTCCTTTACGTTTAGGGAATGATTCAAAACATGTTTCTTTATTACTTCTCATATATATGCGTACCTATATATATTATATGTGCGAAAGAAAATTTCGCAATTAATACGAAAAAGAAGATATAATATATCTCGAGGTATATAGATATGAATTTTGAAAAAGTTGCACTAAAAAGTGTTAACGATTATTCTCTTTCTCTTGCTCTTTTTGATTTAGAAAAACCAAAAGCAGTCATCCAAATGGTGCATGGAATGGAAGAGCATAAAGAAAGATATTATGAATTTGCGGAATATCTTAATAAAAACGGATATGCAGTTGTTGTTTCTGATTTAAGAGGACACGGAAGTGAAGCACCTATCTTATCCCACATCGCTGATAAAAAGGGAGAAGAATTATTAATTAAAGATCAACAAGAAATCACTAAATATATTAATAATCGATATAAAGAGGTACCTGTTTATTTATTCGCTCACTCAATGGGCACTATTATTTCTAGAGTCTTATTACAAACTGATTCTAAAAAATATGCAAAGGTTGCCTTAAGTGGATATGTTAATCCTAATCCAATAAGTGGAGTAGCAGTCTTTTTAGGTAATACTGTTAAATTATTTAAAGGAAGTAAAAAGAAATCTAAATTATTAACATCTTTAGCAATGGGTCCATTTACTAAAGCTGTTAAAGAAAGAAAGACTGATTTGGATTGGCTTTCATATAATGAAGAGAATGTAAAAAAATATATTGAAGATCCTCTTTGTGGAGTGGAATTCACGATTGGAAGTTATTCCGCTTTATTCCATTTATTAAATCAAATGGGTAAATATAAAAAATATAAAGATATTAATAAAGACACTCCTATCTTATTAATCTCTGGAAAAGATGATCCTTGTACTGGTTCATTTAAAGGAAGAGAAGATAGTAAATCTAAATTAGTCAAAGCGGGATATAAAGATATTTCAGTCATTACTTATGAAAATATGAGACACGAAATCTTAAATGAAAAAGATAAAGAAAAAGTAATGAAAGATATCTTAGAATTCTTCGAAAAATAGTTACACTACAAAATTAATAATATGGTCGAGATAATCTCGACCTTTTTATTATAAAGAACAAATATCAGTAGTTTTAATAAAAGAAATAAAGATATAATATCTCTCGTTGTGTCGAGGAAACTTCATGAAAGAAAAGATATCATTAACTAAAGAAGAAAAACGTAAAGAAGCTTTTAGAGCAGTTAAATTCACTTTATTCTCAATAAGCGCTGGTGTGATTGAATTTGTATCATTCACCTTATTAACATTAATTCCTGCTCTTAATCCTTCAATTAATAAATCAATATATTGGATACCAGCATTAATCTCGTTAGTGTTATCAGTATTATGGAATTTTACATTCAATCGTAAATTCACATTCCAAAGCGCCGCTAATGTTCCAATAGCAATGATTAAAACTCTAGCTTATTATATCGTTTTTGCTCCATTATCAATCTGGTTAGCGCAGATGTACCTCATTGATCAATTAGGGTGGAATGAGTTCGGAGTAAAAGCCATTGTAATGATCACTAACTTTATAACTGAATTCTTATATCAAAGATTCTTAGTCTTTGGTAAAAGTATTGATACCAATGTTAATAATAGTGAAGAAATCCAAAAGAGCGAATAAAATCGCTCTTTTTTGTGCCTATATTAAAAGGACTGAATCCTCTAAGGAATCAGCCCTATTTAATTGTGATAATTTTGCTACTAATTAAGCAGCTTTTGGTTGAATTTTGACTTCAACGTCAGCGGCATAACCATAAGCGACCCACTGAGTATCGATAACAATAGTGATAACAAAGTTTTCACTTTCATATGAAATTTCGTAAGCAGTGTATTCACCAACGTAACCTTGTTCAGTAGATTCTTTGATTTCAGATGCAGCAAACGTTTCTCCTTCAAATACTCCTAAAATGGCTCCAGATATTGAAGAGAAGAATGCAGAAGCAGCATCTTTAGAAGCTTCTTCAGGACCAAGTTCTTCTAAAAATAAAGAGAATAAAGCAAATGATGTATCCCATTCAAATCCGTCTTCTGTAGCTCCTAAAGCTTGAGAAACAGCAAGAGTGTATGGGTGTTCTGTTGGTTCTGGAATATAACTTCCAATGCAAACACAGAAGTTACCACTTGATGCAAAATCAAGATAGATATGGTATTCGCCAATAACGATGTTACCAGTCATTTTAGCATCTTCAGTTTCAGTTTCAGCGGTGTAAGAGAATGCTTCTTCAACAGTAGCGCCTTCAATTGCTGCTAATTTATTGAAGCAAGCTTCAGCATCGGCACCAAAATCTTCTGGGACTCCGGCTGGGAAATAAATATATTCATTATATTTTGAATAGAATTGGAATTGATAGACACTTGATAAGCCAAGAGCGGTAGCAGCAAAGTGTACTACATCTGGGAAAACAGGGAGTTCGCCGACGCTAACTTGGAAATATAATTCTTCATCTTGGGTGAGGTAAACAAATACAGAAACTTGTTTATCATTAACTTGAAGTCTACCAAGACCATCTTTTTCTTCTGAATCGTATGAATAATCAACTAAAACGTTGACTTCAACTTCTTCACTAGAAAGAGCTTTTAAATTGTCGAAGATTGTTTGACCAAGAGTTTCTTCTTCAGCTGGTCCGTAAACAACTTGATCATCACCATTTTTAACGAAGTCGAATGCACTATAGCCAGGGATGGCTGGGGCAACAACCTTTAAGATTGCATCAACTTCAGGAAGAGCGGTGATAGAAACAGTATATCCGAAAACAGCTTCTTCTTTAACGTCTCCTTCGTGGACATAGCCTTCATCGCCTTCTTGTAAACCATGTTGTTCATTATATGCAGCGGCTTCTTCAGCGGTGTATCTTGTTTCTTCTTGTTCAACAACATATTGAACAACGACCATCTTGTCAGCGAATTGAAGTCTTCCAATCTTAGTAGCAGATGAGAAATCAGATAAGACAGTAGCGCCATCTAAAGCACTTAAAGCATTAAATGCAGCAATAGCTTGTTCTTCAGTTCCACTTTCTTTAGCAAATTGTAATGAGCCATCTTTTTGTTCATAGAATTGGTGAATATTAGATGCACCAGCAGCTTCTGCAAATGCAGAGGTTAAGAATGCTGGGTATTCTGGCCAATCTGAAACTTGAACGGACCAATAGAAGTAGTAAGTAACAGTATATGTTGAATAGTCAATGCTTCGTTCAAAATCAGCAGAAATATAAACTCGATGATCTTCAACACTTAAAACACCTTCGCCTTGATAGTTGCTATATGTGACAAAATCATCAACAACTTCAACGCCAGTAGCATTAGAATTCTTAATTAAATCGAATGCAGCTTTTGCGCTTGCAGCAGTTGTAAGTTTAGCTAATTCTTCTGCACTTGGTGTGCCTTCAAAATCAACAACATCAAACATTGCATAATAGGTGTTAGATTTCTCATCTAATGAATATTCATACAAGTTGGTTTTAGAAAGTTCAGCAACTCTTCTAATAGCAGCAGAATATTCTGGAAGCAATTGAACTTTGAACATTGCTTCACCTTCAGCGAAATACACATCAATTGAGAAGTATTCACTTGGTGAAACAAGTTGATAGTAACGTCCAAGATAGCCTGGTTCAAGTTCTCCTGGTTCAAAAGAGTTGACTGTCCATTCGTCGAGTTTTAAATCTTCTGCAAATGACTTGAGTTCATCCAAGATGATATCGTCAAAGAAAACTCTCATGTAACCATATTGAGCAACCTCTTTTAATCCGTCATCAATATCAGGAGCGTATAAGTCGCCTTCTTTAGTGATATAGATGTTGCCATCATATAAATAGGTTGCTTGACCTATATATGCGAATGATGCTAATTCACTAGCGATTGTTTCATCAGCATGATAGCCTTCTGCGTCTTTACTACCAAATGAGTAGGCAATTAAGTCAGAAGTAGCTGAGTCGGTCCATGAATATTGATATGGATCCCAAATTTCACAGTGGAAATATCTTTGTGGTTCAGCTGGCTCTTCTCCCTCTTCAGCAGGTGAATTCTCTGCTGGGAGTTGTCCAGATAAACTAACGTTGACGTATCTTGGTCCTAATTCAGCAACTTCTAATCTAAGTTGCATTGGATAAACCCATTCAACTCGGCTTGCATATTGAGGATTGGATCTATATTGTTCATATAAATCAACAAAGTTATATCCTTTGAGTAATTCAGCAGCAGCTTTAATAGATTCAGGCGATTCTAATTTGCCACCATCGATTACAACATATGAAGATCCTGGTTCAATGGATAATGAACCAAATGCGTCGGTAAGGAAGTAAGGAATATTAGCGCCATATAATTTTTCGGCGAAAAGTGCCTTAACATCCGCACTCCAATCTGGTGCAGGAACAGGAGTCTTACCACAAGAGACTAACATACCAGCACAAACAGCAGCGAGTGCAAACTTTTTGTAGTTCATATAATTTTCCTCCTTTCAAAGAAAATTTAATTTTGTAAAAAGGATAACATAACCATTTTTTGATTTCAATTTTTTTAAACAATTTTTAATTCAATATAAATATTGAATTACTTAATTTTCTTACGCGAAATATTAAAATTGTTTGCGCGTATATGAGAAGTAGTTAGATGTCAGTGTAAAAGAAAAAGGTGGATAAATCCACCTTATATAAAATTAATAATTACCTATTCTTCAAAGACTTCTACATTAAGCACAACATAGCCTTCATCAATATAACTGCCAAGAGAAACAGTGACTGAACGATCATCAGTGGATAAAGTTGCAAACCATCCGTCAGAACCATCATCTTCCCATGTTCCAGAAGCTGCTTCATCAACAATCACAAGATATTCTGGAAGGACATCAATAGCCTCTTTGACAGCGGCCTCTAAGGTAGTTTCGCTAGTTGTATCCCAATCAAAGCCAATGATGTATTCAAGATAGTCTTTATCCCAGTATGTTGCTGCATCAGTATCAGACATTGAATTTCCAGTTAAGGAGAGTACCAAATCTTTAAATACACTTAAGGCTGTATATGTGGATACTTCTCCACCACCACCTGTATCATCTCCACCACCTGTATCATCTCCGTTAGAAGAATAAGTAACTACACATTGGCTAAATCTTAATTGACTTGCTAATGTTTGTTCCCAAGATGTTGTAGATAAGCCAGTATTGTTTGATAATAAACCTCCGGTTTTACCTCCAGAGAAAGTAAATGCAATAGCGGTAATAGTGTGTGAAGAACTAATTGTTAAATTTGCTCCAGCATAAATTCTAACTTCATCTGCGCCATAACCTTTGTTTGTGGATAATGTTACACCACTAACTGTAGCACTCATTGCAGAGCCAGAACCTGAAGTTCCTTGACCACTAAAGTGGCTTGGTAAAAATGTTGCTGTAGTTACAGTTGATGTGTCGCCCCCTCCACCAGTGTCGTCTCCACCACCTGTGGCATCAGCAGCAGACTGATTAACACCTAATGCGACAATACGATATTGTCCATCAGTAGCATCTCCATTATCAGTGCCAATTGTGAACGTTACACTTGTGGCATCGCCAGTCCATTTATGATCAGCAAATGTTCCAACGCTTGCAGTAACTGTCCCACTATTTTTATATTCAGCATTAAAATTAATTTCAGTCATTTTGGTGCCACTGATTGTGAATGTATTGCCATTATAAAATCTGAGATTTGAACCATTGTTGTAATATTTTGGAGTGTTTCTTCCCGTTCCAACAGAAGCACTTAGTGTGAACTCACCAATTGTTTTAGAAGAAAAATCTTCTTGATCAGCAAATAATGCAGAAAAAGTAAATAATGCTTTGTCCAAAGTTTCTGCTGGTGGATTGCTTCCTCCACCACCTTCTGGTGGGTTTCCACTTGGATCTCCACTAGGAGCAGAATTATTTGAACATGACGCTAAAGAGAGAAATAACGCTAATAGAGTAGCGCTTAGATATTTGAATCTCGCCATAGTTTATCTCCTTATTAAGAATATTAAATATTATACACGCAATGTGCATAACTAAAATATAGTTTGATATCATCTAATCAAAATAAAGTGGATTAATAACGATGTATTTTATTCTCGATTAGGAGATTGATGCTCAATAATTTTATATAAACTTGGCGTTAGGATTGTGGTTGAAACAATTTCTAAAATGAAATTTAATCCAATCATCCCTAAGAAAAGGGCTAAAGCGGCATTAGCAAACATTCCACTAGCGACCATATTGTCTAATATTGGAGTAAAGAATATAGCAGTGAATAAAGCAAATACACCAGTGTTAATTACAGGAACTGCAATAGAAACTAATATCGAACCAACAAGAGTGTTCTTATTCTTAAAGGCTTTAAAAATAAAGCCAGCAATAATACCCGCTAAAGTGGTTTTTAATAAACAGGCTAATACTGTGCCAATTGGACTAACAGCAAAAAATACCGAGATTGTGCTAGGAGAAACTAAGACCATCACTCCACAGACTAAGCCTAATAATCCTCCAACAATTGGACCATATAATATCGCCCCTAAACAAATAGGGATTAATGATAGATTAATGTTCGCGAATCCTGGTTGAATGTAATTACCAATTACCTGTAAGACAATTTCTACTCCTAATAATATTCCAGTAGAAGCAATCATCTTGGTGTTGAAGAATTTTTTATTTGCCATAAGATATACATTATATACGTATCTTTATAAAAAGATAGATAAAAATGCATCTCAGTTGAAAAATGTTTTAATATATAGATAAAATTATTCTCGTGGAGGAAATAACTATGTCAGTATATGATTTCAAAGTATTAAACCAACAAAAAGAAGAAGTCTCCTTAGAAAAATATAAAGGAAAGGTCTTATTAATCGTCAACACCGCGACTGGATGCGGATTTACACCTCAATATAAGGGATTAGAAGAATTATATGAAAAATATAAGGAAGAAGGATTTGAAATTCTTGATTTCCCATGCAATCAATTTTTTAAACAAGCTCCAGGAAGCGATGAAGAAATCAATTCTTTCTGTTCTTTAAGATATAACACTCAATTCCCAAGATTTAAAAAAGTTGAAGTTAATGGCAAAAACGCTGAACCATTATTCGTTTATCTTTGTTCACAAAATGAAAAAAGTAAATATAAGAAAGTTAAATGGAACTTCACTAAATTTTTAGTCGACCGTAAAGGTAACGTCATCGCAAGATTTGAGCCAACTGAAAAACCAGAAAGTTTTGAAGCAAAAATCGTTGAAGCATTAAAAAATGAATAGAGAGAAGAAAATCATTCAAACTTCCGTTATCGGAATAATTGGTAATGTTGGCTTAGTAGCCGCAAAAGCAATTATTGGTTTTATTGCTGGATCAGTTTCCATTATTTTAGATGCGGTCAATAACTTAACCGACGCTTTAAGTAGTACGATTACGATTATCGGCACTAAATTAAGTGGAAAGAAACCTGATAAAAAACATCCGTATGGTCATGGAAGAGTGGAATATCTCACTTCTCTTACTATCGCGATAATTATTCTTGTTGCAGGTGGCAGTGCGATCTTTGAATCAATTCAATCTCTCATTCAGCAAAGAACCGCGAATTATGATGATTTGTCCTTATATATCATCTCTGGAGCAATCTTAGTCAAAATATTATTAGGATTATATTTCACTAGGGTTGGTAAGCAAGTTAAAAGTGACGCTTTAAAAGGGAGCGGAGTCGACGCTTTATTTGATGCGATTCTTTCTTTAGCCACTTTAGTGGGAGCGGTTGTCGCTAGATTCACTAATGTCTTTATTGAAGGATATTTAGGTATTGTAATTGGCTTATTCATTATTAAAAGCGGTATCTCTATCCTCAAAGGAGCGGTCTCTAATTTAATTGGAGAAAGAACAAGTAAAGAAGTAAGTGAAGCAATTAAACAAACTGTGAATTCTTTTCCAGAAGTTAAAGGCAGTTATGATTTAATCTTAAATAACTATGGACCTAATCGATCAATTGGATCAATTCATATTGAAGTTGATGACTCTTTAACAGCGAAAGAAATTCATCCTTTAACAAGAAAAATCTCTACTGAAGTATATTTAAAATTTGGAGTAATTTTAACAGTAGGCATTTATGCCTCTAATAACTCTAATCCAGAAATTAGAGAGATTAGAAAAGATTTGTCTCTTATTGTTAAAGAAGAGAAACATATTAACCAAGTACATGGTTTCTATGTTGATGAGAATTTAAAAACGATCTCATTTGATTTATTAATTAATTTTGATGAAGAGAATCCTGAAGGATTAAAGAATTCAGTAATTGAAAAATTAAAAGCGAAACATCCAGGATATGAATATTTCGCAGTAATCGATAACGATTATTCAGACTAAAAAACTCGGGGACTTCCCGAGTTTTTTTTGCTTATTCTTTAACAGGTTCAGCTTCAGCTTCCACTACTTTTGTCTCACTTTTAGCAAGACGCGCCGCTCTTCTTTGAGCTTTTTCAAAGTCTCTATCACTTCTTTTAGCAAAGACTAAGAGAATGATAATAGCAGGAACAATTGCAACTCCCATAATAAGGAAACCTTGATATAAGAATCCTAGTCCAGCAGTATTTGCTTTTAATGCTTTATCATAAACGACTAAGGCATCTTTATAATTACCGAATTCTACAGTAATGCCTAAAATAACGTATACTAATCCCCAAATTCCTAATAAGAGGAGAATGGAGTAGCTAACGATTTCAAAAATTGAAAGTGGAAGTTTTTTCTTCATACTGTGCACCTATTAATATAAATATTAAGCTTGAGCCTTATTCACTTGAGCTTTTTTAATTTCGGCAAGCATCTCTTGAAGGGCTCTATTGAATAATTCTTGCCATTTTGGTCCGTTCTTTTGAACGAGTTCATTGACTTTATCTAAAGCAGCTTTAAAGAGATCTGGGAAGTTCTTATTGTCTCTTCTATCTCTTCTGCCTTCAGACATTTCTACGACTTGTAAGCAGCCATCAAGAGCGTCGAGAGTTTCATTATCAGTGCAGTGGTTGTGGCTACGGATATCTCTAAGCATTTTGGCATAAACTGCAAGTTCGTTTTGAACGATGAAATTTGATTGTGGGGATGGTTTACCTTGATTTTCACCCATCACTTTTTGGAATTCAAAGAAAGATTTTTCAAAATCTTGCATGATGAGTAAATATGCGAATAAACGATAATGACGATCATCAACAGGCATTAAGTCTTCGAGGATTGGTTCGTTTTCTTTTTGGCTTCTCGCTAAATTGAGATGGAAATAGATGATATCTCTAAGAGGTTCCATAAGTTTAGTGACGTATTCATATATCTTTAAGTGTTGAGAATGATCTACTCTGATTTTACCTTCACTAGTTTTCACTAAAATACGGCTATCATCACCATAGAGTTCATCAAGCATTTCATGATATGTTTTTGTGAATTCAGTGAATTTGTCTTTATTCGCTTCTAAGAATTTTCCAAGTGGAGTTTCCACTTCAAGTCCTTTGGTGAGAACGGTTTTTCTTTGTTCGAAGATTTTAGCGTCATGTTCACGTGGTAAAACATATTCAAGAGTGTCTCTTAAATGTGTGGCGACGTGAATGATGTCAAAATTGTATTGATTAATATTTTTCATTTTCTTGCCTCCTTCAATACATTTAGAGAAGATTTACTTCACTAACGGATAGTAATTTCTAATGTATCGGGCTTTTAATATTATACACATAAGAAATTATTTATGATAAATAAATTAATTTTTTAATTCTCCAAGAACAAAAAAGAGACGAATTAATTCGTCCCTCTTCGTTAAGCTTTATTTAAATTATTTGATTGGATTTTCTGCTTGGATAACTCCATAACCACCATCATTACGAATGTAAACGGTAGAGATACGATCATCTTCCTCATCTAAATACATGAAGAATGGGTGACCGAGAGCTTCCATACGGGTAATCGCTTCTTCAATTGTCATTGGTTGAAGATAATATGATTTGGCTCTGACGATGACATCTTCTTCTTCAGCGCGTTCTTCGGCTTCAACTTGATCAAAATCAATTGCTTTTCCTAAAGATAATTTATTGTTGCTACGATCCATTCTGGTCTTGATTTTTCTCATTTGACCTTCGAGTTTGTCGATTGCTAAATCAATCGCAGCATATAAGTCGGAGTTTTCAACTTCCGCTCTTAAAGGCATTGATGGTAAAAAGATTGTAACTTCAACCTTTTGGACTAAATTGTGGGCACTGACGACACAGCGGCACTCAACATCATCTCGAATGAGAAAATATTTGTCCATCTTTGCGAGTTTGTTTTGAAGAGCATTCGAAATTCCTTCAGTAACTTCAATGTTCTTTCCGATAATTTGGTATTTCATGATATATCTGTCTCCTTTCCAAATTCCTGAAATAGGATACTCACACTTTAATTATAAATTATTTTTTCCATATTTATATGAAAAAGTGAATTATTTTTTTGACTTATATGAAAATGGAAATGAGGTAATAAAAAATCCCCTTTTCAGGGGCAATTGTCGGAACCAAATATTTCATAGTTACTACGCGACATAATTATGATAAAGATTTTAAATAAAGAGGACAAGTTGTTATTTTAACAACGCTTTGATTTCTTTCACTTTATCAAGTCTCTCCCAAGGGAGTTTGACATCGGGTCGACCAAAATGACCATAGTTAGATATACTTTGATATTTGAAAGATGGTTTCTTTAAGGAGAAGTTTTTGATAATCATACCAGGTCTACAGTCAAATACTTGTTTAATGACTGAAAGAAGCTTTTCATCAGAATATTTTCCAGTTCCAAATGTATCAATAGCAATGCTTAAGGGATGAGGAACACCAATAGCGTAAGCTAATTGGATTTCGCAGCGACTAGCTGCTCCACTAGCGACGATGTTTTTAGCGATATATCTTGCCATATAGGCTCCAGAACGATCAACTTTAGATGGATCTTTTCCTGAGAAAGCTCCTCCACCATGATGAGCGCTTCCTCCATAAGTATCGACAATGATTTTTCTTCCAGTTAAACCAGTATCTCCGGCTGGACCTCCGATAACAAATCTTCCAGTAGGATTAATGTAATAAGTGAAATCATCATTAAAACCAAATGAACGAGCGACTTTCTGCATGATTTCTTCATGAATAAATTTCTTAAATTCGTCTAGGTTGACATCAGGATCGTGTTGAACCGACATTAAGATGTTATCGATTTTTAGGTTTTTAGGATCAGTGTAATCAATCGTCACTTGGCTTTTCATATCTGGACGAGCACCCTTAAAAACACCTTTATGACGAAGTTCACTAGCGACTCTTACAAGTTTATGAGCTAAAGTAATTGGTAAAGGCATATATCCTTCGGTTTCGTTTGTGGCATAGCCAAACATCATCCCTTGATCTCCAGCACCGAGCTCTTCTGGATTAACTTGACTAACTCCCATATTAATATCACTTGATTGTTGGTGAATCTTATCAACAATTTTGATTTTGTGATAATCGCAACCATATTCTTCTTTATCATAGCCAATGCTTTTAAGAACTTTTTTCACGATTCTTTTGACATTGATTTTTTCTTTACAGGTGATTTCTCCTCCAACAAGGATGAAATTTGTGGTTGCGAAACATTCGCAAGCGACGTGAGAAGATTCATCAACTTTTAAACATGCGTCTAATATCGCATCACTAATTTGGTCACAGACTTTGTCTGGATGACCTTCTGAAACTGATTCAGATGTAAATAAATTTTTTTCTTTTGTCATGTTTGTTACCTCTAATAAAAAAGCTTCCCCCAGAATTGGGAGAAGTCATTTTTTAAAATCTTCTCAACTTATCGTTCAGGGTTCTGGGACCCCGCTAAGAGAGAGCACTTACTCAATTGAGAGTTGCTACTGTGTTTTTTCATCTCTTCAATCACAGTTCTTGATAAGCATATATATCTTATATAAATATAATTATTGATTCAAGTCGTTTTCTTTTTCTTTTTCTTGAGAAGTGCTTTCTTCTTTATTTTCTATTTCATCAACATCTTTTTTATTTTTAGTTTCGTTATAGAAATTAACGACAACAGAAGTAATGATGGCAACAACAAGAATGCCGTAAATACCTAAGATAACTGCAAGAGTTCTAGTGATATATGATGTCACTGAAAAATCTCCATATCCAATTGTGGTGATAGTCGCAAAAGAAAACCACAAAGCGTCACCATAGGTAAGCATAGATGGTTCTAAAGTATAGAAGATAAATGAGAAAGATATAACTAAGACCACTAACCCATATAAAACTTCTAAAGCGTATGTCTTTTTTAAAATCTTGGTCATTTCTTTTAATTGAATTCTTGAGAAGACAAATCTTAATACGCCAACTAAAGCAATAATAAAAATCACAGTTGTAATAAATGTAAGAGCGTTAATGAATGATTCTGGTTTACTGCCGCCGGCAGCAATAAGAATCATAACCACAAACGCTAAAACGGCTAAGAAAATATTAAAGATTTTTAAACCAATCTTCTTCACTTCAATCGCTTTAATCACCCTATTAGCGGAAATTGTTAATAAATAGATAGAGCTTATTACTGCGAAAGGAATTGGTTCAAAAGGAACACAAATCGAAGTGATTGCTAAAGCAAAATAAATAACCCCAATAACAACGTTTTTGGAAATTTCAACTTTGTTTTTTGAGATTATATTTGTGAAAAAAGATGAAGGAATCATGCTAAAAGACATGAATAGATAAGTAAGAAAGAGATAGAGTTTAATTTTAGTCCCATCAGCCGCAATCGATGAACTCAACGCCAAGATTGAAAAAACCATGACAAGAATAATGATTGTTGTCGCGATTAATGCGGAAATGAATCTCTTTTGTTGACTTGTTAATTTCATATCTTTATTTATTAAAATATTGTCTTATCGCCTTTGCTAATTGATCTGGGCAACTAGTTCCGTTACGACACTGTATTCCTTCTAAACGATTCATCGCTTCTTTTAAAGGCATGCCAACGAGTAAAGCAGCTAATCCTTGAGTGTTACCAGGACAGCCTCTTACGATTCTTACTTTTTGAATGATCTCGTTTTCATGTTCGATGAACATTTCAACGGAACAAGTTCCTTTAGGATAATAATGAATGACTTCCATTATTTAATTAACTTTCCGTAAACAGTACCAGAACATCCAGCAGCGTTACTTTCATCAGTGTCGATATGCATTGCTAAAGCAAAATCATCTCTGACTCTCACAACGACATCACCAAAGATTAAGCTTCTTTCAGGACAAGATACTTCAACTTTAACAATTTGTCCGTTAGTGACACCGAATTCTTCAGCGTCTTTACTTGTCATATGGATATGTCTTTTAGCAACGATACATCCTTCAGATAATTCGATTTCTCCAGCAGGACCGACGAGTTTGATTGGGGCACTACCCTTAGTGTCACCACTTTCTCTAATAACAGCAGGAACTCCTAATGTTCTTGCGTCAGTTGCACTGACTTCCACTTGAGCACTTTTTCTAAATGGTCCAAGGATGGAAACATTTGGAATGGTCTTTTTTGGTCCGACAATATCAAGTCTAGAGAAGGAGACGAATTGTCCTGGTTGACTAAGAGGGGCTCTTACTTCAAGCTTTGCATCTTCTCCGAAGAGGATTTTGAATTGTTCTTCATTGACATGGATATGTCTAGCACTAGTTTCAACTAATATTTCTTTCATAATTACGTTTTCCTTTTTTTAAGCGGTAGATATTTTAACAAATATCGAAACAAAAATCATTATACACTTGTCTTTTATAAACTTTTTATCATAAAATAATCAAGCAACTTGGAAATGCGCAGGTGGCGGAACTGGTAGACGCGTACGTTTGAGGGGCGTATATCGCAAGATGTGTGAGTTCGATTCTCATCCCGCGCACCAAATTGAAAAAAATGTTCCCATGATGGGAATTTTTTTGTGCTTATTTATTCCTAATATATAATTAAATTGATATTAAGGAGTTCTATATGGGGTTTTTAGAAAATTTAAGAAAATCGGTTTCTTCCACTAGATCAATGGAAGACATGCTTAATAGTTTAGATTGTTTACGTGGGTTTACTGTCGAATCATTTGACACGAACTGTTTTAATGTCTATGGCAATCCTAACTATTACGATGTAATGGGTGAACATTCCACGATTGGGGTGTTTTATGAAGGAAGAAAATTCTCCACTACAATTGGTTTTGATTCAGGAAAATATGGAGATATCAAAAAACTTGAAACCATTATTAGTAATCATGATTGGGAAAGAAAATATCAAGCTGAAGCAATTAAAGACGAGCATGGAAATTTGTTCGTCCTAGAATATCCTAGAGAAATCAGTATCCTTGAGCTTGAAGATGCGATTAAAGAATTATTACCATTAAATATCCAAGTTTTAAATGAACTTAAAGGTGTTTCAGCGGTCGTCAAAGTTTCATCAAAAGAAGAGAATTACGATGATGAGTTAAAACAAATCATTACTAACGAACCTAACCTTAAAGGATTTAGAGTGAGTTATTTTGATGTTAATGAATATGTTTTAAGTAGAAACTTTGTGTTTACTAAATATTTTGGAGAAGAATATTCGATCACTTGTTCATATCATGATGGAATAGTTTCATTCAAACTCGTTAGCGAACCTCATAAAGGAAATATCACTAAAATCCAGAATGCTTGTCTAATATATGGATATGGGCTCATTTATGATGTCAGTGTATCAGAAGAAGATGATGATTCTATATTATTAATAATGAAAAAGAAAAGTCCGGTACCAGTTGATAAACTTAAGGACGTTATTCATGAATTATCAACCGCCTTCATGATGGTGTTAAGACATCAATAATCCCTTCACTGGGATTTTATTTTTATATTGAATAAATTTACATCTTTATTAAAATAAAATGCGAAAGGAGTTACTTAGATAATGAAAAACAAATTAACATTAAGAAACGTTTTAGTTTGCTGTGCGTTTGTACTCGCACTTGCTGTCTTTGTGATGTCATTCTTGGCCGCATTTAGATATACTTATGCCTTCATGGGTGATCAAGATGCAACAATCTATAACATCATTTGGGGAGCTAACCGCTATAAGAACATTTCCGTTGTTGGTGGAACAACCACTATTTCAGAAGGTACTTTCTCTAAACCATATGATCCAGCTGCAATGGGATTAGTTGGAACTTTATTAGTCTTTGTTGGTGCTTTAGCAGCTTTAGTTGTTTCTTTAGTTCTCAAAGAAAGCAAAGTCCGCAAATACGTTTTAATCGGTTGTGGTGCTTTAGTCGTTGTTGGTGCTATCTTAACATTCTTCACAGTTGAAAGTTTCTATGCATCATATGCGAAAGGTAACAACATGACGGTCCAAGAAGTTAAAGATAGACTTGCTAACTGGAACGCAAAAGTCCACTGCGCTTTACCAATCATTATGGGCATCTTAGGTGTTGTCTCTGGTGGCGCAATTGTTTGCTCACAATTCGTTAGTGACAAAAAATTAGGAAAATAATCATTATTTAAACCTATAGAAAAGAGATGATTATCATCTCTTTTTTTATTTAAGTAACTCTTTTAAATGTTTGGTAGCTTTAGGAGGATTTGTCAATAATTCAGCTAGTCTTTTACTACCTTCATCACTTAAAGAAACATTATCTGCCTTTCTTAAATCTTTGTATGCCTGTATTAGGGCTGCTTCAATAATATATTTAGAAAGTGACATTCCATTATAAGAGGCTGCTTCCATCAAAAAAACTTTATCCTCTTTAGTAACTCTTAGATCAATTCTTGTCTTCTTTATTCTTTTAGCCATATTTTCACAACAAACATTGTACATGAATTCATGATTTTGTACACACATTTTATAAGTAAATGAAAGGGCAGCGTTTGCTACCCTAACTAATTAGAATTTTTCTACATCGAACTCTTTAAGCACTTTGAGTAATGGTTTGATGTTCTTCTTCACGTTACCACTTTCAAATGGATTTCTTAAGTGAACTTTATTAAGTAATCCAGTGAATGGGAGAGAACCACCAAGCTTACAGAGTTTAACGTATTTTTTCCACGCTCTATCGTGGTTTTTAAGATCTTCCGCTAAGAATTGGAAGGCCACTACTTGGGCTAAGGTGTAATCAATATAGTAGAATGGAGAACCAAAGACATGTGATTGTCTCATCCATCTAGTTCCTTTAGCAGCGATTGGACAATCATCATATTTACGATTTGGAAGATTTGCTCTTTCAATCTCTAAATATTTAGCACATCTTTCTTCGTGAGTGGCGTTAGGATGTTCATATACCCAGTGTTGGAATTCATCAATCGTAATTCCATAAGGTAAGAATTCAATCGCGTCAGTTAAATGTGCATAGCGATATTTTTCAGCATCTTTTCCAAAGAAACGGTCCATATATGGCCAGGTAAAGAATTCCATACTCATGGAGTGAATTTCCGCGCTTTCCATAGTTGGTTCTTGATATTCTGGAATCTTAATTGGTGAAGATAAATATGCTTGGAAGGCATGTCCACCTTCGTGACAAAGGACATTAACATCTCCTTCAGTGCCATTAAAGTTAGAGAAGATAAATGGAGCTTTATAAACTGGGAAATATGTACAATATCCTCCAGGAGCCTTACCTTTTCTAGCGTCTAAATCTAATAGATGTCCATCAATCATGAAGTTAATGAATTCTGAACTTTCTTTAGACATATCTTCATACATTGATTTAGCGATTTTAGTGAGAAGAACACTATCACCTACTGGTTTTGGATTACCGGTTTTGAATTTTAGATTGTAATCATATGTTTGAGGATTTTTAATTCCGAGTTCCTTCATTTGCTTTTTGAAAAGCTTTTGAGCGAGTGGGACGACATCTTGCTTAATTTGAGTGCGATATCCCGCAACCATTTTGGCATCGTAATCAGTTCTTCCAAGTCTTAAATAGCTGAGTTCTACGAAGTTTTTGAAACCGAGTTTCTTTGCCATTTCATCTCTAAGATGGACAAGTTTATCATAAACATCAGCGATTTCTTTTTCGTGTTCACCTAACCAATTATCCATTGCGATAGATGCTTCTTTTCTAGTTTGACGATCTTCGCTAGAACAGAATTTACCTAATTGGGATAAGTTATATGTTTCTCCTCTAAAAAGGATTTGTGCTCCACCCATGATTTCATCATATTTAGAAGTTAGTTTATTTTCTTCAATGAGTTCAGGGATGATTTTTTCATCAAACGCTTTAAGTCCATTTTCATACATCTTAAATAAATATGGACCATAGAGTTTCTCTAATTCTTTACGATATGGAGCTTTAACTAAAATCTTTTCATATTTAGAAGAATAATTAGAGATGAGAGGAGAAATCTCATCTAATTTTTCTTGAGCGTTTTTATATACTGGATTAGTGGTATCGATAGTATATCTCACAGTGATAATTTGCATGTCGGTAGCTAATTCATTCATGAATTTATTCCAGTGCTTGATCGCTACTTTAGCAGTATTAGCCGATCCACATTCTTCTAGTTCTTGAATTAAGGATTCTAATTTTTTTACTACTTTCTTTTCACTAGGAACGTGAAGAGGATATTCCTCAAAAGTTAAATGTTGTTGTTTCATATATTGACTCCTATTTTTCGATTAATGATTCGCCAGTCATTTCAAGCGGTTTCTTTGCGCCTAAAAGCTCTAAAATGGTTGGAGCAATATCAGCGAGTTTGCCTTCTTTAGCTCTTAATTTAATATCAGTTCTATTAATGCAGAACGGGACTAAATTTGTAGTATGAGCAGTCATTGGTTTACCAGCTTCATCTAAGATTTCTTCCGCGTTACCATGGTCTGCAGTCACTAAAAGGGTAGCACCATTTTTCTCACACCAATCGATGATTTTACCAACACAAGTATCAACGGTTTCAACGGCTTTGACGCATGCATCATGAACTGCAGTATGACCAACCATATCACAGTTAGCGAAGTTAAGAATAACGACATCAAGGTCTTTCTTCTCTAATTCCTTCATTAAAGCATCTAAAACGAGATAAGCGCTCATTTCTGGTTGCATATCATAAGTAGGAACTTTAGGAGAATTAATTAAAACTCTTCTACATCCTTTAAGTTCAGGACGTTCCACTCCATCAAAGTTCATAGTTCCATCAAAGAAGAAAGTGACGTGAGCATATTTTTCAGTCTCCGCAATTCTTAATTGGGTATAGCCATTATCAGCGAGATATTGTCCTAAGATGTTATTTAATTTTTGTGGTTCAAAGGCAATCACACCTTTAACACTATCAGCGTATTTCATTGTACAAACATAAAAAATGTTTTTAAGTTTATGCTTTGGTTCATATGGTTTCCACGCTAAAGAGCCGTCACTTTTTTTAGAAGGATGAGCGTAGAAATCTGGATTAGTGAATAAGGTAGAGATTTGAATCGCTCTATCTGGACGATAATTCATAAAGATGATGGCGTCATTATCTCCAATTCTTCCATCAACATTAGCGTTATATGAAGGAATTAAGAATTCATCACTAGCGGCTTTACCTAATTTTGGTAATTCCTCATATTGTTCTTTAAAGAACTTGTGATAATCAGTGAAGCTTGGCCCATCGTGATCCACCATCAATCGATAATGAACATCAACACGGTCCATATTCTTATCTCTATCCATGCCCCAATATCTTCCACCGATATCAGCGATATGACCGAAATGTAATTCATCCATTTTCTTTTGAATCATATCAACATATTTACTACCTGCTTGAGGATCGACATCTCTTCCATCCATAAAGCAGTGCATATAAACATCATCAAGTCCACTTTTAGCAGCGAGCTCAATAATTGCTAAAATATGATTGATGTGAGAGTGAACTCCACCATCACTAGTTAAACCAAAGATGTGTAATTTGGAATGATTCTTTTTAGCGTGATTAATAGCGGCAAGATATTTCTCGTTTTCAAAAAATGTTTTTTCTTTAATTGCTTTGTTAATAAGCGTTAAGGATTGATAAACAATTCTTCCTGCCCCCATATTCATATGTCCGACTTCTGAATTTCCCATTTGTCCATCAGGAAGTCCAACATATTCTCCGGAAGCATTAATTTCGGTATAAGCGTGCGTAGCGAAAAATTTATCAAGATTTGGTTTTTTCGCATCGTAAACAGCGTTACCTACTGGATTATGTCTAATTCCGTATCCATCCATGATACAAAGAATGACTGGTTTTTTATTACCCATAAAATATAACTCCTTTTTATCGTTTATTATTCTACGAGAAAATTAATTTTCTATCAAACAATATACTCACAAAGATTTACGATTTACTTTTGTTTAGGCATTTGCCAATAAATTATACATGACTAACCATTAACTATGTAGGGTAATATAATCATTATTACATTATTTGACCTATATTATCGTTCTGTGATAATATAACTGCCGAGGTGAGTTTATGAGTAAACCAATCGTCGCTATCATGTATGACTTTGATAAAACATTGTCCACTACTGATATGCAAAATTATGATTTTATTCCACGACTAGGATTAACCCCTGATGAATTCTGGGGAAAGACTGGAGAATTTTCCGCTAAGACTGGATGTGAAAGAATACTTTCATATATGTACATGATGATTAAAATCTCTAGAGAAAAGGGAATTAAATTAACTAGAGAATATTTGAGAGAATGTGGAAAGAATATTAAATACCATCCAGGAGTCACTACCTGGTTTGATCGTGTTAATAAATACGGCGAATCAAAAGGAGTTAAAATTGAACACTATTTAGTGTCCAGTGGCACTAAAGAAATCCTTGAAGGATGCTCAATATATGACAAATTTACACAAGTATATGGATGTGAATTCTATTACGAAGATGATGTTCCTGTGTGGCCTAAGTTAGCTATTAATTACACTCAAAAAACTCAATTCTTCTTCCGTATCGCTAAAGGTGCGGTCGATGTTAAAGATGATGCTTCTGTAAATGAGAAGGTTAAAGAAGGGTTAAGAATTCCTTATGATCATATCGTCTATATTGGAGATGGAATGACTGATGTTGCTTGTATGACATTGGTGAATAAAAACAAGGGTTATTCCATTGGAGTGTACACCGAAAGTAACCGTGCGTCAGTGGGACAAATTCGTAATGATAAGAGATGTCGCTTTGTCGTTGAAGCAGATTATTCTCAAGGCAAAGACATGGAAAAAGTGATGAAGCTCATCATTGATGATGTTGCTAATAGAGAAATCTTGCTCGCTAAAGAACACGCTCTTGCAAATAAGAATCTCGAATAACGTTTCGATAATATCTCAATTATGGTCATGATTTCATGGCCATTTTTTTATATATTCTTTCTTTAATCTCAATTATTGGAGTGATACATTATTATGTATGGAATATAAAGTTGGAGACTTAATCATCGGGAAAGTCAATCAAATAAGACCATACGCCTTATTTCTCACTTTTGATAATGGGGCAAACGGATTATTACATATCTCTGAATTATCAGATGGTTATATTCGTGATATTGAGAAATTTGGAACTATTGGTGATGAAATTAAAGTGAAAATCTTGTCAATTGATCCAAACAATGGATTTTTACGTGTCTCTTATAAGGAAGTTCCAGAAAGTGAAAGATATTCCACTCATGATTCATCAGTGAGAAGATTACCTCAATTTGATGAAGCTGATTTTACTGATTTAGAAAATAAGCTTCCTGAGTGGATAAATGACACATTAAAAAAAGCAAAGAAGGATTTAGATAATGATTAAAGTTGATGTTAGTAATGTGATTAGTGAAGAAGAAATTAATAAATACGCTCCTTCAGTTAAAAGAGTCAATCAAATGATTAATGACAAATCAGGAGCAGGAAACGATTTCCTTGGATGGGTTGATTGGCCTGAAAATTATAATAAAGAAGAAGTTGAAAGACTATTAGAAGACGCTAAATATGTGAGAGAAAATTTTGATGTTTTAGTGGTCGCTGGTATTGGAGGAAGTTATTTAGGAGCAAGATGCGCTCTTGATGCCTTAAAAGGAATTAGAAATACTGAAAAACCTGAAATTATTTTTATGGGTCAAACTTTCTCTCCAAATTACACCGCCCAAGTTCTTGAATATTTAAAAGGAAAGAAATTTGCGATTAATGTCATTTCAAAAAGTGGAACCACTACTGAAACCTCAATCGCTTTTAGATTATTAAAAGATCTCTTAGAAAGACAAGTTGGAAAAGCAGAAGCAAGAAAATCAATTTTTGCTGTTACTGATAAAGCTAGAGGTGCTTTAAAAACATTATGTAATAATGAAGGATATCACACTTATGTTCTTCCTGATGATATTGGAGGAAGATATTCAGTTCTCACTCCAGTTGGTTTATTCCCACTAGCGTGTGCTGGAGTGGATGTTAAAGCAATGCTTAAAGGTGCTCAAGAAGCTCGAAAAGAATTTGATAACGCTGATTTAAAAAAGAATATGTGCTATCGATACGCTGTTAGTAGAGACTACATGTATCGACATAATAAACCAGTAGAAATGTATGTCACTTATGAACCACAAATGAGTCAAATCTCTGAATGGTTAAAACAATTATTTGGTGAAAGTGAAGGAAAAGAGAAAAAAGGCTTACTTCCTACAAGCGCTACTTTCTCAACCGACTTACATTCATTAGGACAATTCATTCAAGATGGTACTCCACTTCTATTTGAAACCATCCTCAATGTCGTTAATCCAGAATTAGATGTTACTATCCCAAGTGATAAAGATGATCTCGATGGCTTAAATTATTTAGCAGGTAAGAAATTATCTTATGTTAATCAAATGGCCTATCAAGGAACATTAAAGGCTCACGAAGAAGATGGAGGCGTTCCTTGTAACATCATCGCAATTGAAAAGATGGACGCTAAAACACTTGGCTATCTCTTCTATTTCTTTATGAGAGCGTGCGCTATGAGTGCTTATTTATTAGAGATTAATCCATTTAATCAACCAGGGGTTGAAATCTATAAAAAGAACATGTTCCATCTCTTAGGAAAGAAAGGTTATTAAGTAAGATAAACTCTATAGTTTAGAGCTAGAAAAATCGTCGAAAAAATTGGCGATTTTTTTATTGATTTATATATATCGTAATGATATATTATATTTCGCGTATCTGCTAAAGCGGATGCTTAGCTCAGCTGGGAGAGCATCGCCTTTACACGGCGGAGGTCGGGGGTTCGAGCCCCTCAGCATCCACCAAAAACTACGCGCTAACAATAACTAAATGGAGGGGTAGCGAAGAGGCTAAACGCGGCTGACTGTAAATCAGCTCCTTCGGGTTCGGCGGTTCGAATCTGCCCCCCTCCACCACCAAATTATTGGGGTGTAGCCAAGAGGTAAGGCAACAGACTTTGACTCTGTCATCTCGGTGGTTCGATCCCACCCACCCCAGCCAAAAAACACATGACTCGCTAGCTCAGTTGGTAGAGCACTTGACTTTTAATCACGGGGTCCGGAGTTCGAATCTCCGGCGAGTCACCAACTAAAAGCCCAGGTGGCGGAACAGGTAGACGCACAAGACTTAAAATCTTGCGGTTGTATAAACCGTACCGGTTCGATTCCGGTCCCGGGCACCAGTTGAAAAAAATCTCGACTTAGTCGAGTTTTTTTATTTAATACAACCGCAATATTTTAGCATCGATTCATCGATGACATCATTTTTATCTAAGAGATTAAAGATGTCATCGCGGACACGCGTTTGATCAGCGAGGCCACGAGAACATTTCTCTAAATATTCTTCTCTACTTTTACAGTAATAATGATTGATATGAGCAAGTTCCATATTCTTAATATTTGTATAATTAGAAGAAGGAACAACTTCATTATTAATTGAATATGTTTTATATCCTCTTATATAAGCAACATAGTGAGGGTTAACACTCGCTAATACTTTTCTAGGATTGACAACGGATTTGATGTTTTGATTATGTTCAAAATCATAATTACTTCTCTTAGTGAATCTTTCAATTACTGGGCGATCATCTTTTTCTTTTAATCCATTAGAGCCAAAGATTACCCAATTAAGTGCAATGCCGCCACATTTCTTGTTTTTAAATGTTTTATCTAATATAGAGGATATAGATTCTTCTTTAGTATAGATAAATTCATCAGCGTCAATAAAACCAATATATTTAGTTTCTTTTTTATATTTTCTTAGACAGATGTTATAAGCATCAAGTTGTCTTCCTCTTCCTTCTATTTTTTGATAGATGACTAAACCACTTTTAATATAAGGAGAAAGAACTTCTAATAAATTATCTTTTGAACCATTATCAAAGATATAGAAAATATCCACTCCAATATGGTGATGATATTTAATCCATTCATTAATTGAACTAGCTTCATCTTTTATGATTAAACATAAACCTAATTGATGTTTAAATTCTCTTTTCTCAGATGGAACAAAAATTAAACGATATAAATAATAAAATATATAAATAGGTAATAAGAGGATTCTTAAAACATATCCGGCTTTCAAAGAAGGGAAATATTTATGAAGCGCGGTAAAAAGAACCATATTATTAACTCCACAAATAAATTTCTTGAGTTTTAATTTCATATAATCATTATGCCTTCTTTTGACTCTTCTTTCTATAAGAAAGATAAGCGATTATAAAAGTAATACCTCCAAAAGAAATATATCCAGATAGATCGATTAACATATCGATAATCGACATATATCTTCCTGGAGTGAAGAGTTGGGCTAATTCACTAATAAAGGCTAAAGAAAGCCCACAAAAAGAAGAAATGATCATTATTTCTTTTTTGTGAATAGTCATAGAGTCATTAATAAAAACCATAGTCAATGTTGTAAATAAACCAGATAGGCCAAATAAGAGGAAGTGACCCACTAGTTTACGAATGACAGAATGAGTGATCTCTGGATTAGTAACAAGAGGACTATTAGGGTCAATTAATTTCACAAATTCAATAAATAGATTAGTTAAAGAAAAGCTTTGGGAAGCACTATCACTTCCTCCAATAAAGCCTTCAACAACGATAAAAACGTTAATCATAATTGAAATGATTAAGAAAAGATAAAAACAAACTAATTCTTTTTTTGATTGCACGAAATAATTTTATACGAAAATTATCTATAAGTGTTATAATTGTTGCCATGACAAACGAAGAGATCAACAAATTAGTAATTAATATCTTAGGAGAGGGAAGTGAAGTCCTCCATCCAATTACTGGAGGAATGATGAACCTTTCTTTTTTAGTAAAAGATAAAAACGATAAGAAATATATTCTTTATATCCCTACTGAACAAGCTAATGAAATGGTTGATCGCCCATTAGAAAAAGAACATCAAGCAATCATTCATGAATTAGGTATTACTAGTAAGAATGTTTATTTTGATGAGAAAACTGGAATCAAAATGAATGAATATATTGAAGGTAATTCATTAGATCACATCGCTGATTTTGATTATGAAAAGGTTGCTAAATTATTTAAAAAACTTCATAGTTCAATTGTTTTATCTAGAGAAGACTACGCTCCATTTGATCGCTTCGTGAATATTTATGAAAAAGAAGCAAAATCTTTTGAAAAAGAATCTTCTCCTTTATATCAAGAATTAAGGGACTTCTTATTTTCAAAAAGAGAATATTTAGAATCTCAAAGATTATCTTTATGCCATAACGACGCACAAAGAAGTAATATCGTTAAAACTCCTAATGATGAATATTATTTCATCGATTTTGAATTCGTTGGGAATAACGACGCAATTTATGATATCGCCGCTTTTGGTAACGGATTAGTTAGTGAAGGTAGAGAATTATTAAACAAATACTATAATGATAAACCAACAGATGAAGAAATTAGACGTTATTATCTTTGGAGAATTTTCATCTCCTTACAGTGGTATAACGTTGCTGTTACTAAACATTACCGTGGAGAAGGAGAAAAACACGGATTTAATTTCCTAGATGTCGCTAACCATTTCTTAAAAAATGCAAAAGATGCATATGACGGATATCATCTTGAAATTAAAGATGATGATGTCAAAGACGACACAATTAAATTAATCATCACTACTTTAGATAAAGTTCGCCACTTCTTAAGAAAAGATGGAGGAGACTGTGAATTCGTTTCCTATAATGATGGAGTGGTTTATGTCAGAATGCACGGAGCGTGCCAAGATTGTTCCTATGCATATAATGACATTAAAGATTTAGTGGAAGTCATTCTTCAGGAAGAAGTTCCTGGAGTGGTCGAAGTTCGATTAGCCTAATTGGGGTATAGCCAAGCGGTAAGGCATCGGCCTCTGACTCCGACATTCCTTGGTTCGATCCCAAGTACCCCAGCCAATAAAAAAATAAAGATCCTTGAGGATCTTTTTTAATCGTTATAAGGAGAATCACTATAACCACTGTTCTCTAATTTAATTATTTTTTTATCTAGATATGATTTAAAGATTTTTCTAAACCATTTCTTATTTCCAAAATGCTTCACTAAGCTTGGAGAAGTCGCATAATACATTTTGATAAATAAACGGCCTAGCTTTCTCTCTTTTAAATAATAATCACGATATCTTCTTAAGCGATATACTTCAGGACAATTATAACTACCATAAACACAAGTCGCGATATAGCAACCTGACACTGATTTGGTGATTGAAGTATTTTCACTACTAGAAGAATCATCGACATTATCCATGAATTCTTTTCCAATAAGCATCTTTAAAGAATTGATGTGTTTAGTGTCAATTATAACATCAGCTTTAGCTGCTTTATAATTAGTGTAAGCGCTTATAGCAAAATCAAAAACTGGATATAAAGATTTAGCGGTTTCTAATTTATCAGCTTTTTTCTTCTTTTTAAGATACGCTTCGATAATAGAATCGTCATTTTCATCATTATAATGATTACAAATATATGAGAGATCAGTATCATTAAAACCAAATTCTTTTTGATGCAAATATTCAAGAACCCCATTAAACAATAGATAATAACAACTTTCTAATTTAACATCATTAGTTAAAGAAGAATTGGTAATATAATTTCTCATCTTTGGATTAATTGTATTTAAAACATAGGTTCTAAATTCAGGTTTTACTCCACTTTTAACAACTTCCACTGCAACTGCTAAATTCATGTAAAAATCATTTCCTTTAGATGAAAGGAATTGATCCATGATTACGAGCTCTGAATTATAATCTTTAATGATGTCAGACATATTTTCCTCCAAACATAAAAAGCCCGTATGGGCATTTTATTATTTAAATAAATTTTCTTTACGATTAACTACCATATAACCATTACGATTATAAACATCTTCACGGTTATATAAGATCTCTTTTCCATCAGGTTCCACAAATAGTCCACCAGCTTCTGTGACAATTAATTGACAAGCAGCGGTATCCCATTCTTTTGTTCCTGCGGAAGAACGGAAAGTAATCTCTGCTAAGCCATGAGCAATCGCACATGGTTTAAGAGAACTTCCTTTTTTCATCACATGTTTAATTTTGTCAGAATGACGTTTAATAAATTCTTCTTCATCTTTAGTGAAATGGAAGACACTAGTAAGCATTGTTAAGTCTTCTAATTTATCATTTACGTGGATTCTTATAGGTTTTTCATTACCTTTTTGATAGAAAGCACCATTATCTTTGCTTGCAAAATAGATTTCATCAATCGCTGGAGCAATGACTACTCCAACTACTAAATGATGTTTATATGCTAAAGCGATATTGGTGGTAAATTGACCATCTTTAGCAACGAAATCTTTAGTACCATCAACTGGATCGACAATCCAGACAAAATCATTTTTAAGTCTATCTAAATTATCAGTACTTTCTTCAGTTAAGAAAGCATGAGTAGGAAATGCTTCATGTAGATGAGCGCGAATGATCGCATCTGCGGTTTTATCAGCGATGGTAACAGGAGAATTATCTTCTTTGATTTCGACATCAAAACCTTTGTTATAAAACTCCATGATTTTTTCTTTAGCTTTTAAACCAGCTTTAATCGCTTCTTGAAGTTCTTTTTCCCACATAATTATTGTTCCTTCCTCCACTTAGTTAAAGTGTCATCTAAATCTTTAAGGACATTATCGATTACTTTGTAATCTAGTTCTGGAAGTTGGGCACCGCTAGCTTGAGCGTGTCCTCCTCCACCAATACGAACAGCACAAGGTTGAATAGCAGGTCCATTAGAGCGGAGTTCCACTCTCACTTTTCCATCTTCATATTCAGCAAAAGAACACCAGATTGGATATCCTTCAATATTTCCTAATAGATTAATCATTGAACTAGCACTATTAGCGGATAACTTAAGCTTCTTAAGTAGCTTCTTAGTGTAAATGATATAAATAATTCCACCATCAGTTTTCTTATAGTGAGAAAAAATATATCCTTTTGCAGCAAGAGAATTTTCATCAGTTTGGGCTAATAATTTGTTGAGTTCATGAATTTGAGCTCCACTATTAGCGAGATATTTCGCTCTTTCAAAAGTTTCAGGATAATTATTGACGAATTGGAATCTAGCTGAATCAGTTAAAATTCCTAAATATAAAGCAGTCGCACCAATAACGGATAATTTAACATTTTTCTCTATCGCCATACGTGTGATGATGTCACAAGCACTATTAGCGCTAGTGTCCACCACTTGTGGTCCTTCTTTAAATGAGCCAGTATCGATGTGATGATCAATTTTCGCGTAATCAAGACAATTGAACACTCTTTTGTCTTCCATTCTTCCTAAGTCGTTACCGTCAACGATAATTCCTAAAGAGTTCTTAATCACTTCATCACTAACTTCGTCCATAGAAGGAAGTAACTTAAAGAAACGAGGGCAACCAGTGCCTGTAATATAGACTTTCTTATTTGGATATAAGGAAAGGATGAGTTCCCTTAGACCAACTTGAGAACCATAGCAATCACCATCTGGATTAAGGTGTCCAAAAATGACGATTGAATCGTATTGTTTAATTTTTTCAATTATTTGATCAAACATTGAAATTAAAATTCAGTACTTTCTTCAGAAGATTCATCGAATTTTTCTTCACTATCTTCATCAGAATCTTCTTTAGGTTCTTCGAAGACTTTATTATATTCGACTTCTTCCTCTTCTTCTTCACTATCGTCGTCAGAAGTTTGAACATCACTATAGACGTCTCTCATATCGATATGGACTTTATCAAAAGTGTGTCTTTCTCTTAAATCCCATTCGTTTTCGCCTAAGGTCACAAAGCGACCATCAAGCATCATGTTAGTAAAGAATTGCCCGGCTTTACGGCTCGCATCTTCTTCACTCATTTCACTTACTTTTTTAACGTGTTCCCAAATTTCTGAAAAATTGACAGAGCCTTTGTGGGAAGCGACGAATTCGTAAGCGATTTCAATTAATGATTTAGACATATATGTCTCCTTCCTTACATCTTAGTTGGGGCGCTAACACCGACTAAGAATAATGCGTTTCTTAAAACAATTTTGCTAGCTAAGCATAAACCTAATCTAGCAGAAGTAACTTCTTTGTTACTCTTATCTATAACTCGACATTCAGTGTAGAAAGAATGAACTTTCTCGGCTAATTCATGAATGTAGTTAGTAATTTTATATGGCGCTCTTTCTTTAGAAGCGCTTCTAATAGCGTCTTCAAAAGTTGAAAGTTTCTTTACAAGTTCTAATTCACTTTCTTCTTTTAATAAAGAACCAGTGGTATCAATTTCAAATTCTTTTCCTTGTTCAAGAACAGAGCATAAACGTGCATGAGCATATTGAGCGTAATAAACAGGGTTATCGCTACTTTGTTTGACCGCTAAATCTAAATCAAAATCAAGATGACCACTAGCAGCTCTCATCACAAAGAAATATCTAGCAGCGTCAACTCCAGCGTCATCACAAAGTTCACGTAAGGTATATCCGTTACCTGTACGTTTAGAAAGCTTGAATTCTTCTCCATCTTTCATCATTCTCACCATTTGGATAAGTTCAATTTCCAAAACGTCTTTAGAATATCCATGCATCATAAGAGCACTCTTCATACGGTTAATATAACCGTGATGGTCGGCACCTAATACATCGATTAATAAATCATAACCACGAGATAATTTATTTACATGATAGACGATGTCTGGCATGAAGTAGGTGTATTCACCGTTACTTTTAACAATGACACGATCTTTATCGTCAAGATAAGCTGTGGTTCTTAAAAGCTTTGCCCCTTCACTTTCGTAGACATTTTTACCAAGATATTTAATCTCTTTTTCAATTGCTCCATTTGAACGGACAGCTTTTTCACTAGAGAAAACATCGAAGACAATATTGAATCTTGCTAAATCTTCTTTGATTTTATCAAGTTCAATTTCCATTCCTCTGAGTTTAAAAAATTCAAGAGGATTACTATTTTCTAAAGCTTTGTCTCCGACTTCTTCATAGATTTTTTGGGCAACACGTTTCACATCTTCTCCATGATATCCATCTTCAGGAAGAGTAAATGGAAGACCTAAAATCTCTTTATATCTTGCTTCAATTGATTCACCTAAATGATCAATTTGATTACCAGCGTCATTAATATAATATTCACGCGTCACATCATATCCATCAAAAGATAGGATACGAGAGATAGAGTCTCCAATCGCCGCTCCACGAGCATGACCAACATGGAGGTCTCCTGTTGGATTAGCGGAGACGAATTCAACATTAACTTTAATATTTTTCTTTTCTCCTCTTCCAAAGTTTTCACCTTCATTAATGATTTTAGAAATTACATTAGTTAAGGAATTACTTTTCATGTAGAAATTAATGAATCCTGGACCAGCAATTTCGATATGGTCGATATTGTCACAATTTATATGATCTACGATTAAAGAGGCGACTTCTTTAGGGTTTTTGCCAAATAATCTAGCACTTTTTAAGGCGACATTACTGGCATAATCTCCATGATTCTTATCCTTGGAATTTTCAATCACGATTTCATTAATATCTAAAGAGACTCCTAATTCCTTAAGAGCGAGTTGTATTTGTTGTTTTAATAAATCTCTAATTTCCATTTTGAACACTTCATTATACTTATTACTAATTTATTAGCAATAACTATTTTTTCTTTCTTAATAATATGATTGAACTAGCTTCAATCGCTTTTCCTTCTCCAACCGGTCCCATTTTTTCATTAGTCCCAGCTTTAATTGAGACCTGAGATAAGTCTACTTTTAATAATTTAGCGACATTATCTCTAATTAAAGGAATGTAACCTTTTAATTTTGGTTTTTCTAAAGAAATGAAGATGTCGACATTATTAACTTCATATTCTTTATCTTCCATCATACGAACAACTTCTTTTACGATGAGACTACTATCCATGTTTTTGGTAAGATCACTATCATCTGGGAAGTGAGTGCCTAAATCTCCTAAAGCTAAAGCGCCTAAAATTGATTCCGCTAAAGCGTGATATAAAACATCGCCATCGCTATGGGCTAATTCTCCTTTATCAAAAGGAACAACCATTCCGCCAATGATTAATTCTCTTCCTTCAACTAGTTGATGAATATCTTTACTAAAACCAATACGATAATCCATTATTTTTTACCTGATACGTTAAATTTAAAGAACATGATATCTCCATCTTTTGGGAAATAACCTTTTCCTTCAGTTCTAAGTTTTCCTGCTTCTTTAACTGCCGCTTCACTACCTAACTCTTTAATTGCATCATAGGTATAAACTTCAGCGCAGATAAAACCTCTTTCAAAATCGGTATGAATCACTCCAGCACAGTTAGGTGCACTCATTCCATTAGTAAAAGTCCAAGCACGACATTCATCAGGACCAACAGTGAAGAATGTTGATAAATTTAAAAGTTTATAAGTTGCTTTAATTAAGCGAGATAAACCACCTTCTGGGATACCTAAATCCGCTAAGAACTCCGCTCTTTCTTCTTTTGGAAGTTCTGAGAGTTGAGATTCAATTTCACAGCTTACAGGAATCACTTCATTATTTTCTTTAGCGGCATATTCTTTAACTTGGTTATAGAATTCACAGTTATCAATATCAACCAAATCTTCTTCAGACACATTAGCGACATAGATAATCGATTTTTTAGTAAGAAGGTGATAATTCTTAACCACTTCTTCTTG
>DEJH01000031.1 GCA_002353275.1 Caryophanales bacterium UBA2753 | reverse complement strand
TAAATGAAAGTAAAAGCACTTTCATATTTAACGATATCAACTAAAGATAAGGTGTCATTAAATTGTTCTTCTGTTTCGTTAGGGAAACCGACAATAATATCAGTAGATAAAGATAAACCAGGAATCTTATTTCTCATCTCTTTAACTAGGTTAAGATAATGTTCTCTAGTGTATCTTCTTCCCATAAGTCGAAGTACCTCGTCATTACCACTTTGAACAGGGAGATGAATACATTTCATGATATTGTCATATTTCGCAATGACATCAATCATCTTAGATGAAAAGTCCCAAGGATGAGAAGTAGTAAATCTAATACGAGGGATTCCCATCTTTGCCGCTTCTTCTAATACATCAGCGAAATCTTTATTTTCATCAAGATCTTTTCCATAAGCATTAACGTTTTGTCCTAAGAAAGTAATTTCTTGATAACCTTTCTTTTTAAGCTCACGGACTTCATCCATAATATCGCTAAATTTACGGGATCTTTCTTTTCCTCTTGTATAAGGAACAATACAGTAAGTACAGAATTTATTGCAGCCATAAATAATATTAACGTATGCCTTAAATTCATTATTTCGTTTCGCAGGAGATCCTTCGATAACTTCGCCTTGTTTTGACTTGATAGAAATTAACCTAAAATCATTTGAATAAACTTCATATATTAAATCTAATAAATGATCTAATTCATGAGTGCCAAAATAAAGATTAACTTCAGGGAATTTTTCAGTTAGGACTTTTAATATTTCTGGTTGTTCCACCATACATCCACATATCCCTAAGACTAATTTTTTATTAATCTTACGATATTTTTTTAAATTGCCAATTTCACCATAAACTTTATCTTCAGCGTTTTCTCTAACTGCACAGGTATTGATAATGATGACATCAGCTTCTTCTGGTTTATCAGTTTTAACATAATTAACGCTTTCTAATAAGCCTCTCATTGTTTCTTCATCGCGAACATTAGCTTGGCAACCAAATGTATGAATATAATATTTCTTTCCACTACCAATCTCTTTCATCTCATCGATATGAAGAGTTTTAGCGTCGACAAAAATAGTCTCACTTTTTTGACGGTTACGAGCTTCTAATAAATCAGGATAATTAACAATTTTAGTTTTCATAATTATTTTTCAATTTGGTAAATTGGGAAGATTTCTTTCGCTTTTCCACTTATTTCATCAATGTCGATAACAACTGCAGAGAAGACTCCTTTTCCTTCTTCAGGAATTGAGAATTTACTGGCTTCTCCATACATCAATTTTGAAACCACTGAATCTTTATCAAAGCCTAACGCTCCATCATATAAACCAGTCATTCCTACATCTGAAATAAATGCGGTGCCATTTTCTAATATTCTTGGATCTCTAGTTTGTACATGGGTATGAGTGCCAATAACAGCGCTGACTTTGCCATCTAACGCATAGGCTAAACAAATCTTTTCACCAGTTGCTTCAGCGTGATAATCAACAATATGGATATCACATTTCTCTTCTTGCGAAGATAAATAATCGATTAAAGCGTAATATGGATTATTTACTTCTTCTTTCATGTAAGCACTACCGAGGAGATTAGTGATTCTTAAAGAAACGCCATTAACATCAAAGGTTATGCTTCCTTCTCCAGGATATTCATGAATGAGATTAAGAGGACGAATTAATCGATCAACTCGATCAATATATCCTCTTATATCTTTTTTAGAATCGTAATGATTTCCTAAAGTTATCGCGTCCACTCCACTTTCAATGAGTTCAAAATAATGGTGACGTAATAACCCTTTTCCATGAGATGCGTTTTCGCCATTGGCAATCACGAAATCAATATGATATTTATCGATATAGGAAGGTAGATAGTCTTTGACCATTCTTCTACCAATTCTACCGACAACATCGCCGATAAATAATATTCTCAAAATAACTCTTTCTAGAAGTAATTAATTACTTCGCTGTTTCAACAGCGCGATATTCTCTAATGACAGAGACTTTGATTTGACCTGGGTAGGTCATTTCATTTTCAATTCTTTCTTTGATATCTCTTGCTAATTTAAAGGCTCCGATATCATCGATTTTATCTGGGATAACCATGACGCGTAATTCACGTCCTGATTGCATAGCGTAACTTTGATAAACTCCATCATAGGATTTACAAATCTCTTCGAGTTTTTCAATTCTTTGAATGTAGTTTTCAAGCATTTCACTTCTTGCTCCTGGGCGGGCTGCACTTAATGTATCAGCGGCTTGAACAAGGTGAGAAATGATATATTTAGCAGGTACATCACCATGGTGAGATTCGATGGCATTAATAACGACATCTCCTTCACCAAATTTCTTTGCTAAACGAGCACCGATTTCTACGTGAGAGCCATCCATTTCAAAGTCGACAGCCTTACCAATATCATGTAAGAGACCCGCTCTTTTGGCGAGGTTTTGATCTAAGCCGAGTTCGGCTGCCATTGAACCTGCTAAATAAGCAACTTCGATGGAGTGCTCTAAAGCGTTTTGACCATAAGAAGTACGGTATTTTAAGCGTCCAACATAATCGAGTAATTCTTTATTAATTCTTGGTAAGCCAAGTTTGAAGGCGACATCTTGTCCAGTTTTATGAATGGTTTCTTCGACTTCAGATTTACATTTTTCAACGATTTCTTCAATTCTTCCTGGTTGAATTCTGCCGTCTTTAATTAAGGCCTCTAAAGACATTCTAGCAATTTCTCTTCTAATTGGGTTAAAGCAACTAACGGTAATGACTTCAGGAGTGTCATCAATAATTAAATCAACACCGAGAAGAGTTTCAAGAGTACGAATGTTTCTACCTTCTCTACCAATAATTCTTCCTTTCATTTCATCGTTAGGAAGAGCAACAACCGAGACAGTTTTTTCGATTGTCGTTTCTTGAGCGTATTTGCTCATTGCTAAAGCGAGTATCTCTTGAGATTTAGAAGCGACTTGTTCTTTAGCCTCATCTTCTTTGTTTTTGATGTATTGAGCAATTTCTTTACTGACTTTAGATTCCACTCTTGAGAAGAGTTCATCTTTTGCTTCTTGAGTAGACATTTGCGCAACTTTTTCAAGTTCACTGATGATGGAGTCAATCTTTTCTTGTAAAACGACTTCCTTCTTATCTAACTCTTTTAATCGACGATTAAGAGTTTCGTTTTTCTCATCAAGAGTATTCTCTTTTTGAATAAGAGCAGCATCTCTTCTATCGATTGATTGCTCTCTTTGTAAGAGTTTGTTCTCTTGAGCAGTGATTTCAAGTTTCTTTTCTTTGATTTCTTTATCAGCTTCAATTTTCATTTCATTGATGGTTTGTTTACCATCGAGTTGAGCGTTTTTAATGATATGCTCACTTTTAATTTCGGCTTCGCGGATAATCTTGTTAGCCTTATTCTGATCTCTTTGTTTTTTGAAAAATGGAACAAAGAAAATTGTGCCAGCTCCTACGAGAAGTCCAACAAACACCATAATAATTGGAAGACCAACTTCCATAAATGCATTTAATATAGACATTATATGTGTCCTTTCTAAATATATAGTCAAAAGACTATTTACCTAAAATCATCCTAAAATTAATTATTAAGTGACTTTTATATATAACAGGCATTGCCTGATAGTTAAATTTCTCTACTGAGAATCTATAGGTAAGTATCTGTCCGAGAGATACATTAGTATTATATAAATATTTTCTATATTAGAAAAGAAAAAACGGAGAGAAATTTCTCCGTAATTTATTGATGTTATTTTTTAAGTTCTTTAATTTGTTTAAGAAGTGCTTCTTTGACGTCTTCGTTAACTTTGATATATTCCTTAGCAGCATCTCTTCCTTGGCCGATTTTATTACCTTCATATTCGTACCAAGCACCACTCTTTTTGATAATACCAAGTTCCACTGCTCGATCTAAGATTTCAGCGTCTTTAGAAATTCCTTCACCATAGATGATATCAATTTCACATTGTTTAAATGGTGGCGAGACTTTGTTTTTCACAACTTTCACTCTTACAGTGTTACCAGTAACATCACTTCCAGTTTTAATCGCTTCAGTTCGACGAATGTCTAATCTAAT
>DEJH01000085.1:13271-13792 GCA_002353275.1 Caryophanales bacterium UBA2753 | reverse complement strand
TGCGCTACAGCGATAGTCGCTTCTGGAAGCGCTCGTTTTAATCGATTAGCAATTTCATATATCGTTTCAATATTGTTATGTAAATAGAACACTTGTCCATCTCTTCCTAATTCTCTTTGGATGAGTTCTTTTACAACATCGCTTCTAAACGGAGTAACATATGTCTGAATCGGCATTCTTTCAGTAGGAGGAGTGTTAATTTGGGATAAGCTTCTTAGTCCTAATAATGAAATTTGTAGGGTTCTAGGAATAGGAGTCGCGCTTAAAGTTAAAACATCAACATTACTTTTAAGTTCTTTAATCTTTTCTTTTTGTTCAACACCAAAGCGTTGTTCTTCATCCACTACTAATAACCCTAAATCTTTAAAGATGATGTCATTAGAAAGTAATCTATGAGTGCCAATCACTAAATGGATCTTCCCTTCTTGAATGAGTTTTATATATTCTTTTTGTTTCTTTTCAGGAATTAATCGAGAAAATATCGCAACCTTTATATCAAAATCCTTAAATCTTTCAATCGC
>DEJH01000085.1:4633-13235 GCA_002353275.1 Caryophanales bacterium UBA2753 | reverse complement strand
CAAAGTAACGCAACTTGCTTACCAGAATTAATCGCTTTAAAGATCGCTCTAAAAGCAACTTCTGTTTTACCAAAGCCAACATCACCACAAAGAAGTCGGTCCATTGGATGCGAAGATTCCATATCTTTTTTAATTTCGTCTAATGAACGCTTTTGATCTTTGGTTAATTCAAATTCGCAGCTGTCTTCAAAAGCTTGTTGGAATTCATCATCTTTAGCAAAACTAAATCCTTGAACCTTGCTTCTTTCAACATATAAAGCAAGAAGACGTTCTGCTAAATCATTAATTCTTTGTTTAATCTTCTCTTTTGTCTTTTCCCAATCTTTAGTGTGTAAATGAGATAAACGAGGTCTAGCCCCTTCTTTACCTAAATATTTTCTGATTAAAGAAAGTTGGTTAAGCGGGACATATAAAATTTCTCCACCATAATAGGCAATCTTAAGATAATCTTGATGTTTTCCTTCTACTTCAAGAGTCTGTAATTCAAGGAATTCTCCAATCCCTTGATATTCATGAACAACATAATCTCCAGGAGAAAGATCTTCTCCACTTCTTAAAATAGTGGCTTCTTTAAATCTATTATCAAATCTAGTTACTCTAACTTTATGATTAAATAATTCCTTGCTAGTTAAAAAAGTTATTTTCTCATCATCTAAGGTAAAACCAATTGGTAAAGAAGAGATCGATAAACCAATTTGTCTTTTATTAGGTAAAGAGAAAGCATCCACCATTTCGAAAGGAAGATTCTCACTATTTAACAAATTAATCGTGTTATCAAGTTGTTCTTTGTTCGCTAAAGAGATATTCACTTTATAATTCAAATTAGTGTAAGAACGAATGATATTAATCGCATCGATATCTTTAGATGATTCAAAAGGAATATTCTTACAATTAAAAACAACATCGTTATCATTTCTTTTTAATGGATTAGTCTTAATCAAATAACGATGATTAGACATTAATCTATCGTAATCATTAAATAATGAAAGATGAGAAATACATCTTCCGTTTTCGAATAATTCAGATAAGAAAGAAGATGATTCTTCATTAATCATATTAGCGGATTCTTTTATAGCAGGTTCATCCACCAAAATAATGTCGTAATTTGAGCAATAATCCACCAAAGTAGAGGACTTCCTACAAATTAAAGAATAATATCGATATAGTTTAGGAGAATAGTTATATTCCAAAATATCAGTGACATCACTTTCAATAACATTACGTAAATTAGAGAAGTCACTTAATGAAAGAACTTCTTTATCTTTTTCTAATTGAGAATATAACTTTTCACTCGCACCTGTTATCTCTTCTTCGGTAAAGATGAAATCGTTAGCGGGAAGAATCTTAATGATATCTACCTTTTCTTTACTTTCTTGAGTGGCAATATCAAAAAATCTAATTGACTCAACTTCGTCCCCAAAGAATTCCACTCTCACTGCATCATCATAATTAACAGAATAGATATCTAAAATATCTCCACGAGAGGCAAATTGAAGAGATTGATCAATTTTATTGACTTGAGAATAACCAGCTTGAACTAATTTCTTTTTTAAAGAAGTTAAATTAATTTCATCTCCAACTTTTATCTTGATTGTTGAAGAAATGAAGACTTCTTTATCAGGAAGATATTTAAGTAAAGAAGATATATTAGCGACAACAATATCGTTTTGTGAATTAACAATTTCATCTAAAACATAGACTCTATTGGCGATCATCTCTTTACTTAGAGAAAGGTCTTCTGCTCTAATTAATTCATCATTAACAAATAAAGAAACCCTCTCTTTTGGTAAAAATGCCTTGAGTAATGAATATATTTTTTGAGCCTTATATAAATTAGAGGCAACTAATAAATATTTGTGTTTAATTTCTTTAAAAGAAGAAGCGGTTAAAAGAGATATACCAACTAAATCATCAACGACAAAATGCCCACTTCCGCTTAAGAAGGGGGGTATCGCTTTATTTTTTTTGAGGTAATCAAATAGGTTCGTTAACTGTCCTCCTAATTATATTTTGTCATCGCTTTATCGAAATTATCCTTCAGGATATCTTTAATCGCATTACTAGCAGAAACAATCGCTTCATCAATTAAGACTCTTTCTTCTTTAGAAGGTTTAGAGAGAACATAATCAATCGTGTCGTAAGTTGGCTCTCCAATTCCAATTCTAATTCTTTTAATCTTATCAGTACCTAATTGCTCAATAATATTTTGCATTCCTTTATGACCACCACTAGAGCCACTTGGTCTTAATCTAATTTTTCCTGGGGCTAAAGCCATATCATCATAGATCACATAAATATCTTCGATCGGAATTTTAAAATAAGAAACAATTTCTCTCACTGATTCACCAGAAAGATTCATATATGTTTGAGGCTTAAGTAAAAAGACATCTTGGTCAAAGACTTTTCCTCGTCCCACTAATCCTTTAAATGATTCTTTATCAATATCGATTTGTGCGATTTCGCTAAATAAATCAATCGCATCAAACCCCATATTATGACGAGTGTGTTCGTATTTTTTTCCTGGATTTCCTAAGCCAACAAATAATTTCATAACGTTAATATCATATATCAAAAAGATATATAAGATAACAAAAACATTTATACAAACTTATGTTTGAGTTTATACTATTGTCAGTATGAAAGTTAAAGAATGGTTTAAAACTTTACTTGCCGGTATTGGAATTGGAGTAGGTTCTGCTATCCCTGGAGTTAGCGGAGGAACAATCGCTGTTATATTAAAAGTCTATGACAAATTAATCTGGGCAATTAGTAATCTCTTCAAACATTTTTTAGAAGCAATTAAATATTTATTCCCCATTTTACTAGGAGTAGTTATCGCTTTAGTTCCATCTATTTATCTTTTAGATAAGGCGTTAAACGGATTCGTGTTTGCGATTGTGTGTTTATTTGCTGGCTTTATCATTGGTTCTTTCCCAAGTGTCACTGATGAAGTGAAGGGTGAGCCATTTAAGAAATCATATATTGTAATTATCGTTATTACTTTTATAATCGCTCTTCTTTTAGGAGTTGGTAGCGTTTTATTAAAAGCTGACGCTACGTCATTATTTGTCTCTCCTAAATGGTGGGTATATTTAGTGTTAATTCCAATTGGAGTCATTGCTGCATGCGCTTTAGTGGTTCCTGGAGTAAGTGGCAGTATGGTCCTTCTTATTATTGGTTTTTATGATCCACTAATTACATCAACAGTAAATACAGTTAAAGATACATTTAACGGGAACCCTACAAATTTAGGAATTCAAATTGGATTATTAGGTTGCTTCGCTATTGGAATTATTGTTGGCTTTTATTTCATCTCAAAATTAATGAATCATTTATTAGAGAAATATCGTGTTGCTACTTTCTATGGAATCATCGGATTTATCGTTGGAAGCACTATTGCTTTATTCTTTAATTATAAAATTTATTCTTATTACCAAGTTTGGGCTAGTGGGGCATATATAAAAATCCCAATGGTCATTGAAATACCAGTGGGAATTGGTTTATTAATTGTTGGAATGGTTCTAACTTATCTCTTAGTGAGATATAAAAGAAAAATTGATAAAGAAGCAAAATAAAGCTTCTTTTTTTAAATCTTTGTTAATTCAATAACCGCATATTCATTAGTAAGTTCATTAATAGAGATAGACCAACCTAACGCTAATCCGTTATCTAGACGATTATCTTCTACTTGCTTAACAAATTTATATGGGAATTGATTTGAATATGTCTCTAAAGAGAAAGTTTCATTTAAGAAGAATAAATCGTTACCGTTAAATTGACGGTTAACTCGATAAGAGACATCATTACTCTTTCTAATTAAATGCAACAAATCATAATTTTCATATTTACGGTCATTTTCTGTAACTAAATTTGATAAATGATCAACGGCGCTTTTAGGCTGTCCTGCGATTGAATATGTATTGGTAAAAGCAGTTGAGTAAATTGGTCCGGCTGGGTGATCAAGATCGCTAAAGAAATTTTCTTGCCATTTAGAACCAGATTTAGAAATAAGTCTAGCGTCAACGTGCCAAATACGAATTCCCACCCCATTAAACCCTTGAGGATATTGTCCTTCAGCGTAAGGGGCATAGCGATGAAGAGTGTCAAATTCATTTAATCCATCAGGGGAATATAATTCTAGTAAAATATATTCATCAAAGACTGAGTTATATGAATTAAATGATGGAGAAAGAAGAATTAAATCTTTACTAGATTGGAAGGTCCTAATTTTAATCTTACAACTTTCAGTTGGTACATATGGGTTAGACCAGCCTAAAGACATTACTGAGAAAGGATCATGTCCACCTACATTATTATCTTGCATAGTGAAGCCACCAACTGAAGAATATTGACGAGAATAGTCATAATAATCTTCTAGTCCAAATAAGTGACCTGCTTCATGAATATAAGTGTGAGTGTCTAAATTACAATAATATGTATTTCCTTTATAGTGGACGTGATTAGTTCTACTAATCGCGGTATTATTTCCATACATAAAATCATAGCTAGCCCAGAAAAATGGATTGATTGCAGGAGTTGATGTACTTGCGGAATCATTAGTCCAAGCGCAATATGCCCAAAGGTTAGGGCTATTAACGAGATAAGATTGTCCTACTCCATTAGAATATCTGTCTGGTGCTCCATAAATAATAATCACTCCATCTAAATAGCCATCATGATCACTATCATAATTACTACGAGGGTCACTTGTGTGAGATGAAAAATACCAATTGGTGGCGTTTCTTGCTAATGAAGCAGTTAAGCTACCTTGATTATCATCATTACTATAAGTTGAGATAGAAGTATTAAGTTCATACCATTCACTAACAGTGCCAGAGATATTAAGTTTGTTATTACTTTCTTCTTTATAGAAGGAAGAAACTGATCTCCATCCTGTCTCTTCATTACTTCCAAAATAGGCTTTATTTAAATCTTCTCTAACATTTTCACGGTGTGATTCGCTGATATAGTTACTTGAATCATTAAACCAAATAGGAATGACTAAGAACTTCACATCTCCTTTATTTGGAGCGTTATATTTACGGAACTTCTTATATGTTTGAGCGATTTCTTTAATCTCACTAGCGGGAGTAACAGTAAAATTAGTGGTTGAAGTAATATATGTTGTAGAAGCGCTTTTTGCTTTAACAACTAATGAATTAGATTCTGCAATAGAATCGTAAAAAGAGAATGAATGTTTTTCTAATTGCAATAAAGAGATACTGTCTTCATTATTAAATTCAATTTCTAAGTCAACATTATAATCACTTGGTTCCACTGCGACTGTGAAATTAACGTTTTCTAATGTTTTTAATTCTGTCTTTTCTAAATTAACCGAGATTGAGGAAGCATAAACAACACTACTATTAACTTGAATTGAAACACTATTAGAGTAGATACCACTACATTCCACTAATAAAGAATAATCTCCAGATTTAGTAAATGGTTCATTTGGATTATCTCTTGTGTCCTCTTGAGTAAGATGAACATTAACTTCTTCTAAAGCAAATTCTCTAACATATCCGTTAGCGTATCTTCCAAAGATTTTAATCTTATTTTGACTGATATATGATTCACCTTGATAATAAGCGTTACGATAATCAGAGATATCAAGAGATTGAAGCGGATTATAAAAATTCGCTAAAGAACAGCTTGGTAAAGCAAGTAATAACGATAAGAAAGGGAGATATTTCTTGAGTTTCATAAAACATGATTATTTTAACTTGAAATCAATTAAAATAAAAATCATTTATATATACATGTATGAAAAGGCCCCAAATTAATGGGGCAAATATTTATGATTATAAATTAATAACCATATGTAGTAACAATACTTCTCCAATTAGTGAAGATTGTCATACTACTGGTGTAATAAGAAGATTTACCAGCTTTAGATGAAACAGGGAAGAATAAACAAATTCCATTACTATTACCAGCTTCTGCACCAATTTTCTTATGACCAACCAACTCAGAATGAGCAGATATACAAATATCAATTAAGTTGGATAATCCATTTCCTAAAGTAGAATCGTTTTTGATTTTGTTCAAGAAATCAAGAACGTCAAATGTTCCATAGGTATCTGCGTTCACTTCGACATATACGTTACCTTGTTGGACAAGACCATAATACTCAATAACATAACTTACCGAAACATCGTTTTCGGTAGCTATAGCTTGGAGTTCACCTTGTGTATAAGTAGTTCCAGCGTAACTCTTAACATTATTTTTTAAGAACTCTGAGAATTCAGATTTACCATAACTGCCAATATTATCTTTTAATGACGCAGACATATTTTCCCAAGCAGTTTTGTAAGAATTCATCTTGCTCAAATCATACCATGCTAATGTTTGATCGTTTGCAGAACGATAACCATCAGATTTTTGCCATTCATCTATCATTGTATCTATTGATTGGACGAAAGAATCACAAATTGCTGAAAGAATAGTTTCGGTAGGTTTTTTTGCGTATAAATCATCGACCCAGTTGTCGTAATCCCAACCTTCACCTTGTTCACTTTCCTGAGCAGCAACCATATAATTTGCATATTCAGAATTAATACCGGCGATATCTTGAACGCCCATTAAACAAGCATCATAGCCAATCCATTCAAGTTTACTTGCATTTTTATTTTTTATTGCTCCTTTAACAGCGGTTGCAACTTCGCTAGTGGTTAAGCCATCATTATTCTTTTTTTCATCAAAGCACACACCTTGCATTGCTCCACCATGGTTCCAGAGAATCAACGCTGTCTTTTCTGCATCATAATTTTCAAAACCATATTCAACAAAGGATTGCAATGTAGTACTTAATCCCATAGAAGCATATGTTAAAGATTTATCTAATACAATTTTGTTATTCTCAACATGATGAATTTGGAGTTTGCTTGCATCAATGCTATAGCCGTTGGAGTACTTTCCGTATGAATTATTTGTCCAGGTGTTTGCTCCGCCAGTTTCAATGACAATATTAACGTCATCTGGTTTACCACTAACACTTAAAATCTCTTTGATGTCGCCTACAGCTAAGCCGACTCCATCATGACTATACACATTGCCATAATCATCTCTAATTTGAGTTTGGTTGGCATAATCACTTTCGAGGTTAGCACCACACATGTAAATAAGAATTGTCCATGCATCCTTGGTAGCTTCATAAACTGTGACGTTACAAGTAGCGGTATAGCTACCATCAACAGTAGTAACTGTGATAGTAGCATTGCCAGGATTAACTGGAGTAACTACACCATTATTAACAGTCGCAACATTTGGATTAGAAGTTGACCAAGTAACATTTTTATTGGAAGCGTTACTTGGAGAAATAGTTGCACTTAATGTAAGACTTCCTCTAGTAGAAATTTCTTTGCTTGATTCACTTAAAGTGACACCAGTAACAGGAACTTTATGAACTGCTATATCTTTTGTGGCAATAATAACAGCACCATTTTCACCTCTAGCAGTTGCGGTAATTGTGGTACTTCCTTCACTTAACGCAGTAACTAAACCACTATTAGTGACAGAAGCAAAGCTTGGCATAGAAGAAACAAATGTCACAGATTTAACATTAGTTTCACTTGGTAAATAACCAACTCCTAAAGTTTGAGTATCGTTAATATTCATATCAGAAGCGCCGCTTAAGCTAATTTCGGTTGGATAAATTGGATCAGCAGCTTTTTCAAATAAACTCACTTGCTTCATTGTAGTTTGAGAAGAATAGCAACCAAATAAAGAACTACCATGGTTCCAACGTAGATAGTTCTTGCTACCAGAAACAGAATATATATCTTTATCAGCACCAGTAGAAACAGTAAAACTACTATATCCTGAAATTGTACTTTCTAATCTTAAATAATTTTTATTTGAAGCGCTGGTAGAGCATAAATAGCCTTTATTTGTAAGATCGTAGAACGCATATGTTCCAGTTGAATTACCTTCACAAACTTTGAAAACGGCAATATCATCGTTTCTTTCAATTTTATTAGAAGAGATGGTAACTGCGACACCTGGACGGTTATTAGCTGCCGCCTCAGTTTTCATCGCATAGTCTTTTTCTCCGTCATAGACAAACATCACATAACTACCAATAGTAGGAGTTGAGGTAATTAATTCGTATACTCCATCAATATCAGTAGGAGTTGGATCAACTTTCTTGTTAACAGTAACTACACAAGTAGCGGTTTTTCCATTACTACTAGTTGCAGTAATTGTTGAACTTCCTTCACTTAAAGCGGTAACTAAGCCTTCGTCACTAACTGAAACAAAAGAGGTTTTACTACTACTCCAAGTAATGGTTTTATCAGTTGCGTCACTTGGATTAATTGTAGCGGTTAATTTGTAGGTTTCTTCTTCTTTTAATGTAAGAGAAGTTTTATCTAAAGAGATAGAGGTAACAGGAATGTCACCACTAGGAGGTGTAGATGGATCAGTTGGATTAGAACCAGAACAACTCGCCAACGTTAAAAATAATGAGGTGGCGAAAATAAGAGTCAATTTTTTATTCATATAAGTTACCTACTTCTTCTTATAAAGAAGAGAATATCTTAAACGATTTATAGAATTATTGCTAATAAAAATATATTAATATTTTCAATTATTTTTAAAATGT
>DEJH01000085.1:0-4510 GCA_002353275.1 Caryophanales bacterium UBA2753 | reverse complement strand
AGAAAGAACAGAAATTCCTAAAAACGCAATAATAGAAAGGGTAATGCTTGTTGTCATAATTTCTCCAGAGCATCCCTTAACAAAAATAGGGGCAATTTCTAATATTGTCACTTCACATCTTTTGAAAGCTTTTGGATTGTCTACTGATCTCGCTGTAACATAAGTGCGACCAACTTTTTTACCGGTAATCACTCCATTTTGATCAATAGTGGCAATTGAATTATCTTCACTTGACCAAGTGACTTCTTTATTTACTACTGTATCAGGAGATACAGTCGCAACTAATTGGAAAGTTTGATTAACTCCAACAATTTTTCGAGTATGAGAAAGTTGAACAGAAACAACATGTGGTTGATAGAAATATACTTCAATTGAAATTTCAATTGTGTTACCAATATTATCTTTCGCAATAAGAGTTGTATTTCCTTCTTTAAGTGGAGTAACAGTAACTACACTTTCATTAGTGCCCACTCCTATATAAGAGATAGAAGCAACCGTGTTATCAGTAACTTCCCAACTCTTAACAGTTGAAGATTTACTGGTTGCAGTTATTTGAACGGTTTGTGTGTTAAATAAGTTCAGTCTTTCGTGACGAGAAGAAACAAGGAAATCATCATGCTCTAAATCTAAAAGTTTATAGACATCAAGTCTTCCGTTACCATATTTTTGATAACTTCCCATATCGACACATCTAGAAAATAAATCGCTTTCAAAATCATCAGGGTTGCCGTTATATTTTTCTTTCCATAACGCCGCTGCTCCTGCAACAATTGGAGAAGCAAAGGAAGTACCTTGAGTTACGTGATACGAATTAGATGGGTATTTATCTTTATTTGATAATTCACTTTCGTTTAATCCAGTAGCATAAACAGTTCCTGGGGCCATTAAGTCAACATTATGATTGGTGCTAGAAGAATCAGTGCTCTTATTAAAATTAGAATAAGAGGCTGCTCTAGTTTCACTATTACTAGCTAAAGCACCGACTCCAATAACGTGGTCATTACATGCTGGATAAGATTTAGCACTTGTAGTTTCATTTCCTGCAGCAGCAACTACAATCACGTCGTGATTATAGGCATAATTAATATCGCTAGAATAAGCTGTCGCACATCCTGGATAAGAATCATCCCAAGAGTGAGGATCGTCAGTGTCGTATGCTCCTAATGACATATTGATAACATCAGCACCATTATCGACCGCATATTTAATTGCTTCTTTAATCGCTTCATCAGTCATATCAACTTTAAGAGCTAATATTGTTGCATCAGGCGCTATACCAACTGTACCAATTCCATTAATTGGACTTGCAGCGGTGCTACTTACATTACTACCATGATCAACCCAAGCGTTATAACTATCAAAAAATTCATGTTTTAAACAAGAATAATCGTTACCAACTGGAACTTCTTTATAAACCTTATTATCTAATTCACTGAGATAGAAATAAGCAGATTTATTAGAGACGATAGAGGTTCCATCTTCTCTAAAGAAGTCTTCGTGATCATATTGAATACCACTATCGATAACTGCAATAGTTACTCCTTTACCAGTATAATGATTCCAAATAGTTTCAATATCTCCAACATTACTCATTGAATAACCTTTTTGAGTTTCATAATAAGTATCAGTCGGAGTGACCATTGGTTTCATTCTAATGATATTAGAAGTATCAACATTTTCTTTAACGACTTCGATATTACTTTTTTCTTCTATCGCGTTTACTTTTATATCTTTAGTTGTGGCAAAGTTAAAAAGGGAAGTGAACAATAACGCACTTCCGAGAGTTAGACAAGTAGGAATCAATTTCTTTTTCATCTAATCTTTCTCTTTTTATGTAATATAAAGTACCCACAAATAGAAATAGAAGCAATAGAAATCGTGATTAAAGTGATAATTAAATCAAATGAATTATCACTAATAATCGATAAAACTGGATTAATAATACCAACTTCTAATTTCTTATTTTGGTTGAGTGAATCTCCATTTTTACTCGCCCAGGTAGATAATCTAGTCCATTCAACTAGATAAGCACTATTAGAGGTAAATAAAGTTCTTTGGTGATCGTTTAAATTATTGAATGCATTTTTAGCAGTTGAATAGTAATGATGTTCATTATCTTTACAATATCCAAGGTTTTCAGTGTAATCCATATGCAAATAAGTGCTGATGAATGTTTCTAAGCCAACGCAATCCTCACTTGTACTAATATCTGTTTCAACAGTTGTTTCTTTAGTTTCGTAAACGGTTATTGATTCGATATAAGCACGTTTCTTATTGGTTGTGGTCGCGATTGATACAGAATTAGTGGCGGTTGTATATTCCTTAACATAGTCTGCATAAGAAGAAGTGATTGTGTTACTTGTTCCACCAATAGTAAGGGTAACTCCTGCATCTGAGCCATAGGTTTTAGCACTTACAACAACTTTTGTTATATTGCTAGATGTGGATGAAATAGTAACAGTTCCGGTATTGCTTCCAGAACCTAATCTAATTGCGTTAGATTCAATGGCTGTATATCCACTCGTTGAGACAGAAATAGAATTAACAGAAACTGTTTGCGTATTTGATGGCCATGTCACAGTGCCGACCACACTATATCCAGTAGTAGTTGTAGTCTCAATAACGGTTCTATTCGAATTGACAGTGATGTCGTACGATGTTGTTCTTGTATTTCCATTATATGTATATGAAACGGTAATTGTTTTTACTCCTGCAACATTCATGTTTGGAGATGAAATACTTGTAGGAGTCACGCTCTTTTGATATCCATTAGCAAAAGTTGCGGTGCATGTACCATCAAAAGAGAATGGGTTTCCTTTGTTATAAATAGTAGTTTGTCCGCTAACAGCAATTGAAGATAAAGTACCTTGAGAAACAGTAATGCCATAAGTAAGTGACTTTCCACCATAACTTACAGTTACTGTTTGATTACTAACATTAGTTATATCATAACCAGTAAATGTCGCTTCATTAGTAATATCAGTGGTAGTTGAATCAGAATAATGAGCGGTCACTGTACCTTTAACAAACGTATCTCCTTCAACATAAGAAGTAGTATTTCCGCTTATTGAGATTGAAGACAAAGCTCTAACTGTAATAGGGACATTGCAAGTCTTGTTGTTGTAAGTTACTTGAACACTTGAGTGTTGAGTAGTTAAAGCAGTCTCTAAGTTTGGTGAAAAAGAGAAAGAGCTACTAGAAGTGGCGTAATCAACATCTGTTGTAGTTGAATCACTATAATTTACAGTTATTACTAAACCAGTTGGATCAAAATTCACACCTGCATCATAAGTTGTTTTTGAAGGTGAAGTTTTTACTTCAATTGAACTAATTGATTTAGGAATATATGTAATTTTAATTTCAGATAAAAAGGAAGCCCCAGTAACGTTTTCTTGAAGGCAGAAATAACTGTATCCGGCAGTCGTGGTACCTAAAGATGTAGAAGATGTAGTGATGGTAACGTTTGAACCAACAGTTGTTTTGTTGCTACCAAATGTCAATGTTGATCCACTACTAGAACAAGCGGTGGAAGTAACATATGCATTCCAGCTTCTATTTGTACCACTAGCGGTAGTCGCTTCAATTTTGGTAATGGATCCTGGAATAGCTGTTGTGTTATAAAGAGCGGCAACTTTATTTCCATTGCTCTTGTTAAATTGCATAGATGTTGTAGTTGTTGTATATAGCTCAGCTTTGCCAGAAATTGAAACACTATCAGATGTTGCTTGAGTCCATGTGTACCAAGCATATCCACCAGAATCTGAAAAAGAGCCACGTGTAATGGTTAAAGTTTGAGTGTTAGGTGCATTAACTGTCACTGTGCAAGTTGCAGTATAACTTCCATCTACTGTAGTTACAGTGATAATTGATGAACCTGTCGCCTTTGCGGATATTGTTCCATTAGAAACAGTAGCAACACTTGTGTTACTACTACTCCAAGTTACATCTTTATTAGTGGCGTTATTAGGAGAAACTGTTGCAGTTAATGTTTCATTACCATCAATATTTAAAACTGTTGAGTTTTTATTTAATGAGACACCAGTTACATGAACGGTACTATCGGTAACTGTAACTGTACAAGTTCCTGATTTTGTTCCATCAGCTTGTGAAGTTGCGGTAATGGTTGCATTACCTACTGCCTTAGCTGTAACAACACCACTAGAAGAGACGGTCGCGACACTCGTATTACTACTACTCCATGTCACTTCTTGAGATGGATCATTAACTCCGTTAACAGTGGCGGTTAAGATACCAGTTTTCATTCCATTTAAGTCAAGACTTAAGGAAGAAGGAGAAACTGTGACGGAGTCAACTGTTGGAACTGCTCCAGAAGATGTGACCGTAACATAGACACTGGCATAGACACTAGAATCTACATTTGATTCAATAACAACATAGTCGTTTCCTTCACTAACAGCGGTAATTCTTCCGTTTTGGTTAACGGATACAACATTATCTTTACCACTTAAAGTATAAAAGTTAACAGAATCATCAAAAGTTCCTACTCCGT
>DEJH01000023.1:1539-3446 GCA_002353275.1 Caryophanales bacterium UBA2753 | reverse complement strand
ACCATTTTCTTTAAGTAGACTGGTTTAGCATATTTTCTTGCTCCAGCACTGACTTGAAGAATGACTGGTGAATTACATTCTTTTGCAGCTTCAGTAATCGCTTGAACGATTTCCATATTGTTGCAGTTAAAAGCTCCGATAGCGTATCCGCCTTTATAAGCTTTTTCAAACATTTCTTTAGTATTTACTAATGGCATATTTTTACTTCCTTTTCCGTTTGTAATTATATAATAAAATTTATTTTATTGTATATATCTAATTAATGGATGAGACTTAAAGAATAATTTAAAGCCTCAGTAATGGTGAATGTTCCGATGCGAACATTGACATTTGGGTCTTCTTGACTTGGGACCATACGATTAAGTTTTTCAGGATCATCAATATTGATTAATCCCGCTGCATATAAATCATCAAGATTCTCGTTTTCAAGATGATAATTCATATTGACAATTAATTTATCTAAATCATCCATCGTATAAGAAGCACCATTTTTTAGAGTGTGATATTTCTCACTAGCAGTAAAAGTTTCACCTTGTTCGGTTAATAAGAACCACCATAATGGTTCAATTTCTTCAGTAGGATCACCGTTTTTATAAATCTTATCTTCTAATAATTGAACTAGTTTGAGTTCTTGAACTTTGCTACTAATTTGAGAGATGAGGAAATCTCCTCCAGGAGTAGTTGAATTCCAAAGGACTTTAAGAATACCAGTTTGACATTCGCTTTCAGAGAAATAATCTTTAAATTTAAGATTCACTAAACGTGTCTCTAAATTTTCAGTTTCCCCAAAAACAACTGTGCTCTTTAATGATTTTAAGATTTGTGGAGTATTAGGATCACTATCATCAATTTTAATTACTTGACCTAAGGTTAAGGTTTTTAAAGTTGATTCCATTTGATTAAGTTTAATATTCGCTAAAGAGATGAGAACTTGAGGAGTAGTTGGATCATCAACATCAATATTAACTACATCTTTTAGAGCGAGGTTATTCTTTAAAGCGGTAATTAAGGTATTAGAATCACTAACAGAAACATCTTTAATTGCGTAAAGCGGATCATCTTCTCCTCCAATTTTGATGATATCTTTAGCAGTTAAACCATCCATCAAAGAAGAAATGCCATCAATTGTGGTTCCTTTTTCATGCATAGTAATTAAGATTTGAGGGGTGTCAGGATCATCGGCATCAATATCAATCACTTGATCCACTCTTAAAGAAGAGAAAGCAGAAGACAATCCGTTAATTGGAGTTTCTCCAAGGGCAGCAATAATTCTTCCTAATGTGGTATTAGCTTCTGCAGTCACTACTTCATTTAATTTAAGAGAACCGACTTTTGTTTCTAAATTTCCAACGGTTGCTCCATTATTAATCAAAGCGACCACTACTTGATTAGTTGCGTCAGGATATAAATCACCAATCGCAATACCTTTAATTGTATTTGGATTCATCACTTCACCAAAGGTGATGTCATGATTATTTTTATATAAGGCATTTAAGAATTGATTAGCTTCAATATCACTAACTGAGAATATTTCTCTCACCATTACTGTATTGATGCTTAAAGTTGAAATCTGGCTTAAAGTATAACCTCTAAAAGCATAAAGAATATCGTCACTTGATAAGTTAGGGAAGAAATCACTAACATGGAGTCCTAATAAAACAGAATCATCATCCAAATCTCCAACTTTGATATTAGCAGCGACTAAATTTTCCATAATGCTATCAGCAGGTGGATTAGTGAATATATCTCCTAAATAGATGTCATTAACAAAGTTACCAGTTTTAAGTTCGCTAAGGGTTTTGGTTTTTAGTGTCGCCATTAATCCAGTAGCGCTTCTTAAATCAATCACTTCTTGAAGTTGTAAAGCCATGACATTATCCATATCTAAGAAGTCACCAATGGTCCAA
>DEJH01000023.1:0-1391 GCA_002353275.1 Caryophanales bacterium UBA2753 | reverse complement strand
ATATTTTCAACTACATCACCAATCTTGATGTTATTTTTTAATTCATCAATGAAGCCTGGTTGAATATAATCATTAATCGTGTATGGATGTGCTAAATCATAAGTATCACCACTACGTGGATATAATAAGATTCTTTCAATTCCAGTGGCATGTCCCTCTTTATCTAAGAAAGAGGCTAGGGTAATTCCGTTTTTTAATGCACGAGGAATATAATCAGAAATTGATTCATTAGGATCAACTTCAGTGGCAGGTCTACCACTAGTAACTGGGAGAACAAACGGTTTAATTTTTAATTCGTCCCAATTCAAAGAATAGTTGAGATTTTGCTCTAATATCTCGTTAATACGGACTTTGAATGTTGTACCAATAATTGGAGAAACAGCATCTAAATCTCCTAATGTTTCAAATTTTCTTCCTCTTAAGGTATGAATGGTGTCTAAAATTGACATATTTAAATAATCGGGACCAAGGATTTCTTCTGGGTTTAATCCCGCCATTTGGATTAAATCTCTCGTATGAACTGCAGAAGTCGTGATTAAAACAGTGCCAATAGTTGCACCAGTAGCAAAAACTCCTCCGGCCATAAACGTTAATAGGTATCTCCACCAATAACGTTTCTTTTTCTTGTCGTTAGCATTCGGGACTTTCTTCCCGTTTTTGAGAGTCACGTTCTCTGCCATAGGAATATCCTCCTAATAAATATCTGATGTTTTTTTAATTTTTGTTATTGAGATGTTGTTATGGTAGATAGCGTAAACATCACTATCAGTGTCTACACAGTTTTTATCATTGATGTTTCTTAAAGCACGATACATATCGTTTCCATTATGAACATAATATGTATTTTCTTTGCGGTAATAGATATGAGTTAATTTAATCTCATTAACTTTTTCTCCAACAGGGAAATTGATATTTAACAAATATTCAGTTGAGAGAAGCTTGTTCTCTTCAATGTATTTGATGACTTGATTAAGATTCTCCTTAACGATGTCAAAGTTATTTTCACAACTAATTGCAATAGCAGGTATTCGATAAGTAAGTGCCTGTAAGCAGGCTCCTATAGTGCCACTATACATCGTGTCATAAGAGACATTAAGTCCGTGATTACATCCACTCACCACTAAATCAAATTTAATTGATAAAGAAGATAAGCCAAAGGCAACACAATCAGCAGGAGTAGCATCCATCATAAACGTATGATCGTTAATTTTCTTAACTTCGACATCATGATCAACAATGATAGATACACTTTTAGCGGACATCACTGTTTTCGGAGCGACAATCACTACATGATGATGTTTGCTTAATAAGTCATATAAAAGAGAGATGCCTTCAGCAAAATACCCATCATCATTAGTGAGTAAGATATTCATACCTACAATTATCAAGCA
>DEJH01000038.1 GCA_002353275.1 Caryophanales bacterium UBA2753 | reverse complement strand
TGAATTTCGTGCGTTTGCCTTATAATACTTTGTACTAACTAAATATAAATATATGGGATAAAAAATAACCCTATAATTTTGTTATTGAAATGTCGATTTTTCTTAGATAGTATTGAGATGCTTTTCGAAAAGATTAAGATACCAGAGGTGGAGATGTACGTCCTTTCCCGCTAAGCGGCAATAGCTGCCACCGGTGAGGTAACGTCAGCGTGCGACCACGCCGCACTCTAGCCATAGAGTGGCTTCATGGGATGCAGGTGGAAGGCAAATAGATGACCTCTAGCGCACGAGTCGCTTTCCTTAATGACGCTGTCCTGCCTGGTATCAAACATGTCAAAGGTGGAGATGTAATGCCACTACGGCACTAATGCTGAATGTGTTTTTCAGTTTACGACCACGGCGCACCTTAAAGGTGGTACAGAGCGATTCAGGAAAAGCACTGGCCTGGTTGACAATAATAACGTCCAATCCAATGGGCGTTTTTGTTTGAGATTTTTATTAATTTTACCTAATACAATATATTGTATAAAATTGTTGTAAATTGTTGTAAATTGTTGTAAATTTTAAGTGAGGAAAGATATGAAAACCAAAGGAACAATCATTAAAAGAACGGTCTCTAACAAAAAATATTATTATCACAAGTACCTTGAAGATGGTAAACAGAGAAATGAAATCCTAACTGAAAAAGACGCTTACTCAATTGGATTCAAAATCTACTTTTCTGGTGACAATATTGATGAGTTCTTATCTCATGAATTCAAATTAGATGTTTCATATGGAGAATCTTTATTTCAATTAAGTAACCCATATCGATCTTTCAAGAAGAGATTCTGTTTTGCGGATATAGAAGATTTCCTCACAAACAATTATGTTGGTAAGGTTTTAATTCTTTACGGGCTTAGAAGAACCGGTAAAACTACTTTGATGTTTCAATCAATCAATAGCCTTTCTATCAAGGAGTTCTCAAAAGCTGCATATATCAAATGTAACAAAGGTGACACCATATACGATTTATTCGATGATTTAAAATATCTCACTAATAATGGGTTCTCATACATCTACATTGATGAAGTAACTCTTTTAGAAGATTTTGTTTCTTTATCTAGCACTCTTTCTGATATCTATGGTTTAAAAGCCAAAATCATCCTTTCCGGTACTGATTCTTTAGGCTTTTCTATCTCTATTCATAATGAGTTATATGACAGGTATAAGCTTATTCACACAACATACATCTCTTACAAAGAATTTGCGGTGACCCTTGGAGTGAATTCCATCGATCAATTCATCGAATATGGTGGCACGATGTCTCTTGAAGGTATCGACTACAACAAAACCATTAAAACCGAAGATGGATATGTTAATGAATATGTTGATTCATCAATTATTCATAACATCATTCATTCTCTTAAAAATGTCGATAACGGAAAATATTTCTTTCACCTATATGACTTATATGAAAAGAATGAGTTAGAAAATGTGATTAATCGAATCATTGAAGATAATAACCATAGATTTGCAATTTCTGTTATTGAACAAGATTTCAAATCTCATGACTATGGTTCATTAAAGAAACTTTTATCTTCTCCTAGAAACTATCAACAATTTGGCGATGTGCTTAAAGGGGTCAACGAAGAAAAGTTACTCAAAGATTTAATGGATGCATTAAACATCATCAATAAGAAAAAACAAACGCACAAGATTGATAGTAATGTCCTTTTAGAACTCGAACATTATTTATATGAACTAGATGTTCTTGCTTCAATTAAAGAAGTTATTTACCCATCTTATAATGAGATTAAAAAGATGATTTTCACTCAACCTGGTCTTAGATATTCCCAAGCTAAAACATTAATCGAAATCTTGTTAGACGATCCTAAACTTAAACAATATGATTTAAAAGTGCAAAACGCTTTAAAAGAAAAATTCCTAAGTGATATCAAAGGAAGAATGATTGAAGAAATCATTATTTACGAAACCTCTTTATATCACAAAGACACATTTAAAATGAACTTTGCCACTGATGGTGAGTTTGATATGGTGGTCTTAAATAATGAAAAACAAACATCTGATATATACGAAATCAAATATACTGATTCAATGTACGCTGAACAATTCAAGCATTTAGTCAATCAACAGTTAGTGGCAATATTTGAAAAGAAATATTATCCAATAGAACACAAATACGTATTATATCGTGGCGACAAAGATGAAGGAGAAGTAACTTATCTCAACATCGAGGATTATTTAGTTAATCTTCACTAGATAACTTCTTAACTTCTTCTTCAAAGATTGAGGTTTGATTAACTTCAAATGTTGAAGAAGCACTTACAGATTCATCCGCATAAGCATTAAATTCATTCTGCTTATTCTTTAATATTTGAGTGATTCTTTCATCTACCGTATTAGTGGCTAACAAACGATAGACTAAAACATTACGAGCTTGACCCATACGATATGCTCTAGAGATTGCTTGATTTTCAATTGATGGTTTAAATTGAGGTTCAGTGATGACCACTACTGAAGCTGATTGAATATTTAATCCAGTTCCGCCTGAAACGATTTGAGTAAGTAATACTGTTCCTCCTGTGGAGTTATTAAATTCATCAATAATCGCTTGTCTTTTTTCAGTTGGAATTTCTCCATATATTGGAGGAAGAGCTCTATCTCCTAAATATTCTTTAAGAGAAAAGATCGTATCTAAGAAAAATGAAAAGACTAACACTTTCCTGTCTTCTAATTTCGCCATATCAATGATTTCCATTAAGCGAGCCATCTTGCTACTTTCAGATAGAGGTACATCAAAAGAGACTCTTCTCGCTTGGGCAAATTTATGATTTAAGACGTTTTCTTTATAGGTTTTTGCTTCTTTTAAGGAGAGATCACACCACTCCTCATTTTCAATCTTCTCTGGTAATTCAGTTAAGACATCTTCTCTTTTTCTTCTAAAATAAATTGGAGCGACAAGTTTCTTAAATATCTCATCATTGAAATAGACTTTTTGACTATTTAATTCATGAGCGAGATTAGGATTAAGATCTTCAATTAACTTAATCATCTCTCCTAAATTATTTTCAATAACAGTTCCTGTCATATAGCAAATGCGGTTAGAACAGTCGACATATTCTTTAGTCTTTTGGCTTCTCGCGGCGTTTTTATTTTTCACCATATGAGCTTCATCAACGATTAACATATCGATTTTGAGATCGTTAGGTTTATTTAAAGAAGATAAGGTTTCATATGTAGTAAGAGCGACTCCTCCATTATTAAGCCAATAAGAGAATGACTCTTGTTTATCATTTCCATATATCTTAATAAAAGATAGATCAGAGAATTTCTCAATTTCTCTACTCCAGTTAGTGAGAACACTTAAAGGAGAGATAACCATGAAATATCTTTCTCCTTTATTTCTTAAATGAGTTAAAGAAGCAATCGCTTGAACAGTTTTACCTAAACCCATCTCATCTCCTAAGATGGTTTTTCTTTGTTTGATTAAGAATTTCGCTCCCCAACTTTGATAATCTCTAAGCGTTAATTTAAATCCTTTAAGATCTAATTCTTGAGAGGCGACGAGTTTTGCTATTTGTGGGGTTAAAGAAGATTTCTCAGATTTATTATTTTTATTAATATTCCCCAAAGAAACCCCGTATTTTGCGCTTTCCTTTTTAAAATCTTCTTTGCTATCAATATAATTCTTTTTCTTGTTTTTATTGATTGGAGAAATGATATCACTATTAATTTTTGTGAAGTCATTATTATAGGTATCAATGAGCTTATTAAGTGAATCAGGATCTTTTTTACTATTTTTTATTAAGTTATCAATTTCTTTTCTTCTCTCACTTAATTCCTTAGCCTTATTAATCGCTTCTAATGACGAGTTATAGATATCAAGATGTTTGATGAGTTCTAAATCACTCTTCTTTTTACTATCCGCATTTAATGTGACTTTCACTCCTTCTTTAGTTCTTGAAACAATTTGATCTAACTTCTTATTGATTAATTTTGAATTGTCATATGAAATCCCGCTTATACGAGAAAAGTCTTTATTCTTCAAAATATAAGCGTCATATATCGTTTTGATTCCTTTATTTCTTAAAGGTTTAACTCTAATTCCAATCTTATCTTTATTAAGTTCTTCTATTGGAATTTCTTTAAGAGCCTCTAATGTTTTTTCATTAACAATATTAGAGGAGATGTCTCTAATCGTCTCTTCTTCTTTTTTAGCGAAATCTAAAACTGAATCAATAGAAGAGAAGGCTTCATTATATCTATTTGAGATTTCTTTGATGTTTTGATTAGTAATTTTTTCTTCTTTAATAAGAGGAGAATTTCTTAAATGAGATTCATCAATTTTCTTGTTATCTAATTTGATTTTGCTACTTTTTGGACTTCGTCTATTACGAGAGAAGATTGTCCTAAACATTAAATACAAAAAGAAAATAGCAAGAATCACAAAAAAGACAGTGACTGCGATAATGATAATGTTTTTAGCGGTTTCACTAAGCAAGATAGTCATATGAGAAAATCACGTGATGGAGATAGATATCACTACCATATTTCACATTCGTGACATAAATATTTTCTACTATTGTTGTTGTGTATTGTTCTTCACTTAATTTAGTAATATTTTCACCCATATTATCGGAAAGATATATTTCTAATGTGAGTTTTTTAATGTTAGTCTCACTGACTATAAATGAAATATTGATTTCAGAAGATTCACCACTAGTTTGAGAATATAAGAATTTATATAAAGGGGCACCGATTCCACTAGAAGAGTTAGGGGTATCAATCTTAACTGATACTTTTTCATCGTTGATACTTAATAAATGATCAGAATAAGTATATTTAGAGGTATCTTCTAATAAAGTAGGGAGTAATTCGTATTTAGCGGTCCTAGTTTTAGGAAGTTTATTTATTAAAGGAATAAGGACCGCGAGCAAAATAGCGGCCACCACTAAAAGGAGAGATAATCCACTTAAAAGAATGAACCAAATCTTGTGATCCCTTTTCTTTTCACTTTCCTTAATTAGTTTCTTTTCCATCTTCCCTTAATTAATACTATAGTATTTATATCTGTTTTACAAATAATGTAATCTAGCCATGTACTTGGTTAGATTTCTCTTTTTATCTAACAAGTATAATCAATATATGCCGTTATCCTGCTTAGTATTTATACAGCTTTGACTGTCATACTCCATACTCAGGCATACGGCTTTTCTTTTAATCGCTAATAGGTTGATTAACGCTTTGACGTTCCATTAACAGATGATTCGAAAAGATAAGCTGATATGGTTAATACGGCTAGAAAAGGAGGTCTTATGGACTTTTATGTTGGAATCGATGTTAGTAAGTTTAAACACACTGTTGCTATCATTGATCGAAATGGAGAAATTAGAAAGAAAAGCTTCGATATTTCTAATTCTCGGGAAGGGTTTAGTTCACTCTTAAATGAATTAGGCCTGCTCGGCCAAAAAGAGCAAATAAAAATAGGGATGGAAGCAACCGGACATTATATGAATTGTCTAGTGAGATGCTTAATCTCTAATGGATATCAGGTCCAGATTTATAACCCAAATTTAATTGCAAGATTTCGCGATTCTGAAGCAGTTAACTTGGCTAAAACGGATAATCTAGATGCGATGTTAATTGCTAAATATGTAGCAACTCATCCATTTACTTCGTCCCCACAATTATCTTACCTTATCGGAGAGATTCGTAAAATCTCAAGAGCAAAATATTTTCTTTTTGGAGATAAGACAGCTTGCTATAACCATTTATTAAGATATTTAGATGAAG